>JAJEAY010000037.1 GCA_022824145.1 Rhodobacter sp. | reverse complement strand
GTGTGGCGGAGTCTGTCACTGGCTGTATCGCTGAGTCGTACACTTCAGCCGATTTGGGAAGGAATTCCCGGTAATTGCAATGGCTGATTTCGGATTGCTCGCTGCTTGGGTCCGCTAATTCGCCTGAGGCGGGGTCGCGACCTCAAGATATCGTTCAGCGGAAACCCAGGTGATTCCTTTGAGGCCCACAGAGAGCCGGTCTTCGGGGCGCAGATCGGCGACAGCGTCGCGCAGCGCCTGCCGGATCAGGTCGCTGTCACTGCCGGCAGCGGAAATATACGGCAAGGCAGGTGTAGGTGAGGTGCGGTCCATCACCCGCAGGTTCGGGGCGTGGGCGTCCCAGCGTTCGATCATCTTCCAGCTCAGCGCGTCGAGCGCGGCGAGGTCAGCGTCTCCTTTGGCCACAGCAAGGGATGAGTCGAAATGTGACCCTGTGAGCATCGTATTGCCGAAACCAATCCCGTTTCGGGCGGCCCATTCCAACGGCGCGGTCCATCCGCTTTGCGAGCATCTGTCGTTGACCGCCAGCCGAGCGCCTGCGAATTCCGCAGGAGTCGAGCGGACGTCGTCGGTTCGGACGACAATTTCGCTAAAGTAGAATCCCGGTTCGCAGTGCAGGTCGAGTACCGGAGTTGCGACGAGTTCCACTTTTCCCTGCAGGGCGGTGCGATAGGGGAGTCCGCAGGTCTGGGCCAGAACCAGATCGGGGCGGAGCCAGAGCGTCCACGTGTCGATTCCGCGGGTGAGCCGCTCCGGCGCCGCGATTCCGCGGTCGGCAAGCGCTTCTCTTGCGAGGTTCCAAAGTCGATCGTTCGCCCCGAATGTATCAGGCCGATCATACATCGGAAGGCCTGCGATCATGCCATGCGCGTCGTGACGCGTTTGCGCGCCAGTGCGCTGTCGCGGTCGTTGACACCCAGCAGGTTGGCCACCAGTCGAAGGAACGCATCCTCTTCGTGGTCGCGAAGTCCGTCGGCCAGCACCACCTCCCAAAGCGCCTCGACGACACTTTCCCTGTCCTCGTAAGGAACCGCGTCCTTAATTGCCCGGGTGAAACGGACTGTGTCCGGGGCTTCCGCTTCAAGCGTCTCGGCTTCGGCGCGCAGACGGGGGGTTTCAAAGGGTGACAGCCCGTACCGCGCTGCAAGTATCCGGTCAATTCGGGATACTTCGTCTTTTGCGTAGTCTCCATCCGAGCGCGCGGCCCGAACCAGCAGCGCTGCCAGCGCCTGACGGGCGTCTGGCTCAGGGAGCGGCTCCGGTTCCGGCCGTGTCAGTCGTGAGAGCAGTTCGCTGAACATTTAATGAGTATAGCCACAGACAACATGGCGCGAAAGGGTGAGTTCAAGGTTCAGGACCAGTCCTCGTATGCGGAACCGGGTTCCGGAGTGCATTGACTTCCCGGATCCATACGGAGCCGGTATCGGTCCTTCGTTCCGCGCGGCTACACCAGTCTGGACATTTCCTTCGCTGCCCGCACGAAATCCGCAAAAAGCGGATGGGGAGCGAATGGCCGTGACTTCAGCTCAGGGTGGAACTGCACGCCGATGAACCAAGGGTGGTCTGTCCACTCCACAATCTCCGGCAGCCTGCCATCAGGCGAATTGCCGGAAAACCTCAACCCGAGTCCTTCCAGAGCATCCCTGTAGCGCACGTTGACTTCGTAGCGGTGGCGGTGGCGTTCATCGATGGAGGCACTGCCATAGATTCCGGCAACCCGTGTTCCTTTCGCCAGCGTGGCCCGGTACGCGCCAAGCCGCATCGTACCGCCTTTGTCATCGGTGACGCTGCGTTCGATTTTCTCGTTGCCCCGAATCCATTCCTTCAGGTGATAGACTACCGGCGTAATGCTTTTTTCTCCGGTTCCGCTGTCAAACTCCTCTGAGCCTGCGTCCTTCATTCCGGCCAGGTTCCTTGCCGCCTCGATAACCGCCATCTGCATTCCAAGACAGATGCCGAGGTATGGAACCTTGTGCGTCCGCGCGAACTCAGCTGCCTTGATTTTCCCTTCCGTGCCACGTTCGCCGAATCCGCCGGGTACCAGGATCGCCTGGTAGGGTTCGAGGTATGGAACCGGATCCTCGCGTTCGAAGATTTCCGCGTCAATCCAGTCGGAATTCACTCTGACCCGGTTCGCCATGCCACCATGCGTCAGTGCTTCTGCAATCGATTTGTATGCGTCTTCAAGCAGTGTGTATTTGCCAACTATCGCGACCCGTACCTCACCTTCGGCGTTGTGGATGCGGTCCTCGATGTCGATCCAGCGGTCCAGGTTCGGTTTTGGCGCCGGGTTGATGCGAAACGCATCCAGCACGGCTTGGTCGAGCCCGGCTTCGTGGTAGGCCATCGGCGCTTCATAGATTGACTTCAGGTCATAAGCCGGGATCACGGCGTCGGGTCGGACGTTGCAGAACAGCGCGATTTTCGCCCGTTCCTTTTCGGGAATCTTCGTTTCGGATCGGCAGACGAGTATGTCGGGCTGGAGCCCGATCATGCGGAGTTCCTTGACGGAATGCTGTGTGGGTTTCGTTTTCAGCTCACCGCTTGCTGACAGAAAGGGAAGCAGCGTCAGGTGCATGAATATGCATTGCTCCGAAGGGCGGTCCTGGGCGAACTGCCGAATCGCTTCAAAAAACGGCAGCCCTTCGATGTCGCCCACAGTGCCGCCGATTTCGCACAGCATGAAGTCCGATTCGTTTTCGTCAGTGGAAATCCACCGCTTTATTTCGTCTGTTACATGCGGAATTACCTGTATCGTTTTTCCGAGATATTCGCCGCGGCGTTCTTTCTCGAGAACGTTGGAGTAAATTCGGCCCGACGAGACCGAGTCCGCCCGGCGCGCGGAAACGCCCGTGAAACGCTCATAGTGCCCGAGATCCAGATCGGTTTCCGCCCCGTCGTCCGTTACAAAGACTTCACCGTGCTCGAACGGCGACATGGTTCCGGGGTCGACGTTGAGATAGGGATCGAGCTTTCTGAGTCGTACAGTGAATCCCCGGGCCTGCAGCAGGGTGCCTAGGGCGGCCGACGCCAGACCTTTTCCGAGGCTTGAAACCACACCGCCAGTAATGAAGATGAATCGTGCCATTCAGCTATGGCTCCCGTGTTCGCTCGCCTGCGCCGTGCTGGAATCGGTCGGAAGACTCCGCATGTCCACGGGATTAAAGACCTACCATGAATCGAAACGGAGCGCAACCAAATCGCAAAATGAAGTGGCAACCATTCAATCAATCCGCAAGCTATGGAAAAGTCTCAAAATTTGCGGCTACCGAATCTTCCGGGCCGCGTTCCTGGTCCGGTGATCTTCTGAGGGTGATCTGAGCCTTGACGCATGGGAGGCTTCAGGGCGTGAGCGCGGTGGTGCTTTGGTGGCAGGCATGTTCATCCTGCAGGGTCTGAGGACATGCGCATTGCCGGACTGGGCCGCGATGCCGCATTTTGCGGCCGTCACTCACTCAAACTGAACGATCGCGGCAGCAGCCTGACGTTTCCCGAGGCGTTGGACGGGCTGGAATGTGGCCCGCCAAAAGGCCCGGCATCGGACGCGGTCAATCCGCGCGTGGCGGTGTTTCCGACCCGCTGCCGGTCTCAATCGGCGGCGGAAGCAGATCGTCCGCGCCGGGGATCGTAATCGTCGACTCGGCATCAAGGCTTTCGAGGCCGTCGATGACGGACTGGTTGGCTCCTTCGCGCGCGGCCAGGATTGTCATCGCCAGGCATATCGCCATGAAGACGGCACCGAGTATCCAGGTGAGTTTTCCGAGCGCAGTCGCCGCAGAGCGGCTTGAAACAACGCCACCTCCGCCACCGATACCCAAGCCACCGCCCTCGGATCGCTGGATGAGCACTATCCCGATCAGTGTAAGCGCAAGGATCAGAAGGATCACAAGGAAGACGTTTTCCATATCGGCAGGCCTGTGGTGGACGCGGCAGGATGCATTTAATGGTTCCTCCAATCACCTGCAACCCGTAACGCCCGGTATGGCAGGCGCAAATCGGCTCAGCGTAAACTGCTTGCTTCCGGCACGCCACTTCCTGTTCCTGGTGAACAGTTCTCTCCGTTTTTCCGGGCAGGCCGACGGGATCCTCCCGCCGCATCTGCGGGAACCGGTGCTATGTGCTGGCCTCCGAAGTCACGTTTGTCATTGCTGCGCCCGAAAACGCGCCTGTTCCCGTGGTCCGATGGATGCACGTCACGTCGCTGGCGCTGCTCCGCGATCGCATTCGACAGGGAATCGTAGGGTCGGATAGGAAAGATTCCGTGGTTTAAGGTGTTTGCTGGAAGCCGGAGGCCCGCTCTTTTGCTGTTCTGGACGCGGATCTGTGGGCCGGTGTCGCCGCTTGTTTCCCGGTATCCGCTTTCCGCCAGAAGATGTGGTCTGGCTGCTTGCGCTCTGTGTGCCGGGACTGCGGTTCCCGCCAGTGCTGAAACTGCCAGGGAAGGTGAAGGGACGGTGTTCGATTGCGGCGCATCGCTCTCGAAGGACTGTGGCGCAATCTGCCGATCCTCAGAAGATGTAGGCGCCACGCACGATTGCCGCGCATTTGACACCCCGCTTCAGTCTGAAATGTGGGACATCAATCGCCCATGTCCCGCCAGATTTTAACTGTGCATCCTGAATCCGGACGATACTTGGCGATTCGAGGTTTCGGCGTTGTGCATGAGGGGATATACCGGTGCGGCCTTTCGGGAGCATGAGGATGGGCCATGGCCAACGTTGTCGTTGTCGGCACCCAATGGGGTGACGAGGGTAAGGGCAAGATCGTCGACTGGCTGTCCCAGCGCGCTGACGTCATCGCCAGATTCCAGGGAGGGCACAATGCCGGCCATACCCTGGTTGTTGACGGGACGGTCTACAAGCTGCACGCGCTTCCGTCCGGAGTCGTGCGCGAAGGAAAGCTCTCCATAATTGGCAACGGCGTGGTCCTGGATCCCTGGCATCTTGTCGCCGAGATCGACGAAATCCGTTCTCAGGGTGTCGACATAACGCCGGAAACGCTGAAAGTTGCCGAGAACACGCCGCTTATCCTTCCGTTTCACGGAGAACTTGATCGCGCCCGCGAGCAGCAGACTTCGGTAGCGAAAATAGGAACGACCGGCCGGGGCATCGGTCCTGCCTACGAAGACAAGGTCGGGCGCCGGGTGATTCGCGTGGCCGATCTTGCCGATGCAGCCACGCTGAAGCTCCGTATGGACCGGGCGCTGATTCATCACAATGCGCTGCGCAACGGTCTGGGGCTGGAACCTGTGGACCGCGAGGCATTGCTGTCGGCGCTTAACGAGATCGCTCCGCGCATACTTCCATATGCGGCGCCGGTGTGGAAGATCCTGACCGAGGCACGGAAATCGGGTCGGCGCATTCTGTTCGAGGGTGCGCAGGGATCACTGCTCGACATCGACTTCGGCACCTATCCGTTCGTTACTTCCTCCAATGTCATCGCGGGTCAGGCGGCTACGGGAGTTGGTATCGGCCCTGGGGCAATCGATTTCGTCCTTGGTATCGTGAAAGCCTATACCACTCGGGTGGGTGAAGGGCCGTTTCCGACCGAACTGGTTGACTCTGATGGTCAGCGACTGGGAGACCGCGGAAAGGAATTTGGGACCACAACGGGCCGGCAGCGACGGTGTGGCTGGTTTGACGCCTGCCTGGTCCGCCAGGCCTGCGCGACGTCCGGCGTGAACGGAATTGCACTTACAAAGCTCGACGTGCTGGACGGTTTCGAGACGCTGAAGATATGCACCGGATACGAACTTGACGGCGACCGCCTCGACCACCTTCCGACTGCAGCCGACCTTCAGATCCGATGCGTGCCGGTCTATGAGCGTATGCTGGGCTGGACGGAATCTACCGCGGGCGCGCGGTCTTGGGCCGACCTTCCGGGAGCGGCGGTGAAATACGTTCGGCGCATCGAGGAACTGATCCAATGCCCGGTGGCAATGCTCTCCACCTCGCCGGAACGCGATGATACAATCCTGGTTACCGATCCGTTTGTGGACTGATCCTACGCGGACATTCCCGCGATTTTCCGGAATGGTTCCCCTGTGCGGTGACGTCGGTTCGAAGACAGCATAGATGGAGACAGCCCATGGCGCTCAGCTACAGATCCCGCCGTCGCTGGTCGCTGGTGATTCTTCTGATCGGCTTTCCACTCTACATTGTTGCCGCGGTCACCGTAATCGGCTGGTTCGACCGGTTGAGCTTCCTTGCGGAGCTTGCGGTTTACGTATGCCTGGGCGTGCTTTGGGTGATTCCGTTTCGATCCGTGTTCCGGGGGATCGGAAAACCGGACCCGGAAACGAACAAACCGGAATGACCCGACAATTCCCTGAAAAGATCGGCACGTTCGGGTTGCTTCAGTCGTCCGAATAAGTGTTGCAACAGGTTCGTCGGCAGATGGATGATTCAGATATGGCAACCCCGATTGTTCGCTCTGCGAATCCTGTCACGCTGGTAGGTGGATCAGATCTGCTTGGCGCGGATCTGAATGAAGCCCTTATGGTTGGGTCGATGCTTGTTGCGGCCGACGGAGGTGCGGCAACCGCGCTGTCCCTAGGACATTTGCCGGACGCGGTCATCGGCGACTTCGACTCACTTGAGGACGATGTGAGGAAGCGAATTCCACGTGATCGCCTTCATCATGTTCCAGAGCAGGAGACCACGGACTTTGACAAGGCGCTGCGTCACATCGCAGCTCCGCTGGTGTTAGCGGTTGGGTTCACAGGAAGGCGAGTCGACCATGAACTGGCAACCTACAACTCACTGATACGAAACTCCGACCGCCGAACCATCGTCATTGGCGAGCATGACATATGCTTTCACCTGCCTGCAGAACTGAAACTTGAACTCATTGCAGGAACCCGCGTGTCCCTGTTTCCATTGGCGCGGATGCGTTGTTTCAGTGCGGGTCTGACCTGGCCCACAGCCGGACTGGTTTTTGATCCCACCGGGAGAGTGGGAACCTCGAACATTGCGGCTTCCGATATCGTAGTTCTGCGGCCGGAAGCCCGAGGCATGCTCGTAATCCTTCCGCGGTCGGCGCTCGGGCCGGCGGTTCGCTCGCTTCTTGGCTGAGGCCTGGCTACGGGTTGGACAAGGGGAACCTGCTTCAAGTTCGTCACTGGCGATTCCGTGCAGTTCCGAGACGCAGCTATGTGCGATTACGCCTCTTCCCCGGCAAGGCGGCGTTCACGCCAGATGACATACAGGCCAGAGCAGACGATCACCGCCACGCCGACCACAGCCTGGGCATCCGGAACGTCTGAGAAAATCAGGTAACCGAGTATCGTAGCCGCAATGATCTCAAGGTACTGCAGAGGTGCCAACGTTGCGGTGGGAGCAAAGCGCAGGGCCCCCGAAAGCATCAAATGGGTTAGGGTTGATCCGATCCCGACTCCAGCCAGATAAACCCAGTATCTGCCTTCCGGCATCTTCAGCTCAAGCGGGCCAAAACCTGATCCCTGAAATCCCGCCAGCACGGGCAATACCAGCGCCGAAGCCGCGAGTGAAGTCCATGCCTGCAGCGCGACCGGATGGAGCATCCTTGCAGCGTATCGGGTTAGAATCAAATAGAACGAGAAGCAGACTGCCGTCCCAAGTGGGAGCAGCGCGACAGTTCCGGCAGCTGCAAAACTTGGCCGGATGACCAGCAGCGCTCCTAGAAAGCCGGTCATACAGGCCATCAACCGGCGCAAGCCGACCCGCTCACCAAGAATGGCAGCGCCCAGCAGGGTCAGTATGAAGGGTTCGACGAAAAAGATCGCGATCGCGTCTGCGATGGCCATGAATCTCAATGCAGTGAAGAACATTGCGGTCGCAGTAATAATGAGAGCTGCACGCGCGGCATGCAAAAGGGCTTCATGGAGCGACGGAAGCCGAAGATGTCCAATTAGGAGGGCGATCGGCAGAAGCAGCGCCGCCTGGATGCAAAAGCGGGAGGCGACGATTTGCCCGACTGGAATGAAGTCGCCTGCAAGTTTCGCGAGAGCGTCAATTCCAGGCACGGTGAGCGCGAACCCAACCATGAGAAACACGCCAAGCAGGGGTCGGTCGTTGTTCATGCGGCCCGTGTCTTCATGTCTTTGATTCGGATTCCGTAAGTCATTGGCTAGGAGCAGAAATCACTTTCATGTGTCGTGTCAGAAGGGCATCTTGGCATAAAGGGACATGCCATGGTTCGTCGTGAAAGTCTCCTGCTCCCTTTCGGAGCCAGGAGAAAGGCTTACTGCCTTTGTTCAGGTGCCACAAGATGTTGTGGATGTGGCTGGGCGGCTGAATTGGCGAATTGGACGCAGAATGTGAATCCGCTTGTGCAGCAGGCATGAGCTTACTTGCGAATTGCGGTCACCGGGGACTCGAGGCTTGCCGCCGCTTCCCGGATGGGTGATGTGAGCATGTTGCAGGTCATCTAAGTCACCCGAACAATACGTTCCCCGTCGCTCGGGTTGACCGGATCCCGTTGCTGTCGGTCGCCGTCCTATAGAGGGACGATTTGGCTTCACTGAAGTTCAATGCCACGGCAGATTGCGCTACGGCCCTCCGTCCATTTTTATTTATGCTTGGTGAACTGAATTCGCCTGTCTTTTGGCCTGATTCGTCCGCTGCGGCGGCACCGGGCGGCAGACGAGGAAGAGCTTCCTCCCCCTGTCCAACCATCCGTTACCGGCCATGGGCGATCACCCGAAAGCTGTCGGTGAGGGAATCCGCGATTTCCTCCCGTTTTCGGAGAAGGGTTTCCCTGACGACGCTGAGGAGGTCGCCTCGGCGAACTGACGAAAGCCGGCATGCAGTCGGCTGTGGGTCACGTGGCGATGCATGGCACCCAACAGCCGCCCCGATCGCGCCGGGTTGGAGCCAGAGAGGCGGGAAGTGAAGCTGTATGCGGACCGCGGCCGTTCCAGGAACCGCTTAAGAGCCTTCGCATGGCGGTACCGGGCATTGGGCCTGGGAAGACGTGGGTCGCGCGGTCGTCCCTGCATTCCCGCCTAGGTTTCCGCAGCAGTATCAGGGCGGTTCCGGCACCGGTGCGCCCACCCACCAACATTGTGACCATCATCCTCTCCAAGTACAGCGCCACCCCGCAGGTCCGGCCTCTGCCGTCCGGCGGTGGTTCTAACGGCGGGCGTTTCAGCGGGAACGGCCAGCCATAGGCCGGGCGGGCCGATTCTGGCATTCCGGGTGGACGGAGTCGGCGAAAACCGGCGTTTCGTCCGGAAACATGCCAGGCACAATCCGTTGGTAATTCCGAATGAACGCTTCCTGCGCCTCCGTGTCAGCTTGCCGGGGGAGTGGCTTCGGCTTTACGTACTCCAATCCGAGCCTGCGCATGGACCTGATGGTGCCCCGCGGGTGTATTCGGCGGCGCAGAGCCTCAGGACGGTGGCCCGGACCTCGATGGTGTCCGTTGAAGGGTTGTCCCGCAGCAGCGCCCTAAGCGCGGTTTCCTGATCCCGCACCAGCTCTACTTTATGGTGAGATATCCGGGCTAAGGATGCAGAAGCTCGTGAAGCCGTACGCTCCTAGAAGAGGCGCCGCGGAGGATCACGACCCTTTCCGGTTCGGATACGAACCATGCGAAGGTTCCCCATGCCAGCAGAGATGCGGTTTTCCTGAATCCTGCCGATTCCCGGTCCTGATAGGCCGTCAGGAAGGCAACCTGTCCGCGCGGGAAGCCTGCATGGTCAGTGAGGTCGAAAAGCGCCTGCTGGCGCCGTGGCGTTACGGCCCCGTCGGTCGCCACCACCTCGACAAAGACAATTAGGGGTTCTGACGGCCCGAGGTCGACAAGTATCAGATCCGGAAGTGTGCGACTGGCTTCGATGTCCAAACCAATATCCCTTGCCAGCCGGTCATCCCGTGCCACGACCTTGTTGCCGCTTTCGCTCAGCCACAGCACCGCAGGATTTTCCAAGAACCTGGCAGCGAAATCCTCTATGACCGCCCTTGAGATGACCGAGCTCGGACCAGGGGCAAGCCGCCGCGTCTCACCGCTGGGGAACGTGACAAGAATACCGGCCGTGCCTGCGGCGGCGCCGGCCTGCATGATCCTGATCCGTGCCAATGCGCTCCTGGAGAGATTCCGTTTTCGGTAGCGGTCGATGGCATCCGGCAGCGCTTCGACTTCAATGTCCGGATCGAAGAGTGCGGCGAATTCAGCGTTGAGCGCGTATCTCGGAAGGCTGGACGTTGTGGGGAGATCGTCCCGGCGACGGACGGCGCCGATCGCGACGAGGCCTTCCCTGAGCGTTTCGTCTCGGATCGGCTCGCGGGTGTTGTCCGCGTACCACCGCATGCCCGGCACGCTGAAACCCTTCTTCAGAAGGCCGTCCGCATATCCAAGGCGGTCTCTGTCATCCTTCATGCCAGCCTGAGCATCGGTCATTCGATAGACATGGGCGGGGCCAAGAAACCTGCCGGATCCCTCCACCGCGCTGATATACAGCATCGTGAATACCGTGCTGGCGGCAAGGTCGCGGATGCAGTAGTTCCGGTTGGGTGTCCCTTCCGGAAAGATCAATTGCAGTCGTTCGGCAACCAGTTCCTTGGCTGCATACGGCACTAGTTCCGTCATTGCTTGAAACCCTGCCTTTCTTCCGCGTCCCGCCAGCCAGAGACCGGCAGCATGGGCTGAATTCAGTCCACATCCCAGACAACCACCTTGCTGCCCGCACGCGCCGCAAACATCCGTCCCGACGGATGCCATGCCACGCCCCAGATTTTCCTGTCCGGTCCGTGGTAGACCTTCAGCAGCTTGCCGGCTGTCCCTTCCTCAACCGAGTGCAGAGTGATTCCATCCTCACCCAACCGGTCGTCAACGTCTCCGACGAAGAGCAGCCGGTTTCCGCTGGGGCCGAAGGCAACGTCGGGAATGTTTCTCATCCTCGTTCCTTCGATCGGGGGCAGCTTGACCGTCCTTCCACCGTTGATGTCCCAGAAAGGATCTTTCTGCCCTGCACCCAGTCCAGTGGAAGCGGCCACGGCTACGGCACCGTCATTTCTTATGTCCAAACCCCAGACAACGCCTGTCGCCCATGTGGTCCGTACCAGATGGCCGCTTCCGGCATCCCAGAACCAGACCTTTCCACTTGCGGATCCGGTCACGACAGTTTTCCCGTCAGGGCTGAAGGCGGCATCCATAACGAAATGGTCATGCGCCAGAGTGTGCAGCGGCGTTCCGTCGATCGACCATATCCGTGCGGTTTGGTCGTAAGACGCCGTCACGATGACATGTTCATAAACCCCATTTCGCTATGTCATTGAAAGTCGAAGCTTTTCTGATCCGGGTTCGCCGTCAGCGGACTTCTCCCGGCCAATGCGGCCAGAACTTCCGGACTGTCCAGCGCATCTTCCCGTATGATCCAGGG
>JAJEAY010000109.1 GCA_022824145.1 Rhodobacter sp. | reverse complement strand
GCTGATCGCAAGGCCGGAACTGCCGAAGGTGCTTGAACGGGAACTGTCTTCCGGACGTTACCGCCCCAAGGTCATCGCGATCGGAACCAACACCGATCCCTACCAGCCAATCGAGCGCGACTTCGGTGTCACCCGGCAAATTCTGCAGACACTTCAGGAGTTCCGCCATCCTGTGGGAATCGTTACCAAGGGCACTCTCATCGAACGGGATCTCGATATCCTTGGCGAACTGGGGCAGGCGGGCCTTGCGCGGGTCGGTCTCTCGGTAACGACACTCGATCCCGATGTGGCCCGGAAAATGGAACCGAGGGTGCCCGCGCCAGCGCGACGGCTGCGAACGATCGAGCGGCTGACCAAAGCAGGATGTCCGGTTCGCGTGATGGTGTCGCCGATCGTTCCCGCTCTCACCGACCACGAGATGGAAGGGATCATGGCCGCCGCGCGTGATGCAGGAGCCATTGCGGCCAGTTATGTTATGCTCCGCCTTCCGCTCGAAGTCGCTGAACTCTTCCGTACCTGGCTTGTTGAGCGGTTTCCCGAGCGGGCCGCGCGCGTCATGAACCGGGTTCGCGATACCCAGGGAGGCCGCGACTACGACTCGAATTGGGGCAGGCGAATGACTGGAACAGGACCCTTCGCGGAACTGGTCGCGCAGCGTTTCGCGGTTGCGTGTTCCCGACTGGGTCTGCGGCGTCGGCTGGCGCCGCTCCGAACCGACCTCTTCCGCGTTCCCGTACGCAGCGGCGAACAGATGTCGCTGTTCTAGCATCGGAGCACGCCCTCAGCGCCTGCGCCTGCGTCGGGTGGACCGCTCGCTGGTCGGACCTGTCATTCCGTCTCCGGGGGAACTGAAGGGGCCGATTAATTCAGACACTCTCTCCAGTGTCGGACGACGACCGCGTGGCCGGCTTTCCAGAGCCGAACGCATTCTGGAGATGTGCTCAGGCATCGTGCCGCAGCAGCCACCGATGATGCTCGCGCCGCAGTCACGCGCGAGAACGGCGTATTCGGCCATAAGTTCGGGGGTGCCGTCATAATGAATGCAGCCATCGACGTATTTTGGAATTCCGGCATTGCCCTTGGCAATGAGCGGGCGGGAAGTCTCATGCGTTGCGAATCCGAGAATCGTGCGCAATAGATCACTGGCGCCGACGCCGCAATTGGCTCCGAATGCCAACGGACCGTATGGTAGCTTTTCCACAAGCCTCGCCATCTCTGCGGCAGTGACTCCCATCATCGTACGCCCGGCAGTGTCAAATGACATTGTTCCGCACCAAGGCATTTCCGCTTTTTCGGCCGCTTCAGCAGCCGCCTTGAACTCCTGCACGGCGGAGATGGTTTCCACCCAGAGCACATCGGCTCCGCCGGCTTTCAGCCCTTCGGCCTGTTCGTGGAATATCTCGACCGCCTCGGAATGGGTCAGCTCCCCCATCGGCGCCATGATTTCGCCGGTTGGTCCCATGGACCCCGCGACAATGACGGGACGTCCCGCCGCGTCAGCGACTTCGCGGCCAAGCTCCGCCGCGATTCGGCTCAGTTCATGGGCGCGCGACTGGGAATCGTGAAGCTTGAGGCGCGCGGCGTTTGACCCGAAACTGTTCGTCAGGAACATATCGCTGCCAGCATCGGTAGCGCCTCTGTATAGCTTGCGTATCCTTTCCGGACTCGAGTCGTTCCAAAGCTCGGGCGCTTCACCCGCGGCAAGCCCCATGTTGAAGAGATTGGTGCCCGTCGCACCGTCCGCGAGTATCCAGCCGCGGGTTTCCAGCATTTCGGAAAGAACCAAGGGATTCATTGGGCTGACGTCCTTGGAATACAGCTGTCACCGGTCCCGACGAGACCATCATGTCTCATATGCCAACGGATTGATTATTACGCAAATTCATATTTCCGATAATGATTATGAAATTGATTTCAATTCATGCGGAGGGAAGCCCGAAATTCAGCGGGAACTGACGCTGAACCAGCAACGTTTCGTCGGGTTCGGCGCACATTTGGGAAATGCCCGCCATTCCGTCCCGCCATTCCGTAGGGTCAGGCCCTCCGCAGGCTTGGGAACCGGAGGGCCTGCGGGAACGGCGGGATGCTGACCTTTGTGCGGTCCGCGCCGGTCAGGATTCCCTCAGGAGCTGCTCCTTGGCTTCGGCAAGGAACTCCCGCATTTTGGTGCGTATCGTCTGTTCGTCGGCAGCGTCGCCAAGATCGCCCGCAACCTTGCGGTAGACATCCTCGTCGCCTGCTTCTTCGAAGTCTGACTTGATGACTTCCGTGGCATAGGCGGATGCGTCGTCGCCGGACTTGCCAAGCAGGTCCGCCGCCCACAGTCCAAGCAGCTTGTTGCGCCTTGCGCTGACCTTGAAGTTCATTTCCTCATCGTGGGCGAACTTGGTCTCGAAGGCGCTTTCCCGGTCATCGAAGGTCGTCATGCGTTCAGTCCTCTGGCGTCGGATTCCGTTAGCGCAGATATGGTCAGTCTCGGCCTTGTCCGCAAGCTCTGCGGCTGCGACAATATCCCCTTGGCGCAGGTGGCTCGCCCGCGTCCGCTGGCGATGGAAGGCGACTGGCCTTGCGGGTCGTACCGGCATGGCCTAATAGGAGCCCGAAACGGACCGGCCATGATGGCCACGACGTCCATTGATCGGAGAACCCATGGCGCGGCGAAAAAAACTGTATGAGGGAAAGGCCAAAATTCTATACGAAGGTCCGGAACCCGGTACTTTGGTTCAGTATTTCAAGGACGATGCGACGGCTTTCAATTCCAAAAAAAAGGGCGTCGTCGATGGTAAAGGGGTTTTGAACAACCGGCTCAGCGAATATTTCATGAGCGGACTCAACACGATCGGCGTACCCACCCATTTCATCAAGCGGATCAACATGCGTGAGCAGCTGATCCAGCAGGTCGAAATCATTCCGCTGGAGGTTGTGGTCCGGAACATCGCCGCCGGATCGATCTGCGAACGGTTCGGAATTGAGGAAGGCGCAGCGCTTCCGCGTCCGATCGTCGAGTTTTTCCTGAAGAACGACGAACTGGGCGATCCGTTGGTTTCGGAAGAGCACGCGATTGCGTTTGGCTGGGCTGGACAGCACGACCTCGACGAGATGATCGCGCTGGCGCTCCGGAGCAATGACTTCCTAAGCGGCGTTATGCTGGCGGTTGGAATCCGGCTGGTCGACCTGAAGCTCGAGATCGGGCGCGTCTGGGACGGAGATTTTCAGAGATTGGTCGTGGCGGACGAAATCAGCCCGGATTCCTGCCGGCTTTGGGACATAGATTCGAGCCGAAAGCTCGACAAGGATGTCTTCCGCCGCGATCTGGGCAATCTGGCCGAAGCCTACACCGAAATAGCTCGGAGGTTGGGAGTACTGCCCTCCAACATAACGCATGCAGTCAAGCCGCATGTAATCAACTGACAGCTCGAATTGCGGTATGGTCAGGCGGTTCCAGCCCGCCGCGGACATGGAGGGACAGCGCTTGAAGGCCAGAGTGACGGTGATGCCTGCAAAGGGTGTGCTCGACCCGCAGGGAGAGGCAGTGCGGCGCGCGCTTGGATCTTTGGGATTTGACGGAATTCTGGAAGTGCGGCAGGGAAAGGTAATCGAGCTGGAATTGACAGACAGAGACCGCGCGGCTGCGCGGGAAACCGTAGAGTCCATGTGCGTCCAGCTTCTCGCAAATACAGTGATTGAAAGCTACGAGATCGAGTTCCCATGAAATCAGCCGTCCGGCACCCGCTGAGTAAACTTGAGCGGCCAATGCCGGGCATTGCGCAGAACCGGAACCGCCGGATTCGTGAACGAGATTCCTTGGCGGGATTTCTCCGCCTGTTACGCCCTTGCGGCGAGTCTGGACCGGGCGCGACGGCCGAGACAAGGACGTTCCGGTGAAGGTCGCCGTTCTGGTTTTTCCGGGGTCAAACTGTGACCGGGATCTGGCCGTAGCCTTCCGGAATGCCGGCGCCCACGTGGAAATGGTCTGGCACAGGGAGACCGATCTGCCCCCAGGAACCGACATCGTCGGAGTTCCCGGTGGTTTCAGCTACGGTGACTATCTTCGCTGCGGCGCAATCGCGGCCCGGTCTCCTGTCTGCCGGGCCCTGATCGCCCATGCAGATCGAGGCGGCTACGCCCTCGGTGTCTGCAACGGCTTCCAGGTTCTGACGGAAATGGGCGTTCTTCCCGGATCCCTTCTTCGAAACGCCGGACAGAGGTATATTTGCCGGCCGGAGCGCCTGAACGTCGCCACCACGAACAGCGCATTCACCGGCGAATACCGGAAAGACCTGCAGGTTGTGTTTCCCATCGCGCATCACGACGGAAACTTCTTTGCGGATCCGGACCTGATTGAACGCCTTAAGGGAGAAGACAGGATCGCGTTCACCTATGCTGACAATCCCAATGGATCGGCAGCGCACATTGCGGGCATTCTGAGCGCGAACCGTCGGATACTCGGCCTGATGCCGCATCCAGAGCGCGCCGCCGAACCGGCACATGGATGCGCTGACGGCGCGGCGCTGTTCGCAGGCCTTCATTCTGCCGTCACCGAAGCAGGGCCTGCGGCTTGAGCGCTGGCCCGAGTGGGCTTATTCTGCGAGACATGGTCCAAGTCGCATCAGGCAGAGACAGAGCGAGAACCGGGCTTTCATGGAGGGCGCGAGGTATACTGGTGCTGTTCATGGCACTTGCGGTCGGAGTGGTCTGGATCACCAACTCCTTTCTGACCGAGCGTTACACCGCGTCCATCAAGAGCCGCGCCGAGGTGCGTCAGGCGCTCTTTGTCGGAAATCTTCTGAGCGAACTGCAGCGAAGTTCTGTCGTGACGCTGCTGCTCTCAAGGGATCCCAAGCTCATAAGCGCACTGAACACCAACGACTTTGCCATCAGTTCCCAGCATATCCTCGAAATCATGCAGGAAACCGGCGTTGCGTCGATCATGCTCCTGGACTCGAGTGGCCGTACTGTTGCGGCGACCGATCGCAACCTCATCGGTTCAGCACACCGATCAGATCCCTACTTTGTCTCGGCACAACGCTCCAATGATACGGAATTCAACGCCTTTACCAGTGAGAACGGTATTATAGAGTTCGTCCATTCACGCCGTGTCGAGACTGGCGGAGATTTGATCGGAGCGATTGTCGTTGGATCCAACCTCCGCCGCTTCGAACGGGCATGGTCATCGGGTTTCGAAGCGGCGATGGTGACCGACAGTCAGGGACAGGTCATTCTTGCGACGGAACCCAGATGGCGCGGTTTGTCAAGGGAAAAGGCCCTATTGTCGATGCCGGCGCTCTCGTCGATTGCGCAGACGGTCCAGGCCACGGCCGACTGGACGTCGATTCCCGCAACAGGCCTCTATGGCAGCGGAACACTGATGATGGTCGAAAGGCTCATACCGTTTCACGGCTGGCGAATGGTAAGTTTCACTTCCTACGTCGGCGTAAGGGAACCGGTGAACACCATACTGGCGCTCGAGATCATGCTGTTTGCGATTCTCCTGGCTGGCGGGTTCTATTTCTTCAGCAGGAGGGCAATCGCGCGGTCAGTTCTGTTCCAGCGCGAATCCGCCGAACTGCGCCGGCTGAACGATTCGCTTATGCGGGAAATCGGAGAGCGGGAACGGGCCGAGAAAAATCTGCAGGTGGCCGAGCAGACCATCGCCCAGAGCTCCAAACTGGCCGCTCTGGGTGAAATGTCCGCGAGCGTGAGCCATGAACTGAACCAGCCACTCGCGGCGATGAGAACATACCTGGCGGGAGCTAGGCTGCTGCTTCAGAGGCGGCGGCTGAAGGATGCCATGCAAAGTGTGGAGCGAATCCACGAGTTGATCGAGCGGATGGGAACGATCACCCGTGAGCTCAGATCATATGCCCGCAAGGGAAACGACGCCATAGCGCCGACAGACGTGAGGGACAGTGTAAGTGCAGCCATCTCGCTGATGGAGCCATTGCTGAAAGAGCGAAACGTGAGCATGACCTGCAATCTTCCAGATGATCCGGTGATAGTGATGGCAGGGCGGGTGCGGCTTGAACAGGTTTTGGTCAACCTTCTGCGCAATGCAGTCGATGCAACAAAGCTCCAAGACAGTCCAAAGATCGCCATCACTCTTTCGGCGGACCGGACCGCGAGTGTCGCTGTGCTTGACAACGGCCCCGGAATCGAGAACCTCGACTCACTGTTCGAGCCATTCTACACCACTAAGCTACCGGGCGAAGGAACAGGTCTGGGACTTGCGATATCTTCCGATATCGTAAAGGATCTTCAGGGAAGGCTGACCGCGCGCAACCGCAGCAGCGGAGGTGCGGTTTTCGAGGTGCATCTTCCCTTGGCCCAGAGCGCCGAAGCTGCCGAATGAGGCCACCATGGCAGAGGCAATGAAGGTCGCGATCATAGACGATGAACGGGATATGCGCCAGTCAGTCAAGCAATGGCTGGCTCTGTCCGGGTTTGACGCCGAAGCATATCCCAGTGCCGAGGAGGCGCTGGGAGTTCTTGATTCTGAATATGCCGGAGCGGTTCTCAGCGACATCAAGATGCCCGGAATGAACGGAATGCAGTTCCTGAAACGTCTCATGGCGATCGACAGTTCCCTGCCGGTGATTATGGTTACCGGTCACGGTGACGTGGCGATGGCGGTGGAGGCGATCAAGTTCGGCGCCTATGACTTCCTTGAGAAACCGTTCGACCCTGACCAAATGACCCGGCTTGTTGAGAAAGCAACGGACTACCGGCGTCTGGCGCTGGACAACCGGGCCCTGCGCGTTGAGCTGTCCGGCGGCAGCACCGCGATGCGGAAGCTCGCCGGTGAATCGCAGGAGATGGTCCGCCTGCGTAACGAGATCGTGGATCTGGGACAGGCTGACGGCCATATCCTGATCGATGGAGAGACAGGGGTGGGAAAGACGCTGGTGGCGCATGCGCTTCATGCCGCAGGACCGAACGTTGGCAAGAAGCTGGTGCGGGTATCCTGCGCCGCCCATGACGAGGAGTCGCTCGCTGGAGCTCTTTTCGGTTCGGATGAAATCAGGGACCGACCGCCTGCATTCGATGACGCCCGGGGTGGTACGGTTGTTCTGGAAGACATTGAGGTTCTGCCGCTCGCCGTGCAGGCAAGGCTCCTGAGCTGGATCAACGAGCAGGGCAGGCCGGCAGCGACAAGGATCATCGCGATTTCAAACCTTGGCGAGCAGGGCGGGGGCTGTGAGGAAGCGCTGCGGCCGGATCTGTATTTCCGTTTGGCGGCACTGAAGATAACGCCGCCGCCGCTTCGCCGGCGCGGTCAGGACGTACTGGGGCTGTTCTCGGACTTCTGCGAGCGCTTCGCCGAGGAATATGGCTGCGAGGTGCCTCGAGTCACGAACCAGGAGGCCGTGCGGCTCCAGAAGGCGTCATGGCCAGGCAACGTGCGCCAGCTCAGGAACTTCGCTGAGCGCGCCGTGCTTCAGAGCCGCCACGGGTCCGGAAACATCGCTTCACTGCTGACAGCCGGAAGCGATGAGATCCAGCCTGCGGCCGTTACTGAGGGCAAGCCTTTGAAGGACTGCGTGGAAGAATTCGAAAGAACGCTCATCGAAAGTTCGCTGCGCCGGAACAAGGGAAGCGTCATCGGAGTGATGGGTGAGCTTTGTCTTCCTCGCAGGACACTTAACGAAAAGATGACAAAATACGGTCTCCAACGAACTGATTTTCTTTGAGTCGGCGTCGCCGGGGAGGTCCGCTGCAATTCAGGAAGCCAATTCACGTCACGGAACTGAATCATTCCGTGTTGCAACTCGCAGCCGTTCACACTAACTGTTGCGCTGACGTGCGGTGATTTGGTCCGTACGAAGAAATTCAATCTGTCCCTTCCGCATAACGCAGTTCGCTGTACGCGGAGACCCGGACATGCCCCGTTAGGCACCCGGTCAAGAGGGATGGAACAAAGCCCGGAAGCACATTGCTGACCGGACCATGAACAGGCGCCTTGTTTGACATTGTGCACAGGGACGCCGGAGACAGATCGCGATGATTTGCGCAAGGCAGAGTTCTTATTCCGAACGGGCCAACCGGCTTCTGAACGGGCCTGCACGCGCCGGAACCGTCGCCCGAACAAGCCACACTGCTGACCCGCCCGCGCCTCGCTGCGCAGCGGCTCCCGCGGAGTGCCGAGAAACTGAATGGCAAAGAAAATGCTCATCGACGCCACCCACCCGGAAGAGACCCGGGTTGTGGTGGCAGACGGAAACAGGGTCGAAGAATTCGATTTCGAGACCAAGAGCAAGCTTCGGCTTGCAGGAAACATCTATCTGGCAAAGGTCACGAGGGTAGAACCTTCACTTCAGGCCGCATTTGTTGATTACGGCGGGAACCGGCACGGATTTCTGGCGTTTTCAGAGATCCATCCGGACTACTACCAGATTCCCGTTTCCGACCGGCAGGCGATCCTTGAGGAAGAGGAGGCCTTTGACCGGATGCAGGCCGCTGAATCCGAATTGGAAAGCGGCGGCGGGAGGCGTTCGCGGCGCAGACGTTCAAGGTCCAAGGCCGAGAACGCGCGTCCGAAGGATTCAGTTGCGGTGGCGACGGAAGCGGCTGACAATATCCCTGGCATGGGTGTGGTCGATCTGGACGTCGAATCGGATTGGGCCGAGCCTGTCGACGCTGAGGCCGCACTGGATCAGAAAGACGACACACAGGGTCCGGCTGATTCAGCGGTGACAGACGGCGCGTCCGCTGCAGCGGACCCAGCCGAAAACGACGGGCCGGAAGGCGGCGCTGACAGTGACCGCAGCTACACGGACAGGAATCGCGGCGACCGGATGGACATGGATGACCGGATCGAATCCCTGGCCGGGGACGAGGCGGAGGAAATCCGGCAGCCGCGCAAGCCCCGTCCGCGCCCCTACAAGATCCAAGAGGTGATCAAAGTCCGGCAGATCCTGCTTGTTCAGGTGATCAAGGAGGAACGCGGAAACAAGGGTGCGGCCTTGACCACCTATATCAGCCTAGCGGGTCGATACTGCGTACTCATGCCAAACACTGCCCGAGGCGGCGGCATTAGCCGGAAGATCACAAGCGCTTCCGATCGCAGCAAACTCAAGGAGATAGCTTCCAAACTTGATGTTCCGAAGGGGGCAGGGCTGATCATCCGTACAGCTGGGGCGAAGCGAACGAAGGCGGAGACCAGGCGGGACTATGAATTCCTGCAGCGGCTTTGGGAGCAGATACGCGAACTGACGCTCAATTCCATTGCGCCGGTGCAGATCTACGAGGAAGGCAACCTGATAAAGCGGTCTATCCGTGACCTTTACGGCCGAGAGATCGAAGAGGTGCTGGTGGAAGGTGACGCCGGATACAGGACGGCGAAAGACTTTATGAAGATGATCATGCCGTCCCACGCCAAGAAGGTTAAATCCTATCAGGATCCTTTGCCTTTGTTCTCCCGCTATCAGGTCGAGAACCATCTTTCGTCAATGTACAGCCCGACTGTCCAGCTCAAATCGGGCGGCTACATCGTGATAGGTGTGACCGAGGCGTTGGTGGCGATCGACGTGAACTCGGGCAGGGCTACCAAGAAAGGTTCGATCGAGGAAACGGCGCTGACGACCAACCTAGAGGCGGCTGAGGAGATCGCCCGCCAGCTTCGGCTGCGGGATCTGGCCGGTCTCATCGTCATCGACTTCATTGACATGGACGAGCGCCGGAACAACTCAGCTGTGGAAAAGCGGTTCAAGGACAGGCTAAGATCTGACCGGGCGCGCATCCAGGTCGGTCGTATCTCTGGGTTCGGACTTCTGGAAATGTCACGCCAGCGCCAGCGCCTGGGCATGATCGAGGTCACCACACAGGAATGCCCTCACTGCCATGGCACCGGCCGCATCCGATCCGATGAAAACCTGGCGCTCAGTGTCCTTCGCCAGCTGGAGGAAGAAGGCACCCGCGGCCGCCAGCAGGAGATGCTGCTGACGGCGCCGGTCGATGTCGTCAATTTCCTGATCAATCAGAAGCGTGGGCATGTGGCCGACATCGAGAACCGATACGGCATTTCAATACAGATTGAGGCTGATCCGGCCCTGGTCTCTCCGAACTACACGGTTGAGAGGCTCAAGTCCGCGAACACGCCGCAGCGTCGAACCGGACAGGTTGTCTCAGTCAATTCCTCGATGATGCCAGATCTGGAGATCGAGGATGTCGGCGAGGAGGCGAGCGACGGCGCTGTCCGACCTGAACAGAAGCAGTCAAAGCCGCGGCGCAGTAGAAATCGCCGCGGAAGCGGAACTGACGCCAGTTCAACTGAAGTGTCGGCTGTTGGCCGTGATGCGCAGGAGAGTGTTACGCCCGACCCGCCAGAGGGCCCCGGTGAGGCGGCAAATGGAGATTCCCCTCCCGAGGGCCGCGCCGGGAAAAAGCGGTCAGGCAGCCGCCGCCGGTCGCGATCAAGGAAATCCAAGTCGGCTGAAGATACGCCGGCGGCTGCCGAGCCAGTTTCTGACAGTTCCGAGGATTCGTCGGAAGCCACCGGTCAGATTCCGGAAAGGAAGGCGAAGAGGTCCAGACGCAAGCGCTCGGGTCGGGTTGCGAAGACGACAGCCGTGCAGGCTGAGGACGCGGTGGCTGAAACTGACCCGGGCGCTGCCGCGCCTGAATCATCCGCGGAACCGAGCGCTGAAAGCCCTGACCCCTCTGCGAGCGCGAATCCTCCCGGTTTAGCGGGCCGGACGGAGGCCGGCTCTGAGGCAAAGGAGGGCGCTGAGGCAAAGGAGTCTGAGACAAACATCGGTTCAGAGCCAGCACTTTCGTCGGATGATGCGAAACCTGACAAGGATCCCGATGCGGTCGGTTCGCGGGATGAGTCTGCCTCACAGCGGGAAAGTGAGTCAGGCGACCCCGAAGACGGTTCACAGAAGCCGAAACGCCGTGGCTGGTGGAAAGGACGTGGGTGACCCCGCCGGATCATTGGCAAACCGGTTTGGGTGCGTTCTGCGGACTATATCTGTTCCTAGGTCAAGCGTCCTGTTCGGCGCACTGAATGCCGAATGGGGCCACCCGCCGAGGGACTAATACTGAAACAGGTGTCAGGCTGTTTCTTCTTTCAGAAGGCGGTCGATTTTTTGATTCAGTGTCTGCAGATCAATCTCCGACCCTGCTTCGGACGTTGCCGCCGAGACTTCTGATGCCGATGCGGCGATCAGGGCTGGCGGAATGCTGAGGCACATTCCCCCCTCATCGGGAATGGCCAGTTCGAGGTCGATCAGGTTTGGCGAATGACGGAACAGCCGGGCGCGGTCCAGCGTTATCAGAATCGGATGTCTCCTCAATGCAAACGTCTCCATTCTGTCGCGGACGCTGGCAATGTCCGAATCTCGAGTCTCTTGCTGGGAGAGGGCGGTCGCGATTTCAAGCGCAAATGCCTGCTGGCGTTGCGCTGCGGCGACATTCGCACCCTCCAACTGTGAACTGCGCTTGATTCGGGCGAGTTCGGAGCGTGCTTCCTGACACAGATATCGTTCGAGGCTGGCGACGAATTCTTCTGATGGCACTCCTGCAGGATCGATGGCCGCGCCGTTAAGTGCCCTAAGCGAAAGAACTGTCCGGTCACCGTCAGTGCAGCTTGCCACATACGCTACTCGCGTGATCGTGACGGCTCCTTCTGTGACGTCCACCTCGACGCGGCGCAGCCAGTTCGGCAGATCGTCAGGATCGGGTAGAAGGGAAAGGAGACTTTCAAATACCGATCCGCCATAGGAGGCGAATTCGCATCGCGTGGCTGAAGGGCTTCCGGGCGCGCCGGTGCTGTCGGTCTGGAAAATATCCCTGGAGGCTGTCATTCGAAGTGCGTCGCCTGAACCGGTATCGACCGAAAACACATCCGGGTGGTCCGTTGACTGAAGAACTCCGCCCGGCCGCGCTGTTTCGGCCAATACCCCGGAAATGTCTTCGAGCGAGACTGGAGAGGAAATTAGGCTGGCCGTCCGTTTGCCTGGAGTCTCGTCAGAAGACTCCTGGCTGTCTGGTGCGGTCTGGGCAATTACGCGTGACAGGGGCGCCGCCAGTCGAAGCGCGTGAGTCACCGCGTCTGCCTCACGGGAGTCCAATACGCAGCCGGTCCTGAGCCACCGCTTCAGGATTGCCAGTCTCCGTTCGCCCAGATCGTCCGTCATCTGTGACCAGTAATCCGGGTCGAGCTCGCTGATTTCGCTCACTGCCCGTCGCAGAATCTGAAGATCATGGTCGGGAATCCGGCCGTCAGAGTTTCTGAACTCTTCGACCATCCGGTAGTATTCCCTGGCTATTCCCGTATCGAGGCTGAAGCTGCCAGTGCGTCGGAACACCCGTATCAGGCTGAGAGCCCGATCTCGGTCGATGTTTGGCTCCTGTGCCACGAACAGGGTCCGCGATCGGTGCTGAATCTTGTCGATCACCTCTATTGAAAGTACGGAATCCGTCCCGTCAAGGAACAGGATATCCCACTGATATTCGCTGGCCGAACTTTCGCCGCTCCCGGTTTCAGCCAGCGAGTCAATCGACGCAACCAACAGGGCGGGATCATTCGGAAGGCTTTTGGAGTCGGCGTCCAGGGGCTTGAATCTGATCAGAGATCCCGATTCCAGCTGACGAATCCATTCGACGGTTCTGGCCTGTGGCGCAACAACCAGCGCACGCCGCATCAGACCGGAAAGTGCGAGGGACCGAAAAACCAGACCCGGCAAATCGGCGTGATCAGGTCCGGTTCGGGTTGGCAGAATGAACCCGGCGGGCCAGGACTCCACAATTCGCTTCGCCGTCCGAAGTACGTTTGTGTCATTGCGCCCGGGCGTGGTCGCCATGCCAACGAGGCGTCCGCCGGGCAGGAAAGGGCCATCCCTTATCACCAGCCAGCGCAGAATAAGTTCCGGAGAAAGACAGGAACGGAATCTCCGGGCACGTTCGTTGGTGTGGCTGGCGCCTTGGCTGCCTTGGCTGTCTTTTGTCGAATCGGAACGATCGCTGGAAAGGGAGTCGGTCATGTTTGGTCCTCCAGCAGGTCAGAACGCGGACATTGATGCCACAGGCACGGGGAATGTTCACGGGAAAATTGGCGGTTCTCGCAGAGTCCGGTGGAATCGAACTCCGCGCAGATCCGTAGTCCAGTCGACTGGTTCGATGCAAGAAGGCAGGTGCTTCCGGATCAGGAGATTTGATCTGGCCTTTCGGCATTGGTTTTCGCTAAGGCAATTCGGTGCCAAGAACCGCTCTATTTTGGGAATCACTATTGATTGGTAACAACTTCTTGTTGACCGGGGCTGGCCAAAAATTACCAAGGCGTACCAAGGGAGGCACGATCATGCGGTGGACTGCACAGGGTGCAACTCACCGAAAGGGACTCACGCCCACACAAGCCAAAGACAAATTTTTGACCAATGAGGCGGAACTGGAATGGATCGAGAAATTGTGTCATCCTAGTAGTCCATACTGTGGCTTTACAACATGCATTGCAAGACAGGCAGCAATTCCCGCTAAGTCTGATCCTACCCAGCAGACAGTCATTTCAGCACGAAACAGTTGAAAACAAGGCAAAAACCGTTTCGGACATTTGGTGGAATATAGCCGATCTGGCGCAGAAACTCTGCGAAAAGAAAAGCGCG
>JAJEAY010000004.1 GCA_022824145.1 Rhodobacter sp. | reverse complement strand
TCTGCAGGTTACTGTTTGCTTGGCGCAGCATCTCGGACGACAGATCCATACCGGTAAGATCGATGGGATGTCCACAGCGCAACGCAAATGCAGTGGCCAAGGCCCCGGTGCCGATCCCGGCGTCCAGAACTTTCAAAGGCTCATTCCCGGTGGCATCGTCAATCTCCGGCACAACCTGATCGACAAGTTCGGCATAGGCGGCTTCAAATCCCAGCCTTGAAACAGTTGCCTGCCAGGTATCGGCGGCCCTGTCATAGCGGTTCTCAAGCTCATTGACGGTGAATGGATGGCGCGCAATGGAAAATTTCCAGCTTCCGATGGACCGGGACCAAACCGGGATCGTTCCTTGGCCTGCCGTTGCGTCCGCAGATGCAGTTGAGCTAATTCGCACGATACACCTCTATAGGTCTGTCCGGGGTTGAGGCGGGTCGCCAATTCCAGCACAGCACGAAGATTGTCAGGAAAGCGGCAGTTGTCACGCCGCCGAAGAAGTAATCGTCTGGATCATTTGGAAACAGGTATAGGCTGCCCAAAAGCGCGACGGGAGAGACCATCAAGTTCAGCCAGCGCACCGTAACGGGCGTCAGGAGGTTGGAGAACAGGGAGGTGAGCAGCATCAGCACGATTACAGCGCCTCCAATCAAAAGCCCCGTATCGGTGACGGGGTTGCCTTCGAAATGCCCGTCCAGAATGTCTTCAATAGTTCGCGCGGTACTCATCTCGTGAAGATCGCGAAATATCGTCGCGAAGAACACAAAGGTCCAGATCCGTGAAATCGTGGTCCCGAATTGGTCGGGATTCTGGGGTTTGAACATTTTGCATGCCTTTCATGAAGTATGACCGGGAGCCTTCCCGTCGTTACCGCTCAGCGCGGGAATCGTTGGTAGGCCTCACCCATCTTCCATACGCAAATCGAATGGAATTGACGAAATTTCGATCATTGATATAGAAAAAAGCATGAACTGGGATGCCATATCATTCGACTGGAACCATATCCGTGCTTTCCTGGCGACTGTCGAGAACGGGTCGCTCTCCGCCGCAGCGAGAGCCCTCAGGAAGACGCAGCCAACGCTCAGCCGGCAGATTTCCCTGCTGGAGGAGGCGCTTCAGCTGACGCTTTTCGAGCGCGGCACACGATCGATGCGCCTGACAGATGCGGGAACGGAACTGCTTTCATACGTAAGAGGCATGGCCAATGCCGCAACACAGATTTCGCGGGTCGCTGCCGGCCAGAGCCAGGCGGTCGAAGGCACCGTGCGGATCACGTCAAGCGACGCGATGGCCGCCTATGCCCTGCCGCCATGCCTGGTTTCGTTGCGCGAGATGCATCCCGGCATCAACGTGGAACTGTTCCCCTCGAACGAGATGAGCGATCTGACGAGGCGCGAAGCCGACATTGCCATCCGCCACGCACGGCCCGAGCAGCCCGACCTCGTTGCCAAGCGCATCGCGGACATAGAAATCTCGCTCTTCGCCTCGCTCGACTATCTCGGCACTATTGAGGCGGGCAGCGCCTTGGCGGATTTTTCGGATGCCAGCTTCATCGGCTTCGGACATCCGGAACGACTGGTTCCGCAAGTCACCGCCATGGGCATTCCGGTGACAAGGCAAAATTTCGGGATCACCACATCGCATGGCAGCACGATGTTCGAGCTTGCCCGGGAGGGGGCCGGGATAGCGTTGCTGCCCAGGATCGTCGCCGAGGGGCGCCTGGGACTCCGCCGCATTCATCCGGACCTGCCCGTGCTTAACGTGGAGACGTGGCTTGTCACGCATCGCGAAATCCAGACGAACCGCAGGATACGCCTGACGTTCGATCACCTTGCCAAAGAAATTGCGCAGGGCGGGTGGTCAAGACTTGTAGCAGGATCATAAGAAGAGCGCTGCTTCTGGAGCATCAGCCACGCAGACCTGCAGCTGCCGGTCCCGGCCGTCCCTGAGCCGGGGGGCCGTTGAAATGCGGCGCCATCAGGTGCGCGGCCAGAGACCGGAGCTCGGCGGGTGATGGCCGCCGTGCATGAAGGTACGCGCCTTCACCGAAGTCTGCCGCCAGCAATTCGCGCATTCCGAGGCGCGGCGCATGCTCTTCAGATTCCAGAGCCTGCCGCTGCAGGCGGGGCGCCTGAAGCCATCGCAACAGCGCTTGTTGGCGGGAGCTAAGGCAGGATCGCACGCAGGCGCCGTCGTTGGGAAGGGATTCCGGACTGCTGGCGGGACTGGGCGGTGCTTGCTCCATCGTCTGCACATGAATTAAGCTAACGGCAGCCAAACGACGCTCCGACCTCTTCCGAACACAGAAATCGGATGAAGCAATGGTTGTTGAAGACAGGTTAGAGGACTTGCAACATCCTTTTCCAAATCCAACGGAAAGGTCGCTACTATTTGCGGTTCTGCTGATCAAATCCGCCTAGGAGCAAAGTGCCAGCGTTTCTTCGTCAAAACCTTCATTGCGGCTGGACTACAGGATCTTGACCAATGCGACGATTAGGCCGCCTTGGGCGATCATCGCGCCGAACATCCATTTTAAAATGTCGGACTTTGCCGCTTCTATGCGCACCTCTACCTGGGCAATCCGCGCATCTACCTGGGCAATCCGCTCCTCTACCTGTGCAATCCGCGCTTCTACCTTGGCAATGCCGGCTTTGGTTTCCTGACGCAGAACCTCGATATTAGTTTTGGTCTCGTGCCGGAGAGCCTCGATATCGGTCTTTGTGGACAAATTGCCGTTGATCAGGGCGACATGCTCTTCAGCCAGCGTCTCCGCCTGTTTCTCGGTGAAACCACAGTCGGTCAGGCGCTTGACGAAACGATACGTATCGAATGCGATAGCCTCGGTCATGGTTAAGCCATAGCAAACCCGATGACGGCCAACAAGCTGCCTTTGGGCGCAGTTTACAGGAAGTTGAAATCCGCATTAAACAATGCGCTTGCTCAACAATGGAAAACAAGTCAGATCACTGCAATGATCCGAACGCCCTTAACGGAAAATTCGACGGGATGACAGGGTAAAGATGCATGGCTGACCAGAGACGAACCGTTCTGTACAGTCTTCACATTGAGCTTGGCGCCAAGACCGTGCCATTCGCAGGTTACGAGATGCCGGTACAGTACGGATCAGGCGTAATGAAGGAACACCTTCACTGCCGGTCGGCTGCAGGGCTGTTCGACGTGAGCCACATGGGACAGGTGCTAGTTCGTCCAAAATCCGGCTCGTTGGCGGACGCCGCTCAGGCATTGGAAGCGCTGGTTCCCGTCTGCGTATTGGGTCTGCCGGCGGGTCGGCAGCGCTACGCGCTGTTCACCAATGACGAAGGTGGCATCATCGACGACTTGATGGCCGCAAACCGTAGCGACCACCTGTTTCTGGTGGTCAACGCCGCGTGCCGTGAGCGCGACCTCGCACATATGAGAGAGCATCTCGCGGACCAGTGCGAGATCGAGGAAGTAACCGACCGCGCATTGCTGGCCCTCCAAGGTCCGAAGGCGGAGGCCGCGCTGATGAAAATCGTGCCAGGAATCGCTGACATGCGGTTCATGGATGTCACGACCCTTGACTCGGACTTCAGCACTCTCTGGATATCGCGTTCAGGATATACCGGCGAAGACGGTTTTGAGATTTCCGTGTCCGAGAAACACGCAGAGGCACTCGCGCGAGCGCTCCTGAAAAACGGCGATGTTGAACCCGTCGGCCTTGGTGCCCGGGATTCGCTGAGGCTAGAAGCCGGTCTCTGCCTTTACGGAAACGATATCGACGCCGCTACAAGCCCGGTCGAGGCCGCTCTGGAATGGGCAGTTCAGAATGTGCGCAGGGCGGGCGGCGAACGCGAGGGTGGATTTCCCGGCGCCAAAAGGATTCTGTACGAAATCGATAACGGTGCCGCACGGCGCCGCGTCGGCCTTCTGCCGGAAGGACGGGCTCCGATGCGGACCGGCACCCGAATATATTCCGAGCCGAAGGGCGGAGAGCCGATCGGCGCGGTGAGTTCAGGCGGGTTCGGACCAAGTATTGAGCGGCCAATGTCCATGGCATATGTCTCTTCGGAGTGCGCCTGTCCCGGTGCGACCGTGTTCGGAGAGGTTCGCGGACGACGCCTGCCGGCAACGGTCACGAAAATGCCGTTCAGGCGGCCAGGTTTCAAACGCTGAATTATACAGGGAGAAAAACATGAAATTCACAGAAGAGCACGAATGGCTTCGCGCAGAAGGCGAACTTGTGGCCGTCGGCATCACCGAGCATGCGAGTGAACAGCTTGGCGACGTGGTCTTTGTGGAACTTCCGGAACCCGGTACCAAGGTGACAAAAGGAGACGAGGTGGCGGTGATCGAATCGGTCAAGGCCGCCTCTGACATTCTTGCGCCTGTCGATGGCGAGATCGTGGAAGTGAACGACGCGATCGTGGAGAACCCTGCGAAAGTGAACGAGGATCCCATGGGCGATGCCTGGTTCTTCCGGATGACAGTGACTGACCCTTCAACGCTGGAAGGACTCATGGATGAATCCGAATACGACGAACTGGTGGGTTAGGCCATCTTCCACCAAACCGACGCTCAGTCCTTGTTTCGGCACAACGTGATCCTGAACGTCACCCATTCGGAATACCTGCTGTCGCATCCTGAGCATTGAACGGAGCGAGAAATGCCGTTTTCCCACACGAATTACGCACCTTATGATTTCGCCAACCGACGCCATATCGGGCCGTCACCTTCAGAAATGGAGGAAATGCTTGCCACCGTGGACGCGGAAACTCTGGACGATCTGATCGACCAAACCATTCCGCAGTCGATTCGCCAGAAAGACCCGCTTGATCTGGGCGCGCCCAAATCGGAACGTCAGCTTCTCTACCACATGCGGCAGGTCGCCAGGAAAAACCGGGTGTTCTCGACCATGATCGGCCAAGGCTATCACGGAACGGTAACGCCCCCGGCCATCATGAGGAACATTCTGGAGAACCCGGCCTGGTACACAGCCTACACTCCATACCAGCCGGAGATCAGCCAAGGCCGTCTTGAGGCGCTCCTGAATTATCAGACCATGATCTGCGACCTGACCGGACTTGAGATCGCCAACGCCTCCCTTCTCGACGAAGCGACCGCGGCGGCGGAAGCAATGGCTATGGCGCAGCGCGTTTCGAAGTCAAAGGCAACTAGATTCTTCATTGACGCTAACTGCCACCCCCAGAGCATCGCCGTGATGAAAACCCGGGCGGCGCCATTGGGCATCGAGGTGGAGGTTGGACTTCCGGATGGGATGAAGCCTGATCGACTGTTCGGAGCGGTCTTCCAGTATCCGGGCACTTATGGCGATCTAAGGGACTTCACCGCCGAGATCGCCGCACTTCACGAGGCTGGTGCCCTGGGAATCATGATCGCCGATCCTCTGGCACTGACGCTTCTGAAGGAACCCGGCGCAATGGGTGCGGACATAGCTGTAGGTTCCACCCAGCGTTTCGGGGTGCCGATGGGCTATGGAGGTCCGCACGCCGCCTACATGGCCTGCCGGGACGCACACAAACGAGCCATGCCTGGCAGGCTTGTCGGTGTCAGCATCGACGCTCGGGGAAACAAGGCCTACCGCCTGTCCTTACAGGCGCGGGAACAGCATATCCGGAGGGAGAAGGCGACATCAAACGTCTGCACGGCGCAGGCACTCCTTGCCGTGATGGCGAGCTTCTACGCTGTCTTTCATGGACCCCAGGGGCTGCAGGCCATCGCACAGCGGATCCACCACAAAACGGTGCGTGCGGCAAAGGGGCTGGAAGAGAAAGGTTTCAATGTCGAGCCCAAGGCTTTCTTCGACACGATAACCGTCAAGGTGGACGCTCTCCAGGGAGCGATTATAGACGCCGCCGAGCGTGAGCGGATCAACCTGCGCCGCATCGGCGGCGACCGTGTCGGCATCACGCTCGATGAAGCCACACGGCCGGAGACCATTGAACGCCTCTGGAAAGCATTCGGAATTCACGGCAGCAAGGCAGTAGCCACAACGGAGTTCCGGGTTCCTGAGAGTCTTCACCGCAGAACATCCTATCTTGAGCACCCGGTGTTCCACATGAACCGGGCCGAAACTGAAATGATGCGGTACATGCGGCGCCTGGCTGACCGCGATCTGGCGCTTGACCGGGCGATGAT
>JAJEAY010000011.1 GCA_022824145.1 Rhodobacter sp. | reverse complement strand
CCGAAAGACCAAGAAGAGGCGGACCAGACCTCGCAATGAGTTTTGCGGCGTCAATCTCCAGATATTTGTGAGGAGGCATGCCAGATGGCGCAAGACCGGAACATCAGTTGCGCCGAACAATGCTCTGCAGCTCGGTGGGGTGCGGCCGGGCGACCCGGGACAAATAGTGCTGATGGACTGTTCCTGAGGTTCTGCCGCGCCTGGCAGGCAAAGAGAGGGAGTCCGTCATGATCCACCCAGTTTCTCACTTTTGGGGGAAGGACGATGGCTGAAGCGATGCCAATCACGCCCGGGCTCCTGACCTAGGCACGACAAAGGGCCGGATACAGCCTGGAAGCCGCAACTGAGGACTTCCGCAGGATCGCTGTATGGGAGAGCGGAGAGGACGGGCCGTCCTATCCGCAACTCGAAAGACTGGCGGAGAAGTTCCTTGTGCCTGTGGCCGTGTTCTTCTTCCCGGAGCCACCTGCGCTGCCACCTGTCGAGGAGTCCTTCAGAACGCTCGGCCCGGCGCAGTTCGAACTGATCCCGCCCCGCATACGCTTGCCTCTGCGCAAGGCGCGCGCCTTCCAGATGGGTCTGGAAGAACTGAACTTTGGCCGCAATCCGGCCAAACGGCTGATCACGCGCGATCTCTCTTTCCAGCCAAGTGATGACGTGGATCTGATCGCCGCCGAATCCGCGAACAGGGTTCTCGTGACGGCACGGATGAAGCGCGCGGGGCAGAGCTGGGGCCGGGACGGCGGCCAGGGCGTGCTGACCTTCCGGTCGCTTCTGAAATCCGGACGGTTCGACCGGGCATGGGCCGCCGTGGCGCCGCGCCTGAGCCGCTGCGGCGGATGGAGGCCGCCGGAATGCGCCAACGACAGCCGGCCGGTGGAACAAATCGCGCTCGCCGCGTGATTCGGAAACGGAACATGGAGTGGACAATTAGTGAGCCATATGAGAATCGCACCCGGCATCAAGCCTTGCCTCGCGCCACGCCATCGTGGCAACGTATTCTCTGCCGGACAGTGGGGACGGATTCCGGATCCGCACTCGTCGGCCCTGTCATCATCGGTGGTGCAGCTTCGATGATACGCAACCCCGCCGGGTCCTCCAAGACCAGGCGGGACCACCTCGACTGACAGGGAAAGGCCATACTGCTTGGAAGGGAAGCGTCAGGCCGCCCGGTCAGGCGGTGGAATGCCCGATCCTGTCCCGCAATGATCCGGCCACGCCCGAAATCGCAGTCAGGTTAATCCGGCACAGAACCGGGGACTCAAGTCAAAGCAATGTGGGATTCGACAGTCAAAGAATTGGCGAAAGGTCCGTCTCTCCTGCAGGGCATGAGGCGCCGGCCGTAAACCAATGCAGCCGCCGCCGGCAATCGCGGTGGAAATCCACCCCTTTCGGTGAATTCTCCGCGCCTGTCTTCAGCTGAGAAACATCGTGCGGAAAGAATTTCCCGACATGATTCGCCCTGAATGCAGGTCGAGTCGACAGCGTGAGACCTTGACACAGATGGATCACGCGGTGGAATCAGTCACCGTCTTGATCCCGACAGCAGCGCATCGCGACGGATACTGCATGCAGCAAGCTTCGCGGCTGTGTATCGCCGGGTATGGCCAAGCTCAAATTCGGTTCGTGAACCACGACCGTCCGGTATTAAGCGGCTTTAGAGGATCGGCGCTTTGACTTTGGATTGGCTGCGACCGGACCTCGTTCATCAAATGATGCGCAGGATTATCTATTTAAAATCAAATAATTCTGAAGTCAAGTTTATGGCCCCGGCTGGAAATGCGCAATGTTCGATGGTTAGAACAGCATGCTGGGTTCCGACTGCCTAAGTACCGGCTGCGGCCGCTCAGCGGCGCTTCAGACGAGTATGCCGCTAGGGTCGCTTGCCTAACCTGCTTCAGCTAAGGAATTCAGTCCAGTCGAAGCTGTGTTCGCTTGCATGGACACAAGGACGGTTTCGTCGATGGAATCTGTCGACCGCTCCTAACTTCCCCAGGAACGAACCGGACCGCAGTCCATGTGTACGAAATCGGATCTCGTGTAACGCCCGACTCCGCCGGCCCTACAGGCAGTGGCAGCATGCGCAATCTGGCTGACAGACCGGGATCGCAGCCTCAGGTCAGCAGCCATGCCCTTAACATGCAGGGAATTCTTTGCCACCGATCGTGACTTGGCACGCAGCATGGCATTGGTCTGAGGCGTCCGGTAACCCGAAATCAGCAGATAGGATTCATCGGTTTCCAGAAGGCTATGCGAGGCAGCCATAATATCGATTGCCCGCACATCGATGACTTTGGTCTGATTGCTGTGCCAATCGCGCATGAAATGGTCGACTTCGTCGAGAGCGGGCCGGATATATTCACCGTCAATCCAATAGATTGTGTCGATGCTCTCTCCGGTTCTTCCTGAATACATCCGGATCCTGCGGATATCACCGGCACCGCGACTGTACCCTGCTGCTTTGGAAAAAACTGGCGCAGCGGCGACAGCGGCGGCGGAGAACGCTCCTAACAGCGATCGGCGTGAAATCCCGCTAAAACCAGTGTCCGTCATGCTTGTCTCGTGCGCAGTTTTGCCAAACCAGCGTTCACACATTCACCTCAAACGGGGCAGCAGTTCCAGTCCTGCAACCGTTCTCATCGATCACATAACTGAAACAAATGTCAATGTCAAATTACATAATTCAGCGGGCGTTCGAAATGGTCGGCGGAAAATTGCCGAACTTGAAGTCACCGCCGCCGGTCAGAGAGGCCCGACCGTTCACACCCAGTCCAGTATGGCCGAAGAAGATATATGTCCGTCATGCGGCGGCCGGGCCTCGGCTCGAGTTCAAGCCGGAGTTGACGCGGGAAACCAATTCGGCCGGAATCTCACTGATACAGTTCGCTTTCGGCACAGGATTCAATGGAGGACGCTGCAACTTTTTTGTTCCCGAAACCGGACAATTGGTGTTATTTTGGGACCGACTGCAGTTCCGGGCCAGTCGCATGATTAGGGAAAGACCTCAGATTATGGTTCCTCGAATTCGACAGCTTCTTGGTGCGCTGCGGCCTGCATGCATTGGCGCGGCCTTGATTGTATCGATGGCCACCCATCAGGCGAATGCGTTGGTGTCTCCGTTCAAACAGGCGGTTGCGGAGGCCGCAGCGCACTATCCGGAAATCGCCGAATTCTACCGGGCCAACGCATACGAGGCCGTATGGACAGGCAATGGGCGCGAATTCATGGATCGCCGTGCGGCCCTTCTGAACGCGCTGGAGAACGCCGGCGACCATGCGCTGCCGGCGTCCAGATACGGCGTGGATGCGCTGAAAACATCCCTTCGCGAAATCACGTCCCAGCGCGAACTGGGACATGCCGAGGTTCAGCTCAGCCATAGATTCCTGAGATATGCACGTGATCTTCAGTCAGGCGTTTTGGTTCCAAAAAGAGTTGACCCCAACATTGACCGGAAGGCGCCAACCCGCAGTGACGCCGAAGTCCTGGAGGAGTTCACCAGATCCAACCCAAGGGAGTTCCTGCGCGGCCTTCAGCCGGACTCAGTGCAATACTTGCATCTGCTTAAGGCAAAGGCGACGCTTTACAGGCTTCTTGATGAAGGCGGGTGGGGCGCCCCTGTTCCTGCGGAGTCGCTGAAACCCGGCGCGAGTGGACCCGATGTGGTGGCGCTGCGCAATCGGCTGATCGCGATGGGTTATATGGGAAGATCGGCGGTCCCGACCTATGACGCGATGCTTCAGATTGCTGTTCAGCGCTTCCAGATCGACAACGGTCTCCATCCTGATGGCGTTGCAGGCCGAGCAACCATGGCTGAAGTCAATCGGCAGGTCGAAGACCGCATCCGGTCGGTGATCGTCGCTCTCGAACGCGAGCGCTGGATGAACTTCCCTCGCGGCGAAAGGCATATCTGGGTCAATCTCGCCGACTTTTCGGCCGCCATCATCGACGACCGAGAAGTGACTTTCCGGACCCGCAGCGTGATTGGTCAGAATACAGACGACCGCCGGTCTCCGGAATTTTCCGACAAAATGGAATATATGGAAATAAACCCGAGCTGGTATGTCCCGAACTCGATCGCAGTCAATGAGTATCTTCCTCAGATGATAGAGACCGAGGGAGAGGCTGAGGCTCATCTCGAAATCGTGGACGAGCAGGGAGAGGTGCTCGACAGGAGCCTGATCGACTGGTCATTCGTTGAGGCTGAAACTTTCCCGTTTGGCCTGCGGCAGGCGCCGGGTCCGGAAAACGCGCTGGGATATGTGAAGTTCATGTTCCCGAACCAGCACAACATATACCTGCACGACACTCCCGAAAAAGCCCTGTTCTCTCGGGAGCGGCGCGCCTTCAGCCATGGCTGCATCCGCTTGGATTCACCGTTTGAATTCGCCTATGAGATTCTCCGTCCACAGGCCGAGAATCCGGAGGAATATTTCCAGCGGTTCCTGGAAACAGGCGAACAGACACATGTAGTTATTGAGCAACCGATTCCGGTACATATCGTCTATCGAACTGCCTTGATTTCGCCCGAAGGCCGGTTGAGTTTCCGTCGGGACGTCTATGGACGTGACATGAAGATTTTTGAGGCGCTGGCGGAAGCTGGAGTGGCCTTGACGGAAGTCGGCACCTAGGAACTCCCGCAGCTGTTGACTGCAGGTTCCCGCGCCACAGAACCGTAGGAGCACAATGGGATTCAGAGTGTCCGAGATAGCTGCGGCACTGGACGCTGCGGCATACGGCGACACCGGGCTGTCGGTTGAGCGCGCGGCTGAACCAGCGGATGCGGGTGCAGGCGATCTCGCTTTGGCGATGACTCCGAACTACGCATCTGGCCTTTCGAATGGAAAAGCGCGGGTAGCGCTGCTTTGGGAAGGGGCGGACTGGGAAAGTTTCGGATTGGCTGCTGCAATCACTGTGCAGCGACCTCGGTTTGCAATGGCAGGCCTTACGGCCCTTATGGATTCCGGACCTTCGGTCGCGCCCGGCATCCATCCAACTGCCGTGATCGACGGGACCGCGGAAATCGGATTGGGCGCTGCTATAGGGCCGCTGGTGGTCATCGGAGCGGGCGTCCGGATTGGAGCGCAGGCCCGGATCGCAAGTCATTCAAGCATTGAGGAAAGTGCGCGGATCGGATCGCACGCGCTGCTGCATGCAGGCGTACGCATCGGCCGTGGCGTTCAGATCGGCGATCGATTCATTGCGCAGTCAGGTGCGGTGATTGGATCCGATGGATTCAGCTTCGTGACGCCTGAAAAGTCCCGCGTCGAGACTGTACGGGAAACCATGGGAAGCATTGAGGATGCAGGCGATGAGCAGAGATGGTCACGTATCCATTCCCTTGGTTCGGTGGTGATCGGCGATGATGTTGAGATAGGCGCTTCGACCTGCATAGATGCTGGAACGATAAAGAGCACCCGCATCGGGGACCGAACCAAGATCGACAACCAGGTCCATATAGCGCACAACTGCGAGATCGGGCGGGACTGCCTGATCGCTGGCCAGGTCGGTATGGCTGGAAGTGCCAGGATCGGCAACAATGTCGTGTTCGCCGGTAAGGTCGGGGTTGCGGACAACACGTTTGTTGGCGACGGCGTGATAGCTGGCGGCGCCACAATGATCATGTCAAACGCGCCGGCAGGTCGGGTTCTGCTGGGATCTCCGGCGATGAAGATGGACGCTCATGTTGCGATCTACAAGGCGTTGCGGCGCCTGCCGCGCCTTGCCGCAAAGGTCTCTGAACTGCAAAAAGCAGTTTCAAAATTCGATCCCAGAGATTAGAGCAGCCTAAAACGTGCGGAGATCCGATGTCGGTTCGGGACAGAGTCATCAAAATCATTGCATTGCAGGCGGTGCTTGAAGTTGAGGATGTAAGCGGCGACCAGACACTGGAGGATCTTGGCATCGACAGTCTTGGACTGGTGGAATCCATCTTCGCCATCGAGGAAGAGTTCGGAATCGAAGTGCCATTCAATGCAAACGAGCCTGAACGGAGCGACTTCGACATTTCCTCAGTCGACGCGATTGCCAGAGCCGTTGAAGCGCTCCTTAAAGACCATCTGGGATGAAGCGGGTTGCGATTACCGGCGCGGGCACGATCAACCCGTTGGGGCACAAAGTTTCCGACACTCTGGAGGCAATGCGGGAGGGAAGGTGCGGAATCGGGCCGCTGGATATCCGGGATGTGGAAAGGCTTTCGGTGAAAATCGGTGGCCAGGTCAAGGACTATGACGAGCATGCGCATTTCAACCGTCAGCAGATCGCGCTTCTTGACCGGTTCACCCAATTCGCGCTGCTCGCAGCCGAACAGGCAATAAACCAGTCGGGACTGGAGTTTTCCGGCGCAGCCGCCGCGCAGTCGGGAGTGATCCTTGGCACATCCGGGGGCGGGCTTTCCACTCAGGACGACAACTACCGCGCTGTCTATGAAGAAGGAAAAAACAGAGTTCATCCCTTTGTGGTGCCGAAACTTATGAACAACTCCGCGGCATCCCATCTCTCGATGCAATGGAACCTCAAAGGGCCTTCATTCACTGTGGCTACCGCCTGCGCAAGTTCCAACCATGCCATGGGTCAGGCATTTCACATGATTCGGTCGGGCATGACCAAAGTGATGGTTACCGGCGGGTCGGAATCCATGCTGTGCTTTGGTGGCGTCAAGGCCTGGGAAGGGCTAAGGGTAATGTCTAAGGACGCCTGCCGCCCGTTCAGTGCAACGCGTAACGGAATGGTTCAGGGTGAAGGGGCAGGGGTGTTCGTGTTCGAAGAGATGGGGCGGGCCAGGAGGCGCGGCGCCGAGATTCTCGCCGAGGTGATCGGATTTGCCATGACCTCCGACGCGTCAGACATAGTGATGCCGTCCCGGCAAGGCGCGGCGCGGGCGATCAAGGGCGCAGTTCAGGACGCGCGCGTTGATCTCACTGGCATCGGCTACATTAACGCGCATGGAACTGGCACCGCCGCGAATGACAAGACTGAGTGCGCGGCCGTTTCCGATGTATTCGGCGCTCATGCTGACAATCTGATGATTTCATCCACCAAGTCTATGCACGGCCATCTCATAGGAGGAACAAGTGCAGTTGAGCTGCTGGCGTGCATCATGGCCCTGAGGGACGGCATCATTGCACCGACGATTGGATACGAGGAGCATGACCCCGAATGTGCCTTGGACGTCGTTCCCAACGACGCGCGGGAAGCCAAGGTTGAGATGGCCCTGTCCAATGCGTTTGCCTTTGGCGGACTTAACGCGGTCCTGGCCTTGAAGGCTGTCTGACTCTCATGCCAGTCCATTAGCGCCGGTTCAGGAGCTAGTTCCTGGATCGAACGAATACATCATCGTAACTGGCGATAAAGCCGGTCAATGAGACTGTCAGGTCAATTGTCCGGTTAGGGGCAAGGGCAGGAACGATGCTCAGCTTCGCCTGAAAGCCACGCCGAAAGGCCGTCAGGTCGGCTTCGTTCAAGCTGATGCGGCTGACGCATCCGGCAGCGCTGCACCAATGAAACGGGTGCCGCCTCACTTCGCCTCCATCCACCGAAATCTCCAGTCCCTCGGTGAGGAGGGTTTCAAGCGGGGTGACGATCGCCGCTCCCGCGACAAAATCAATGTCTCCGGACAAAGGAAAAACCGTGATTTCGGCTACGGGATTGCCGGAATCGTCTTCCAGAAGCTGGTACATCTGGCATGGATCCGGACCGTCATCGACCCTGACGCAGCGAACGTCCCAATCGCCGTGCACAGCAGCGATATAAACCTGTCCGTTCTCGTCTCTGCCATCTGCCAGACCAACTGGTTGCTTAGGATCAGTGTTTTCCACCTGCGGGGATCCGGAATTGCCATCTTCCTGTACATCGACACTCTGCGCGGCGGCAATTGACGCCGCTGCGAAAAGCATAAGGGGCAGGATTCCTGCTATACGGGCAACATGCGTTCGGAGTCCGGTCATTTTTTTCCTCATTTCCAGTCGAGATCGACAGCCGAGCGCGCCAAGCCTCTCATGGTGACGCATTTTACATGCCTGCCAAATGCGAACGCAGTCTCGAACCAATTTGGGTAACCCCGAGGATCCCATCTCCTGCCTCCGGGTCGAAGCGACGAACGGCGACCCTTGAATCGGTTAGTCCTTAGACATCAGGACGTCAACGGCCATTCCCGTATTCGGGCCATACTCAAGGCGTCAACAGACGGGTTTAAGCGCCCTCGCATGTCAGCGACACAACGAACACATAGTCAATCCAGATCGGCATCGCCATGCGGCATTCCTGGCTGAAGATGGCGCAGGTAACTGGAAACATTCATTCTCCCCACCCTCAGCGAGTTTAACTTCCATTGCTGGACCCGAGTTTCCATAGGTCCGCCTTTTGACGTGTCAGAGCGGCTTCATTTTTAACCGGGTGATTCGGTTATCGCTGCGCGCCGCCACCTCGAACCGAAAACCGTGGAAGGAGAACTCCTGACCCTGTGTTGGGATCATCTGGGCCTCGTGAATCACCAAACCCGCAACTGTATTGGCTTCGTCGTCCGGAAGGTTCCAGTCCGTTGCCCGGTTCAGATCCCGGATTGTCATCGCCCCGTCGACCAGGAAGTGGCCGTCGTCAGTCCGTCGCATTGGCTGTTCAGGGGTGAGATCGAACTCGTCGGTGATCTCGCCTACGATCTCCTCCAGAATGTCCTCAAGTGTGATAAGGCCCTGTAGGCTGCCATACTCGTCAACAACCAGCGCAAAATGCGTCCGCCGCCGGAGAAACTGCCTCATCTGATCGTCCAGCATCGTGGTGTCAGGAACGAAATAGGGCTGCATGGCTACTTTTCGGATGTCGAATCCTTCATAGGCGTTTGCGACCTCGCCCGTTCTGCGCCAGAGGGTATGCATCGCGCGCAGCAGATCCTTTGCATGGACAATTCCGACGATGTTTTCAGGATCGCCGCTCCAGACAGGTAGCCTGCTGTGACTTGAGGCAAGACACTGTTCGAGGATCTTTTCTGGATGCAGGCCGGCGTCGATCATCTCTATTTCGCTGCGATGCCGCATGATCTCGTCGACGGATCGGTCGCCGAGATCCAGCGCACCGAGGAGGCGGTCGCGATCCTCCTTTTCGACAGCTCCCTGTGAATGACCAAGGGTGATCGTTCCGACGATTTCTTCGCGCAAGGCGAGAATGTGGCTGTCCGGATCGGCCTTTACGCCAAATATCCTCAGCAGGCCCCTCACAAACATGCGAACGGCGCTGACAGGTGGAGCGAAGACCAAAATAGCGATTCGGATACCTGGCGAAACCCGGGCAGCGGCGCGTTCCGCATTTGTGATCGCGTAGGTTTTTGGCAGCACTTCGGCGAATACCAGAACCAGCAGCGTCATCACGAGCGTTGCTAGGGCGACACCTGACTCGCCGAAGGAACGCGTGAACAGTGCGGTGGCCAGAGAGGCGGCAAGAATATTGACGAGATTGTTGCCGAGAAGGACCGAGCCGATAAGGCGCTCGTTGTCCTCCGTAATTCTGAGCGCACGCGCCGCGCCGCGGTTGCCGTTATCGGCCTGGGACCGCAGCTTTCCGCGACTCGCGGCCGTTAACGCGGTCTCTGAACCGGAGAAAAAGGCGGACAGTACAAGAAGCGCGGCGATGGCTGCCGAAGATATCCAGAAGGCGGAATCTAGAGCGAAGTGAGTCGGATCCATGATGTTTTCCCTAAGCTTGCATCATCTTATGGGGATGTGGTCTCGTGCTTTCAAGGATGGGCAGAACGGACATTTTCCGGATTCCGAGTACGAAAGGCGGAACGCCGCCAGCCACCATTGCGCCATGCACATGCCGAGGAAAACCGACATCGCTGCATCCTCACTACTATTAAACAGAGCTTTGCGCATGCTTTCAGAGGGTGCGGCGCGGTGAATTTTCGGCATTGACTGTATCGGCCGCGCGAAGCGAATCAGGAACGTCAATGCCCGCGGGCCAGGGGGTGATGATCCAGTACCAACTGTTTCAGGCGTTCATCCACTACATGGGTATAGACTTCGGTCGTTGACACATCCGAATGGCCAAGCAGCGTCTGGATCGAACGCAGGTCAGCGCCGTTGGCAAGCAGGTGGGTGGCGAAGGCATGCCGAAGGGTATGCGGCGTCACCTTGGCGGGGGACACTCCGCCTGCCACCGCGAGGTTTTTTATAAGAAGGTAGAATCCATTCCTCGTTACGTGGCCGGACTTGCCGCGCGAAGGAAACAGGAATCGCGAAGCGGTGCCTCCATTCCCGCGCGCAGCTTCTTCCGTTTCATCCCGCGCAGAGATCCAGTCCGTAAGTGCGGCCCGGGCGGGCGGGGACAGCGGTACCATGCGTTCCTTTCCGCCCTTGCCTCTTACAAGCAGCAGCTTGGGTCTTCCCCTTGCCGCTTCGACAGGCAATCCAACAAGTTCGCTGACCCGCATACCGGTTGCGTAGAGCAGTTCCATCAGGCAGGTGTTGCGCTTGCGCTCAAGCAGGTTGCGGCCATGCTTTCGGGACGCTGCCAGAAGCCTGTCAACTTCTTCCACGCTGAGCACCTTTGGCAGCGCCTTGGATTTTCTCGGCCCCTTGACCTGAACCGCAGGATGATCCCTTCGCCAGCCTTCCTCGAAGACAAACCGATACAGCTGCCTGATCGCCGCGAGCCGACGCGCGCGTGTCGACTTCGCAAGCCCCTGCGCCTCGCAATGGAGCAGATATCCTTCAATGTCGCTTTGGGAGGCGTCCTCAAGCCCAGAGTTGCGGCTTTCAAGCCATTGAACAAAGCCATTCAGGTCGCGTGCATATGCCAGCTGGGTGTTTTCCGCAGCTCCCTGCTCGGCAACCTGCGCATCGATGAATGCCTGTATCCAGTGATGGCTCATGCGCGCCTGTCCAGGATCAACGTTTCAAGCGCAGCGCGGCGGGCGACTTCTTCCAGCCCGACCGCGCGAAACAGGGCGATTGCCTCAGTAAGGCTGCCAAGATCGCCCGTCTCCCCATCGCGCATCTTTATTGCCGCAAGAAGGATCGCCGCACCTAGATCGCCACGGCGAACCAATCCTGCCAGACTGCCCGGTGCGTCGACGGCCCGAAATCCCTCCGCGATCGCGCGTGCGACGTCATTCGGTGCCTTGACACCTGCGGGCGATCCCATCGAAACCGCTTTCATGAAGCGTTCTTCGTCATCGACAGGTGCATGCGCTTCTGAAGCAGTTTCGTATTCTCTCGAAAGAAGCATGATACGATACGCGATGGACTTGGCCGGCATTTCCAGTTCGAGCCCGCGGATATCCTCGGCATAGAGTTCCGCAAGAACCGCCTCCAAACCTAAATGCTGCATTTCCTGCCATGCATCCGGCAATGATTCCGAGATTCTGACTGGATTCCGATCCCGAACGGCAGCGTCGAACTCCCGGATAGCGGCGGAACGGTTCCAGACTCCACCCGAAGCCGCCGGTCGTTGCTTGGTGTAAAGCCCAAGCAGCAGATTTGGGGAAACCGCACCGGACTGCGCAAGCCTTTCGGCCGCTTCGATCTGGGCTTTCCATCCGACATTCGACCTCAGGTCCGACTGTGCGAACGCACGGGGAAGCGTAGTAGTCGGAAGCGGCTCGCCAATCGCTTCATATATGCGGAATTCAAGGGGGCTCGGGCGCATCGGTACTGAAAGCGGTTCTGCGTCATCATCCAGTTCCGGGTTCAGAAACCGCGTCAGAAGCGCTGCCTCGGCCTCGTCGATTTCACCAAGCGCCGTGCCAGCCTCCAGGGTCAATGACGCCGTGTTCCAATCCCCGTGACGGGCCAGGCAGAAAATACGCGCCGGTAGGGAGCCCAGCAGATCGGGCGTTCGGAGCAGTCTTGCGCAGGTGGCCCGTTCCGTACCTGTCAGAAGACTGACGTCGAACCAGCGGCGAAATCGTTCGGTATCGTTGATGCCCGCCCGCTCCAGAAGTGCCTGTGCCTGTTCCACTGCGCCCAATTCAATAAGGGCATCGATGCGGGCAAGAAACAGCTGCCCTTCGGCATCTCCATCGGTCGGTGGATCCACCTCCGCCAACAGAAGGACAAACAGAAGCTTCTGCATCGAGGGAAGCAGCCCGTGGCCTGCCTCCGCGAGCAGGGCAGCGATTTCGGAACTGTCGGTTGATCCCCATAGGCGCATTGGCAACCCGGTTGCGCCGGATGGAAGCAGACCAACGGAATCGGGTGTCACGGCGGTGATTGGTGTGACGGAAATGGCTTCCGGATCCGAGGCGTCAATCGGCGTCCGTTCAGCCGACAGTTCAGATGCCTCGTTCGTCAGGGTTTCCGACAGCCAATCGATGGCAGACAGCGGCATCTGCGCCCAGGCGCTTCCACAGCACAGGGCAATCGCCGCAATGGCATTTGTGAGCAGTCTAGCCAGCATCAATCACTACCGGTTCCACGACATCTACCTGGCGTGGTGAGAGGTCTCCGAGAAAGGCGAATGCAACCAAGCCGAGCAAAGCGAGGGCCAACACAACAGCGGCGATTTTCAGGACAGTCAGGAAACTCATTCGCGCCTCGCTCGGTAGCCGGTTCCGATATCTCAGGAACTGTATTGGTTCCATTGCAGATACATATGGCATTTCCTCATGTGAATCGCCAATAAGTTCCGTAGAAAATTGGTGGATGGAACCGTCTATGGAATTAATGCTGAAGAAAACCGTTGCGCTGGTGGGAATGATGGGGTCCGGCAAGACCACGATCGGCTCGGCGGTTGCCAAGGCCCTGTCCGTTCCTTTTCTCGACAGCGATGCAGAAATAGAGATGGCCTCCAACCTTACGATCGCCGAGATTTTCGAGCGGAGCGGGGAGCGCTTCTTCAGGCAGAAAGAGACGCAGGTAATCACCCGGCTGCTGGGGAACGAGCGTGGGATTCTTTCCACCGGCGGCGGCGTTTTCCTGAATCCGGTCAACCGCCGCATAATTTCCGAGAAAGGCGTTGCGCTATGGCTTCGGGCTGACCTCGATCTGCTCTGGAGCCGCGTCCGGCATAAGGACACAAGGCCGCTCCTTCGAACAGGGGATCCGTTTTCGACATTGGCTGAACTGTGTGAATCCCGCAATCCGGTCTATGAACTCGCAGAGCTTCATGTCGACACGTACAAGGACTACACGATTCAGGATACAGCGGGGCAGGTATTGAAAACGCTTATGTCGCGGCCCGATGTTCTCGAGAGGCGGCCATGACCAGTTCGGTTCGGGTTGAACTTGGATCAAGGTCCTATGACGTCCGGATCGGGATCGGGCTAATTGAACGGGCCGGGCAGGAACTGGCGCCCCTGCTGCGTCGTTCGCGGACCGCAGTTCTGACCGATGAGACTGTGGCTGCTCTGCATCTTGAGTCCTTGAAGGAAGGTCTTGACGCCGAGAACATCGCAAGCAGTCACTTGGCCTTGCCGACGGGCGAAAAGACGAAATCATGGCGTTGGCTGGCGGATTCGGTCGACTGGCTCCTGGATCAAAGGGTGGAGCGCGGCGATGTGGTAATCGTTCTTGGCGGCGGGGTGATCGGTGACCTTGGAGGCTTCGCCGCCTCTGTTCTGCGTCGCGGCGTCCGGTTCGTGCAGGTTCCGACATCGCTTCTGGCGCAGGTCGACAGTTCGGTGGGGGGCAAGACCGGCATCAATTCGTCTCATGGCAAGAATCTGGTGGGCGCCTTTCACCAACCATCGTTAGTACTCGCTGACATTGGCGTGCTGGATACACTGCCGCGACGCGAATTCCTTTCCGGTTATGGCGAGGTCGTGAAGTACGGGCTTCTGGGCGACAGGGACTTCTTTGAGTGGCTTGAGGCGAACGGCCAGCGCCTGATCGGGGGCGATGCCGAGTCGCGGATCAAGGCGGTATGCCGCTCAGTGCAGATGAAAGCGGATATCGTAGCGCGGGACGAAACCGAGCAGGGCGACAGGGCTCTTCTGAATCTGGGCCATACGTTCTGCCACGCGCTTGAGGCGGCGACGGGCTACTCGGATCGACTGCGGCACGGGGAAGGGGTCGCGATCGGCTGCGCACTTGCGTTTGAGACTTCGGCCAGAATGGGACTGTGCTCACAGGAGGAGCCTGTTCGGGTCCGTGCGCATCTGAAATCCATGGGTATGAAAGCTGAAATCGCTGACATCCCCGGCGAACTTCCTGACGCCGAAGCGTTGATGGCTTTGATGGCCCAGGACAAGAAGGTCATTGACGGCCGTCTGCGCTTCATCCTTGCCCGCGGCATTGGGAAGGCGTTCGTTGCCGAAGACGTCGATTCGGAACTGGTCCGCTCCGTTCTTGCCGATGCTCTTCGGGAGGAACGGTTTCGGTCGTGATCAAGCGTATTGCTGAAAGAGGCATCACCGGCCAAGGGTCTGCCATTTTTTTGCCATCCGGTCGGGATGCTCAGTTTCCTGTGTATCGTCTGCTTGTAAGGTAACCGGGATGCCAGGATTGGAACTTGATCCTGATCGTGTCGTTGCGCATTCGGGCCTCAGTCAGCAGGAGAGCGTGTTCTCCGGAATTCGAGCTGCGCAACCTCATTGCGTCGGAGTCCGCTGAATAGCGCATGAGGTCAAACAAGGCATTCGACAAGGTGCTGGAATTGCCTGAACGTTTGCCCGAATCGGTATCCCCGAATTTGAGGTGTGTTGTTTTGGCACCCTTTTTCAGTTTGAGGGCATTTGGGGCATCGCGGAGTTTTGGTCGCCCACGCATCTGGAATGGACCGGCGATGCACTCCGAAGCTACCCCAATGCGGTGCTGGCCCGGTCGCGAAAGCAAGTTTGGCGCCTGCGGGATCGAACCCTGCCACGCTGCGGGCGACAGTGAAAGCCCGGCCGTCACCGCCGGCGGCGACGCGAGGAATTTACATCCCAGCGCGAGGTGAGCGGCCAGACCCGATCATGAGCGTTTGGAGATGAAGATCCGCTCAAGGCAGCTGCATTCCGTTTAGGTTGAACCTTGGCTCCCCAGTCTCGACAGCTCAACAGCTTGCGGCGCCGGTTGGCGTCGAGACCCTAAGTCGAACAACACTCGAAAGCGGGATCGCCCGAGGATCCGCTGTCACCCGCGCGACGGTCACGTGGTCTCCCGAAGGATGGCCGCGAAGGTCTCGGTCACCAGCGAGTGCTGCACGCCGCGGCGCATCACCAACTCGATCTTGGTGTCTTGACGGTAGGCCGCAGGCAGGATGCTGCGCATGCGCCCGCTCTCCACCCACCTCTCCGCGTAGGAGACGGGCAGATGGCCGATGTGCCAACCCGACAGGATGAGGAATGCCACGCCTTCGATCTGGCCTGCCGACGCGGTGGACTGAAGATCCCCGGTGAGCGGCGCCACCTGTCGTTCGGACAGATAGGCGCGGTGAGCAAGATCGGCCGCAAGCAGGTCGTCGGGCTTGAGTTCGTTTGGGGCCCGGTCGAAGAGCGCGTGCCCCCTGCCGCAGTACAGCTCTACCGGATCGTCGTAGAGCGCCTCGTAGACCAGGCCCGGACGGTGCTGGTGAAACACGCCGATCCCCAGGTTGATCCTGTTGTCCAGGGCGGCGCGCTCGATCTCGTCCGGCGCCAGCGTGTGGAAGTGGATGTGGACCTGTCGGGTCTTGCCCCTGAAGGTCCGCAACGCGTCGGCCATCGGGAAGCCTCGCTCGGTTGCCCAGTTGTCGATCACGCCGATCGAGAGGTCTCCGACCAGTTCGCCGCGAAGCGCGCCCACCGTGCTGCGGAACCCCTCCAGCGCGGTGGCAAGGTGCTGGCATGCCTCGTAGATGACCCGTCCCTTGTCAGTCAGGCGGAAGCCTGCCCGTCCCCGCTGGCAAAGGCGCATGCCGAGGCGCTGCTCCAGATCTCCGATCTGGCGGCTGATGGTCGACTGGCCGACGTTCAGGGTGACCTGCGCTGCAGCGAACCCGCCGCACTCCACGACGGTCATGAAGACCGCAAGCATGTGGAGGTCGGCCTTGTGAAGCCTTGGGATGGCGCGTGCGGATTGCGGCATGATGCATGCATAACTGCTCATGTTAACATTCTTCAATTGGTATTTTTGTTGTTTACCGCGGCCCCTATGGTCAAGGAGCCGACGGGGCCAGGACGAACAGCGAAGCGGCGGCCTCCGCTCGACTTTCGGAGCCAAGACAGTATGCAGACCAGGATCTACCACCGAACCACTGGCGAAATTCCCGAATCTCCGGGCCTGCGGCCCGCCGTCGGGAAAGCGGTTCCCATGCCGGATCCTTCAGGAAGCGCCGCGAACCGCAGGAATGGATCCTGCAGATGATCGCTACCTGGATCACACATGCAGGCAGGAACCATCCGCCAAGAGGATTGAATTTTCGCAATTCCCGATGCGATGGAGCCGAAAGCGCGAGATGCGCCGCGCCTCGGCTGAGCGCGCCAGGGCGGGACTCGCAGCCTGGAGGTTCTCTCTCGGCACGGCTTCCGCGCCAGCGTATTCCATCCTTCTTTCGTCGGCCCGAAGCGACACGGGCCGCTGCCCGGACCTGCTCGCGCGCGGTTTCCTTCCGCCCCGGTTGCGCCGGTGCCGCCGTGGCGCTCGCGGCCCTGATATTCCCACTGCCAGCGGCGGCGCATCTTGAGGGGGGCGTAAGCGCGACGGGGAGGGCGGAACTCCCGGAGTGCGGGGAGAGCGACACGATCTGCGCCGCGTACAGTCTCGCGCTCAAAGGGCTGCCGGCATCGACGTTGCCGGGGCCAGCGTTCTCGCCCGGAGGGTTTTCAAGTTTGTCGGGGCCAGCCGGAGGCCAGCATCGCGCTTCCGGAAAGAACGAGTTCCGATACCTTGGGCTACTGCGAGCCGGGCTCCGGCACGGTCGCCGCCCTTGTTGATTGAGGAGGTGGATGTTTCCGATGCTGCAAACTGCAATTCTTTCCCCGGACTGGGGAATCACGAACGACTATGGTCCGTTGCGACACGTACTTCTGGGTCGACCGGAGTACTACAAGTGGGTTGAGGCCGGACCGCTGATGGGCCGCACTTTGGCGAATGCGGATCGCACTGGGGTCAGATTTGACCTGCAGCGCGCAATGGCACAACATGCGGAAATGGTCTCGATCTACGAGGAGAACGGCGTCACCTGCCATTACCTTGAGGCCGATCCGGTGCTGCATCGGAACTTCTTCGCGCGCGACAGTTCGGCAATGACGCCTTGGGGCGCGTTGATCTGTCACATGCAGCTCAAGGTCCGTCGCGCGGACTACGTGTCGGCAATCCGGTTCTACCAGGGGAACGACATTCCGATCTGGAATTACGCGACAGCGGGCCATTTCGAGGGCGGCGACTTCAACATCATCGAGACCGGCCGGGTGCTGATAGGCTATTGCGGCGAACGCTCCGAGAAGGAGGGCGCCGAGCAGGTCGCACGGTTCGTCGAGTCCGAGGGGTGGGAGGTTCTGGTGGCTCCGATCAGCCGGGAGTTCGTTCACATGGATGGCCTGATCGTGCCCCTTGCCGACAAGCTCGCCGTGGCATGCGTTGACGCGATGGAACCCTGGCTGGTCGAAACGGTCCGTGGATGGGGAATCAAGCTTGTCGAAGTGGGGTATGCCGAGGCAAGGAACCTCGGCGTCAACCTCGTGGCGCTCGGAAACGACAAGGTGCTGTCCATGGCCGGCGCGAGCGATCTCAACGATCGCATGCGTGCCATGGGCTTCGAAGTCTACGATCCGGACATGTCGATGTTCAAGCTTGGCGGTGGCGGCGTCCACTGCCTGTGCCAGGCCCTGAAACGGGACGACGTGTGAAGAGCCCGGTCCTTCCAGGGCCGACAAGGAACCGGGCACCAAGGCAGTCAAGAAAGGAAAGGGGAACGGAAATGAAACTCAAGACACTTGCTGCGGCAACCGCACTCTTCGGCGGCGCCGGGGCGGCGGTTGCTGAAGATGTCATCATCGGCGTACCGAACTGGGCATCCGTACGCGGAACGGCGCACATCCTTAAAGTCGCGCTGGAAGAGAACCTGGGCCTGTCCGTCGAACTGCAGAACGGCTCGAACCCTGTGATTTTCGAGGCGATGGATTCCGGCGCGATGCACGTTCACCCGGAAGTCTGGCTCCCGAACCAGCAGAACCTGCATGATACGTTCGTGACGCAAAAGGGCACCGTAACGTTCAATCCGAATGCCGTTCTGGCGGAGCAGCACATCTGCGTAACCAAGGGCACGCAGGAACGGACGGGGATTTCGTCGCTCAGCGACCTGACCGATCCGTCGTTTGCGTCGCAGTTCGATACCGACGGCGACGGCCTGGGCGAAGTCTGGGTCGGCGCGGCGGGCTGGGCCTCGACCAATGTGGAGAAGATCCGCGCCAAGACCTACGGCTATGCGGAGACCATGAACCTGATGGAAATGGACGAGACGCTGGCGCTCGCGCAGGTCGACAATGCCATCGCCCAGGGCGAGAACATCGTCTTTTACTGCTACACCCCGCATCACATGTTCTCTCTCTACGACCTGGTCAAACTGGAGGAACCGCCCTTCGACGCTGCCGAATGGGACGTGAAGCAGCCCACGGACGATCCGAACTGGCTTGATAACTCGATGGCGGGCACGGCGTGGGATTCCACTAAGCTGCACATCTTCTACGCAAAGGCGCTGGAGGAACAGCACCCTGCCGCCGCGGCAATGCTCGCCAATGTCGAGCTGAACACTGAGCATGTGAATGGCATCGTGTTCGCACTCTCGGTTGATGGCAGGGATCCAGACGAGTTCGCTCGGGATTGGGTGGCCGAGAACACCGACCTCGTCGATTCTTGGTTCAACTGACTATCGGATCATCTCAGGACCCGGTCGGCCAAGGCGGCCGACCGGGCCGAAAGGCTTTCGATCCGGGAGGGCGACATGTCTGATGCCGTGATCGAGATGAACAACGTCTGGAAGATTTTCGGCGCGGATGCGGACGCCGCGATGGAGGCGGTGCGATTGCGCAACCTCAGCAAGTCGGACGTTCTGCGCGAATTCAACTGCGTCGTTGGAATCGCGGATGTCTCGTTCTCGGTCGAGAAGGGTGAGATCTTCTGCGTGATGGGCCTTTCGGGGTCCGGCAAGTCCACGCTGGTGCGCCACCTGAACCGACTGATCGAACCGACCGCCGGGGACATCACCGTTCTTGGCAAGGACATCATTGCACTGAATGACTCGGAACTGCGCGAAGTGCGTGCAAAGCGCATCGGCATGGTGTTCCAGCACATGGCCCTCCTGCCGCACCGGACCGTGCGCGACAATGTCGCCTTTCCGCTCCAGGTGCGCGGCGAACCGAAGTCGCATCGATGGGAGGTTTCGCAGCGATGCCTCGACCGGGTGGACCTGACAGGCTACGAAGACAGGTTTCCGCACGAGCTTTCGGGCGGAATGCAGCAGCGCGTCGGACTGGCGCGGGCCCTGGCCTCGGACCCGGACGTCCTGTTGATGGACGAGCCGTTTTCGGCTCTTGATCCGCTCATCAGGCGGCAGTTGCAGGATCAGTTCATGGCCCTGTCCGCCGAACTGGGCAAGACCACCGTCTTCATCACGCACGACCTGGACGAGGCGATCCGCATCGGGAACAGAATCGCGATCATGAAGGACGGCCGCATCGTCCAGACCGGCACGCCCGAGGAGATCGTCACGCAACCTGCCGACGACTATGTGCGTGATTTCGTTGAAGGGATCTCCAAGCTGAAGTTGGTGTTCGCGCACTCGATCATGGTTCCGATCGACGAATACGTGTCGTCGCGCCCGGTCGATCTCGACGAGTCTCCGCGGGCGCACCATGGCACGGACCTTGATCATCTGATCGACATCGCGATCACCACGGACCACGTGACCGTCATCACTGGCGATGACGGCGACGACATCGGGATCGTTGACCGCGCGACGCTGCTGAAGGGCATCCAAGGGGGCAAGGCATGACCGCGACCACCGAGGCCGCCGGCGACTGTGTCGGCATTGCGACCGGGGACGGGCGCGACGTTGAAGCGTTCGCCGTAGAGTGCGCCGACTACTACGAGGCGGAATTCGAGAGGATCGAGGGCAAGACCGGATTCGTCGTCTCCTGGAACTCGGCGGCGGCCGCGCTTGGGCCGATCTGGGGGGCGGCCCGCGGTGCGTGGGGATTCTTCTGGATCTTCCTGATCCTTGAGCTGTTCGCCCTTGTGCAGGTGGGGCGCGGGCTATGGGGCGAACTGGGCGCCGAGGAACTGGAGCGCTACAACCGAATCCGGGAGAACATTGAACGCCGGGAAGCGCGGGTGGCGGAGCTTCGCGCAGCGGGCGAGACCGCCGATGCCGACGCGAGCCAACGCATAGCGGACAACCTGCGCGCCGCCGGCGAGACGGCGCTCGAGGCGGCCGAGGCGGCAAACGCGGCGGGCCTGTCAATCCTGCTCTTCGGCGTTGTGTTCCTTGCGCTCGTCAAGCTCGGCGAAGGGCTCTACGCAAACTACGCTTATGAGGCACAGTACCTGCGCTGGCGATATGGCAAGCCGGAGCAGGCAGGCCGCAGCCGACGCAGCGCGGTCTTTGGGCTGATCGGGCTGGCGGCGATCTGGCCGTTGACACTGATCCGATTCACGGTGGCCGATCCCGATGCCGTTGTCGCACGATTCACGGGCGGCCTGTTCGGTGACCGCTGGGGAATCGAGGAGTTTCCCGTCGGGCGTGAGTATTTCGCCGTCCTCGCCCGCATGGGGGACGCGGGATTCGATTGGTTTGCAAATAGGTTCGGCGGTGCCTTCGACGGGATCACGCGGGCGATCAGATGGGTTCTGGATGGGCTTGAGGTGCTCCTGATCCAGACCCCGTGGCCCGTGGTGATGTTCATCACGGTGGTGATGGCCTTCCGTCTCGCCGGCCCCCGAGTGGCGATTTTCACGGCGGCGGCCCTGGCCTATCTGGCGTTCATGGGTCTTTGGGAACTCTCGATGATCACCGTCGCCCTGATAGGGGCGGGTGCGTTCCTGTGCGTGCTGATCGGCATACCGCTTGGCATCTGGTTCGGAAAGTCCAGGCGGGCCTACGCGCTCGCCGAACCGGTGCTGGACTTCATGCAGACCATGCCAGCATTCGTCTACCTGATCCCGATCATTGCGTTTTTCGGCACCGGCAAGCCGCCGGGCGTCCTTGCCACGCTGATCTTCGCGATGCCGCCGGTGATCCGGCTGACGGCTCTGGGCATGCGCGGCGTTCCGGAAACCACGAAGGAGGCGGCCGTCGCTTTCGGATGCTCGAAGCGGCAACTCCTGTTCAGCGTCGAGCTCCCGCTCGCTCTGCCGTCGATCATGACCGGCATCAACCAGACGATCCTGATGGCGCTGTCGATGGTCGTGATCGCCTCACTCATCGGGGCGGAAGGGCTGGGCGCCCTGATCCTTGAGTCTCTGCAGTACGCTGCAAAGGGGCAGGGGCTCTTGGGTGGGCTGGCGATCCTGTTCTGCGCAATGGTCATCGACCGCATCGCGCAGGGCTTCTACAGGAAGAAGGCCTGATGGGCAAACCGTAACGGAACCAACGGCGGTGACAGCCGCCGCGGCGGCAGGCCTGGGCCGGACGGGGCCAAGGACTGGAACGACATCCCTCAGCAGCGCTAGGTCGGCGCTTCCCACGGGCGCTGAGGCGAAAGTCCTCGGGCCCGGCGGGCAGTCAGGATAGGGGTCTCGGCAGCGACGGAACCCCCCACCCGGCACGATCAGGCAAACCGACATAAAAAACAGGTGCAATCCAAAACAGGACCGAATGTCGACAGCTGTCTAAATCGGCGGAATTTCGGCGGTTCGCCGCGCTTTTCGGAATCGTTTACTTTCCCATGGTACGGCACCTGTTATGAGCCTCCTGTCGTGAGGTCATTTCCGCGCGTACCGTCCGGCGGCTCGGATTCCGTCGTGCTGCAGTATCGGACGATCCGCGCCTGAGGCGCGTCTCCTGCATCGACCGCAGGTAGGTGGCGGCTTTGCCGCGGCGGGCGAGACAGGCCCGAAATCAGGGCAACTTCGGTTCACCAAGTGTGTGTTTTACGATTTCGAGAAAAACTGTGCCAACAGCGGACTGCGTTTGCTACCAGGCATGAGGGTTCATGGGCACGGGCGGGCCTACGTTCCGGTTCAATCCGTGCCCGTCAATGCTGGTTCCTTCGCTTCATGCGCACGAAGAGCTTGTCCGGAAACATGGTGAACGCAATTCGCTCTTCGATTCCAGCTCCGCCAACCGGCATCACGTCGAAATTCCTGCAAAGCATAGCAAGCACCGCCCTGATCTCGAGCAGAGCAAGATTGCGCCCGGGACAGAAGCGTGGGCCGGCTCCGAAAGGAACGAATGCACTGAGGTCGTGCGGCCCGCGGCGCGCTTTCGGTGTGAGAAGCCAGCGTTCGGGATCGAAGCGGTTTCCGTCCACAAAATTCTCATCCCGGGTGCCCACGCGGCGCGGCAGCATGAAAATTCCGGTTCCCCCGGGAACTCTGCAGCCAAGAATCTCGGTTTCCTGCAGCGCCTCCAGTATAAACAGCGGAGCAACCGGCTTGAGGCGCATGGACTCATTGCTGACTGCGTCGATCACGGGCATCCGCTTCGTTTGCTCGAAGTCCTCGATCCCCTTTTCCCCCGGTGTGACAAGCGCATCGGACTCGTGTCGGCAGCGGCCGAACCAATCTGGATGTCCGGTCAGAAAGTGAATGGTCCAGGCGATCGTGTTCGCAGTTGTGTCTTCGCCGGCAAGCAACAGGTTGCCGACGTTGGCGAATATCTCTTCGTCGCTGAATCCGGATCCCTCCTCTTCCAGCTTCATGATGATGGCTTCAAGGAAATTCCGGGCTGACCGGCGGCGTTCGGGCTCGAGCGCAAGCCTCTGCCGTACGGACTTTACTATCGCGGCGATCTCGATCTCAATCGCGTCGAGTGCGCGGTCAAGCGCGCGGTCTGAGGGAAGACGGAAATAGCGCCAATAGAAAAACGGTATGTTCAGCCGACGGTGCACAGACGGAAAGACCTTGTTAAGATGGCGCTGAATCGTAGGCCCCGGCGTTTCCAGCGTATTGACGTCGACGCCGAACGCCATCTGTGTGGTGACGTCGACGGTGAAGCGCATGAGGTCGTGGCACAGGTCGACCGGCGCTTCCGCGTCGGCTGCCTTTTCCCAGCGCCGCCGCAGCCGCCCGACGGTGGTGGCGAGCTTCGGGAAGAAGTCCTCGATCCCGGCGCGGCTCAGCGCATCCATGACGATGCGGCGCTGCCTACGCCAGTCCTCTCCCTCCGCAGCGAATACTCCCTTGAGACGCATTTCGACAGCAATCGGTTCGAGGTTGCGAGGCCGGCGAAATCCATTCGGGCGGTCTGCCAGAATGCGCTGAATTTCGTTACGGTCTGAAAGTACGATGCCCCGGCGCGGGCCGACGCGGAACCGGTAAAGCGGACCGTATTGTTCGGCCCAATCCTCGAGAATGAGATGAAGACGGCTGAGACGGATCTGGTGCAGATTACCGAGTAAGGGAAGCTCTCTTGGGCCGGGTAGATCTTCGACACGTGCCGGATCGAGACAGCCTTCAGTCATGATGTCCACGTCCTCTGCCAGAGGTTGCCAACGATCATTCAGGACAAGACGGAATTCCGAAGGACTGGTATCGGTCGCAACTAGCCGAAGTCTAGCCTACCAGAAGACTCCGTGCAAGTCGGCCAACCAAGGCGTCTTGAGCCCAGGCGGGCGTCCAGATGTCCGTTACGCTGTCATGGCGGTATCCGAATGCGTTCGATGCATTTGAGGGTCGGTTCTTTCGGGACGCCCTCAGCAAGAACATGGCAAACTGCATCCTGCGTTGCTGGTGGCCAATGCAAGGGGCCATAGGACATAGGACATAGGACAACCCTTGCATAAAGATTCTATGTGCGCTTGTGCTGACCAAAGCAGCGATGCTCGAAAGCGCAAGCCGGAGAGTTGAACGGAACATCGGGATTCTGCGATTCAACAAACCCGAATTTTTTTTGAGTATTTTTACTCAAGAGAGTATGATGTTGATATGGTAGTGTACAAGCGAGCCCAGATGTCCCAGTTGCTGAACCGCCTGAGTGAGAAGCCACGGCGGCTTACGATCGTGACCGGCCCGCGCCAGACAGGCAAGACCACGCTGGTTCAGCAGGTACTTGGGCAGCTTGACCGACCCTCTCGCTATGTTTCCGTCGACGAGCCTGATCCTGACTTGCTTCCGACGAGCTCGAACCTGGACGGCCTTATGCCTGAATTTGGGGACCTGCCGAACGTCTTGCTCGACGGCCCGAAAGACGCACGATGGCTGGTGCGGCACTGGGAGCGGGCGCGGGTGGCCTCCGAACAATCCGACAGGGGCTTCGTTCTGGCGATAGACGAAATTCAGAAAATCCCGGACTGGTCAGAAGCGGTTAAGGGACTCTGGGACGCAGACCGCAGGCATGAGCGCCCTCTTCATGTCATTCTGCTGGGCTCAGCCCCTTTGCTGATTCAGCGGGGAATGACCGAAAGTCTTGCTGGCAGGTATGAGACCATCCGTCTCATGCATTGGTCTTTCTCGGAGATGTCAGCGGCCTTCGGATTCGATCTCCAGCGTTACGTCTATTTCGGAGGATATCCGGGAAGCGCCCCTCTCGTTCCGGAGCAGGGTCGATGGCGCGCATACGTCGCCGAGGCTCTGGTCGAGCCGAATATCGAGCGTGACATACTCTCAATGCAAAGAGTGGACAAACCCGCACTCCTGAAGCGGCTGTTCCAGCTCGGCGCGGAGTATTCCGGCCAGATACTATCATTCAACAAAATGCTCGGCCAGCTTCAGGACGCCGGAAACACGACGACCTTGGCGCGTTATCTGGATCTGCTATCGAACGCGGGGCTGATCGCCGGCCTGCCGAAATACGCCGCCCAAGCCCATCGCAGGAGATCCTCCAGCCCCAAGCTCAACGTACTCAATACTGCGCTCATGGCGGTAGCCTCGGGATACACGTTTGAGGAAGCGAAAGCGGACCGGAGCTACTGGGGACGCTTTGTTGAAAGCGCGGTTGGCGCACCTGTTCAACACGGGCACGCCGGAACACCGTCTGCACTATTGGCGCGAGAACGGCTCCGAAGTTGACTTCGTACTGACACGCGGTCGAAGACTGGTTGCGTTCGAAGTGAAGAGCGGGGCCCGCAGACCAAGGACAAGCGGGCTCGAACGATTTGCGGAACGCTTCGATGTCCAAACGGTCGTCATCGGTGGCGAGGGTGGCCTTCACGTTTCAGAGTTTCTTTCGGTTCCCGCTTCAGAATGGTTTGACCACCAATGACATGCATTGTCCCACGGACATGCCGCGAGGTCTCGTCAAGCAATTCTCGCGCTCGATCAGAGCTTACGTCCCAGCCTGTAGAGGCATGGGAGGATAAAGCGGCCTACGTGTTGCTCGGTGCCCCAGGCGCAGGCAAGACCACGACATTCAAACATGAAGCCGAACGTCACGAAGGGGTTTACGTCACCGTGCGCGATTTCCTGACCTCGGACGATAAGCCCGAGTGGCACGATACCACCCTCTTTGTCGACGGATTAGACGAATCCCGTGCCGGAACCGCCGACGGTCGTACGCCTCTGGACCGAATCCGCGCAAAACTTGAACGAATTGGATGCCCGAGGTTCCGGCTGTCCTGTCGAGAGGCGGACTGGTTTGGCAGGAACGACAGCGACAATCTCAAGACGGTTTCGCCCGACGAAACCGTCACGGTCCTGCGACTCGAGCCGCTGTCCGGTGACGATATTTATCAGTTCTTGAGTGCATTTCCTGGAATCGGCAATGCGGAGAATTTCATCACATCGGCACGGAACAGGGGCCTCCAAGGACTGTTGGCCAATCCCCAAAGCCTCAAAATGCTCGCGGTTGCTGTTGGACCTTCCGGGAGTTGGCCCAGCACCAGGATGCAAGCGTTTGATATGGCTTGCCGTACCTTGCTGAAAGAGCACAATGACGAACATCGGATAGCTCAGTCGGGTCGCAGCAGCATTTCGGATCTTATGAATGCCTGCGGAAGGCTTTTCGCCATCCAGTTGCTGACCGGCGCCGTCGGATACTCGCAGTTTGGCAACGGCAGCGATCCAGATTTCCTTGGACTCGACCAGGTGCCAGAAGAAAGTCGGGCGATACTTCACAGTTGCCTGCAAAGCAAGCTGTTCGAATCCCCGATACAGTGCCGGGCGGTTCCAGTTCATCGCCAGATCGCGGAGTTTCTCGCCGCCCGATTCCTTGCTGGCCTTGTCGACAAGGGGCTGCCGGTCGGGCGAGTTCTCGCGCTGATGACCGGGTACGACGGCATAGTTGTTTCTGAACTACGCGGCCTTTCGGCATGGCTTGCAGCCCACAGCGGAACCGGCCGGGCCGAAGTCATTGCGCGCGATCCACTAGGGACGGTTCTTTATGGTGACATCAGTCGCTTTTCACCAAGCGATAGGCTTAGCCTGCTGAACGGCCTCCATCGGGAAACTAACGCTAATCCAAAGATCTTCGTCACTCATCATCTGGATTCCCGGCTTGGCGACTTGGTTTCTTCCGATATGGAAGAGCACTTCCGCGAAATCCTGCTTGCACCGACTCGGGAGGAATCTTGTCAATCCTTCGTGATTATTCTGCTCGAAGCTCTCTGGCATGGAGAGCGGCTTCCAGGGCTTGCCGATCCGCTCAAGGAGTTGATCCGCGATGGCACTTGGTGGCCCAGACTTCGGGAACGCGCCCTAGACTTGTACATACGGCACTTCCGGAATTGCCGGGAGCTTGGAGAACTGGCTGCTGAAATTCATGTGGGCAAGGTATCGGACCCCGACGACGACCTGCTCGGCTGCCTGCTGTCCGGGCTTTATCCTGCCTCGATATCGGAAGTGGAGGTCATGCGATATCTGAGGATCCCGCAAAGACTCAACTACATCAATGAATACTATTATTTCTGGACCGAGCATCTTCCCCAGATTTCGACAAGCCGCCAACTTGAAGTGCTTCTCGATCACATCGTGGAACGCTACGACAATTTGTTCGCGGATACGAAGGGTCTCTGGTTTCACGTTTCCTTCCTGCGCCGTTTGCACGCCAGTTTGCTGACCCGGTTTCTTCAGCTAGCAGGTGACGAAACTGATTTGAGTCGCCTGTTCAGCTGGTTGGAGCCAGCTGCCACGGAATGTGACTGGGAGAACGATCCGGATATCGTCTACGAAGAATTTCGAGATGTCCTGCGGTGGGTAAATGACCGCCCCGGCGCATGGAAGACCCTGCTGGCCATGAGCCTCAATAGATGCATAGAGCGATCCAAATGCAACGAACCATATGGGTTCGCTGACTGTATGCGCAAGGAAGAGAATGGCAGGCTTTTCGGAGTCAACCGGCCACCGGATTTCGGCCTGTGGTGTCTTGAGCGGGCAGTCGAAGTCGAAAACGAGAATGCTGCCGGTTGGCTCTTGGGCGAGGTTACAATGTGCCTGCACTACGGCCTCAATAACAACGGCTTATCCCGTGAAACTGTATCCATGAGTCTGGCCGGACACACCGGTCTCCGGCATGCGTTTGAAGAGAGACTCGCAGAATTTAAAGCTCCTCAAACCGAATCCTGCGCCTCCGGGCGACGCAGCCAAGCCCATATTGGGACCAAAAAGCCGAACTGGCACGCCGAAGTTAAGCCGCACGAAGACGAACTGCTCGGGACCGAGGCAAAGCCCGCGCTTCTGCACGAACTTGCGACGATTCCCACGCAAGACGCTTCGCACGCGCTCGAAGCACTGTCCTCTGACTTCGATTTGCGTTCTTGGAATTCGCTTCTCACGGACGCAACTCATCGACAAAAGGCACTCCGACGCGAGGCTGGTTTAGTTTATGGCGATGTTGCCCAAGTGGTTGATACTCTGAAATGCGGTTCACCAACGAATGCGGCTGACTTGGCCGCGCTGACTTTCGAACACTTGCAGCAGATCACCCGCAACATACGTGATGGAAGTACTTCTGACTGGCGGCAGTACTGGAACGTCGATTCGCACAATCGTCCAATGAGTTCTCGCCCGGAAAATGTCTGTCGCGACGCGCTGTTGTCAGACCTGAGGGCAGCGATGCAGCCGTCGAAAGCTGATGTTCAGCGCGAAGGAAATTACGCCGATGACAAGCGGGCGGATATCCGAGTTTCCTATGGCGAATTCAATGTACCCGTTGAGGTAAAGAGAAGCTGCCACAAAGACCTCTGGAGTGCGATTCACTCACAGCTGATTGCCAAATACGTCAGGGATCCGGGAACCGGAGGGTATGGAGTCTATGTGGTTTTTTGGTTCGGAGATACCGAGGATTGCCGTCCGACGCTGCCAATGACGGGAGGACCGCCTGTCAGTTCCCTGGAACTCGAGCGTCGCCTGACGTCTATGCTCTCAGCCGAAGAGCAGCTCAAGATCCGGGTTTGCGTAGTCGATGTTTCCGCTCCGCAAGGGTAGGGCGGCGGCTCGCATTATGACCGTTCGGTGACCAACAAAAGATCAAAGGTCAAGCACGCGAACCAGCCAGCCGAAGGATAGAAACTGTCACCTCCGCTTCCCGTCAAAGACCTGCTTTGAAGCTGGATTCGACCGACGTTTACAGAATATTCCGGTAAATCGCCTGAGCGGCAATTGCGGATCCGCCCGACCTGCAGGATGGGCCATGGAAATATGTACGCGTGTGTGTGCCCTTGAGCGATTTCGCAGGTATGGCAACAGCAGGAACTCCGGATCAACCAAGTTCACCTACTGATCTGTCACAAAACTCGAACCCTGTCGCCCGGCCCAGCATCCGTGTCCGCAACCTTCAAATCACACGTATCAAACGCAATTTACGCCGTCTCCTCATCGGAAACTTCAGCGTCGATCATTGCGGTGGTTCTGTCACTGTCGTCGAAATCAGTTTCGATGGATCTCGATGTTCTTGCCCCTAAGGACTTCAGCCTCTCGACCTGCGACAGCATGTTCCCACGCCCTTGAGACAGCTGGCCAAATGCGGTTTGATATGCGGTTTG
>JAJEAY010000083.1 GCA_022824145.1 Rhodobacter sp. | reverse complement strand
TTCGGAAGGATCGTGGGCAGGGTTTGGTCATCAGAAAATGGGGCGAAACATGGCCGAGGTTGGGAAACGCAAAGTCGAGATCGTCAGGCCGGAATATCAGCCGAACAAGGCTGAACTGGAGGCGGACATGCGGGTTTCCGCGAGTTTCGATGATGCGATTGAGGCGTTGTGCCGCCCTGTCAGCGTTCGGTACATTGACCGTCCGCGCCCGGAGTGAGCCGGAGATTTCGGCACTTTCCTGCATAATTCCCTATCAAAAGCTTGGACGTCATTACGCATTCACGTGCGATTGAATCAGACTGGAGCTTTTCGCGCCATCACAAGTAGCGGAGCGCTTCCCCGGCAGCCTCCCCCGCTTACACCGGGACACGTGGCAATCAGTTGTTGTCAGCGTTCTCACTGAATGAAACTGGCCCAAGCGGAAACAGCGTCATGTTCTGCTTGTCGAGCAAGTCCTCTATCTCCATGTGCTTGCGCGCTCCGTTCTCGTATTGGAGCCAGATGACCGGAATCCAGACCTGCTTGCGTTCGCCATCTTTGGGGTCGGTCCAGTAGGCTATCTGGAACTCGCGCTCAAATGTTGCGTGTTCTGGCATTGGTTCAGGAGTCTTTCCGGCAGTCTCGCTCCCCTGATTCACATTGACCGTAACGGGCGTTTGGTCATTCACCTTCGCTTCCAACTTGGCGATGCGCTTCTTGTAATTCCTGCCGAACATGAAGAGGCCTAGCATGACGCCGATTCCTGACAGCGTGAGAAGAATGAGCCATCGTATCCCAAAGAGGACAATTTCATCTTTGACAAAGGCTTTGATGGCTTCGAGAACATTTGCAAAATCTGACATGCTCGCGGCTTAGCCTGCGCCGAAATCATTGTCAACGCTTCTTTGTAATCCCCAATGATTGGGTGCTCGGCGATCATTTCAGTGCCGCCGACATATACCTGTTCATGCTGACAACGTGGCTGCGCCCGGCCAACGGGCACCCATCAATCGAAGATTTTCCGAACGTAAACCGTGTCGCGGGCGTTGTGGCACAAAGACCGGCCGTACAACGAGTTTACGAGCCATGGTTCGCCGATCCCAACCATTGATCTTCAGCCAACCGGAATGGGTGCGGTAACGCGTCGTGGTTCGGGATGCCGTGTCCTGACTTCATGAAGCGCCGGAGGAACGGCTCTGTTGAGCGCCTGGTCATGAGCTCCAGACGCCATCTCCTGCGTCTTGCGCGGATGGCAGCGCACGAACGGCATCCGGCTGTGGAACGGAACGAACCGCGGTGTCTTAACCTTCACCGGCAACTCCGCAGGCAGACCCAATTCGTGGCTCCGTTCGAACCGGAACGCCTCGCCGGGTCCGGACTTCAGCGGTGTATGGGTTCGGACATCCGCCGCCCTGCCTCTGCGACCATTGCCGGGACTGGCACCGCACCGCGTCGCAGCCGAGATTCTCGAACTGCCACCAGACCGCTTTTGCCGTCAGCCGCACGCGATTGTCGCGAGAGAGCGCCGGAAAAGGCCATTGAAACGTGATTGGTGCAATACATGAATGAACGGCAGGAGACGCCGACTGTACGTCAGCTGGCCAACGAGACAGACCGGGCCGAAGGCGGGACCAGGAAACGAAGATCAACCTACGGCAATCTCTCGAGTTCGGGATCAAATTCAGTTTTGAATTTGTGCGTTTTGTTCTCTGAAAACAGCCACTTTACACCCTTTACGGCGCCAAACCCAACTAAACCGGCTGCGACAGGGGCGGCGGCAACGACACCGATGCCTGCAAGCATGCCACCTCCGACGACTGCGCCAACTCCAGCTAATCCTGATGTTATGGCAGCTCCTCCAGCTGTTCCGGCTGCTGCCATAGTTGTAACTGCAGTTCCAGACATAGCGACGCCAGTAGTCGCACCACCAAGCATACCAAGTTTCGCCCAAAAATCTTTGTCGCCTTCCTTGTCTGCAATAGCCTTGACCCTGCTACACATAACTTCGGTAGCTATGGTTTGCCCCCCTTTAATCCTAGCTATAGAGTAAATCGAGCACTCCAATTTCTGTGCTAGGATCTCGGAATTTACACCTAGATGGTCTTGGAGCATCGTTAATGCCTTTGCAACGTTCCTCGGTTCCATTCTCAATGTTCCCTTTTTCTGTCTGCACAGTCATTGTTGTGACGAACTTTGGGTTCGCTGGAAATCTGCCTACCCCCCCTTTTTTTGTCAACCCCCAATCCTCATGCGCCACAAATTCCCGCTAACGCGGTCGCTGGCTGTTCGTGGCGGTCACGAATGACGGCCGTGCCGCGTTACGCAATGCTTCCTGATTGACATTACCTGTTCGCCGGTCACTCATGCAGGATCGCCAATGCTCCGGAGAAGTTGCGAAAGACAGTCCCTACGGTTCCGCTGATCAGGCATTCAATGGGCGACTTGTTCGCGTGCGCGGATTCACACATTCAGCAGCAGGTGTTCACGTTCCCAAGGTGAAATCACCTGCAGAAAGCCGAGGTACTCGCAGTCCTTGACGGCAGCGTAGGTTCCGCAGAATTCCGGCCCCAGAACATCCTGGATTGCTTTGTTCCCCCGAAATAGCTCAAGCGATTCACTGAGATGCTGGGGGATTTCGGGATCCTCGCTGTGAGCGTTGCCCACGAACGCCTGTCGAGGGTCTGTTCCGTCGACAAGGCCGAGGTAGCCGCAGCCGAGGGAGGCCGCGATTCCGAGATAAGGATTGCAGTCCATCCCGGCAAGACGGTTTTCGACACGTCGGCTCTTAGGTGTGCTCACCGGCACGCGAATGCCGGTTGTGCGGTTGTCTATTCCCCATTCAAGATTGATCGGAGCCGAATGGCCGGGAACGTAGCGTCGGTAGCTGTTTACATATGGCGCCAGCACCGCGATGACCGATGGAAGATGGGATTGCAGGCCCGAAATGAAGTTCAGGAACGCTGGCGTAGAGCTTCCGGCCTGGTCCGAGAATATGTTCTGGCCCGTATTTGCATCCAGAACTGAGTGATGGATATGCATTGCCGACCCGGGCTCGTCCTGAATTGGCTTGGCCATGAATGTGGCGAAACAGTCGTGCCGATGCGCCGCCTCACGGATGAGCCGCTTGAAGTAGAATATCTCGTCTGCCAGCCGCACCGGATCGCCATGGCGCAGGTTGATCTCAATCTGGCCGGCGCCGCCTTCCTGCAGAATCCCGTCAATTTCGAATCCCTGCGCTTCGGAGAACTCGTAGATGTCATCGATCACCGGACCGAATTCGTCCACCGCGCCAATTGAATAGGCCTGGCGAGCGGCGACCCGTCGGCCCGACCTGCCGACCGGCGGTTCGATCGGTTGGCCCGGATCCGTGTTTCGCGATACCAGGAAGAATTCCATTTCGGGCGCCACAACAGGTATCCAGTTTCTTTCCAGATACAGATTCACCACGCGCTTCAGCACGTTGCGCGGGGCGACCGAAACCGGAATCCCATTTTGGTTCTCGATGTCGTGAATGACCTGAAGCGTCCGGTCGAATGCCCAAGGCGCGGCGGTTGCGGTCGAGAGATCCGGCTTTAGAACCATGTCCGGTTCGGTTCCGCCCTCGCCGGTCTGCACCCATTCGCCGGTGATTGTCTGGAGAAAGATCGAATCGGGAAGGTGGAAATGGCTCTGGGTGGCGAATTTGCTCGCGGGCATCGCTTTGCCGCGGGCCACGCCTGCCAGATCCGCTACCACGCATTCGACTTCGCTTAAGCGGTGTCCTTCAATGTAGGTCCGGGCGCTCTCAGGAAGGCTATCAGTCCACTTCTGCATAGGAACTCCCGGATTTCATGAAGAATTCAGCGATCCGGCCGGCCACCACGGAAGAGTCGACCGGTTTGTCAAGTCGGTCCAGTGCATCGTCAAGCAGAGCGTCAGGAACCGTTCCCCGCCCCCGCGCCGAGATGAGTTCTTTCAGAAACAGCCTGTCAAACTCCGGATGCGCCTGGATCGTAAGTCCCCGGTCGCCGTAGTCCAGTGCTGCGATCCTGCAGAAGGGACTGCGGGCGGTTACTGCTGCACCGGGAGGAACCGAGACAACCTGGTCCTGATGCCATGCATTCAGTGCCAATGGACCGCCATCGTCGAACTCATAGACGTGGTGCCCCACTGCCCATCCTCCCTGGAATTTCTCCACACGCCCTCCCAGTGCCTGCGCGATGATCTGATGGCCGAAGCAGATGCCGACCATAGGCACCCGTGCGCTGAAGGCCTCACGCACCAGTTCCTCGAGCGGCCGAATCCAGGGATGCCGCTCATACGCACCGTGACGCGAGCCTGTGACCAGCCAGCCTTCGGCTGCCTTCGGGCCGTCGGGAAAAACCATGTCCACAACCGGGTAGCTGGTAAAGGTGAAGCCGTGTCCTCCGAGAAACGACTCGAACATAGAGTCGTAATCGCCGTGATCTGAAACCAGCGCATCGGCCACATGGCCGGCAAGCAGAATGCCGATATGCATGCAAGGTCCGTTTCGTGTGTCTGGTGCAGACTAGTCGCGGCTTTGGCGGTCGGCAAGACGGGCGGACATTGCGTCCGGAAATATCTACATCATCGAATCAGGTTTGGACGCAGGCGCAGCTTTGCCCGGCGCTCGTGTGGAAGATGGCGGTTGAGCCGACGGTTCACCAGACCGAAGCATGCGATCAGCGCCAAAGTCAGCAGAATGAAATAGAATGCCACGATCGGGTAGGGAATGAATGGGTTGAAAGTTTTGTCAGCGAAGTAGTTGGCATAGTAAAGTGCGTCTCCCTGCTGTTTCCAGACCGGAAAGCCTGAGAAAAACACGAGGGTTGTAGCATGAAAAAGAAAGATCGCTTCGTTGGTGTAAGCAGGCCAGGCCAGGCGTAGCGTCGTAGGCCAGATCACTTTGCGGAAGCGCTTCCAGCCGGTGAAGCCGTATGCATCCGCTGCCTCTACCTCGCCGCGCGGTACCGCCCGCAGGGCGCCAAGGAAAATCTCGCCTGAATATGCCGCAGTGTTCAGAACCAGAACGATCAGCGCACCTGCCTGGGCCGACGTCAGCCATGGCAGGTAACCCGCCTGTTTGACACGCAGGAATATGAAATATGCCAGGAAGAACTGGATAAACAGAGGAGAGCCGCGGAATACGAGAATGAACCACTCCGCAGGCTTGCGCAGCCACGGGTTCGGGGAGGCTTTGGCCAGCGCTGCGGCGTTGGCGATGAAGAATCCGATCGCCAGAGCGAGCGCTCCGAAATAAATGTTCCAGATCAAGCCCGAGCCGATCAAGGTGAATTGCTGGCATATGGTAAAGTTTTCCTGCGGCAGCAACCGCTCGCCGACGCCGACCGACCGAAGCCCGTAGGCCTGAACCGTCTCCCAGCAGGTCATGCCGGAGTGCCCGCCAACGCCTGGCCATGGGACAGTCGCTTTGCAATCCGGTCGAGGACGATTTCCGAAACCTTGGTAAAGGCGAGATAGAAGACGAGCAGGCCGAGGAAATACCATAGTCTCCAGTCACCATGCGGATAGTCGGAGAATCTCGCCTGTTTTGTGCCGCCGAGTTCACGGGCCCAGTAAACGATGTCCTCCACACCAAGCAGGAACAGAAGGGGAGTGGCCTTGATCAGGATCATCCAGAGATTGCCGAGGCCGGGCAGCGCGTATATCCACATCTGCGGGACGAGAACGCGCCTGAAAACCTGGCCTCGGGTCATTCCATACGCTTCGGCAGTTTCAAGCTGTCCGCGCGGCACCGCTCTCATCGCGCCGTAGAGCACGTTCGCGGAGAACGCTCCGAAGACAATCGCGAATGTGATGACGGCAAGAAAGAATCCGTAGACTTCATGCACCCACTGGGGAGCGTTACCCAAGGGCAGCTTTGCCTGCGGACAGACGCGGAAGTCGTTGCCCTGCCAGATCGCTTCGGTCCAGCCGGGGCAGAACGCCTTGTGGCGCAGCAGTTCGAATGCCTGGTCAAGCGCAATGACAAAGAACAGGAAAAAAGCGATGTCCGGCACTCCGCGCACAACGGAGATGTATGCCTGGCCAGACCATCTGAGCGGCGGAAATCCGCTGCGGGCAGCGGTCGCGCCGCAGAATCCGAGAAACAACGCCGCCGGCGCGGTGACCGCTAGCAGGGCGAACACAGTCAGCAGAGACCAATACAGCCCCATGTGCTTGCCCGTTGTTAGATAGCAGGCCAGCCATTGAAGCCCCGAGATCGCTTCCGGATCAGAGCATGCACTGAATATGGCTCTCGTTCCTCTGAATGGTTTCGCACCTGTCCGATCAGGCTGCGAATCGCCGCCGTCGGCGTTCTGCGGCCCCGTTTCGCGGATGAAGAGGGGCCGCAGGAGACTACCGTCTGGTCAGGCCTCAGAAGGTCTCACCGACTTCCCATTTCTCGATCAGGACATTCAGCGAACCGTCATCCTTCATCGACTGAATCGCCATGTCGAACACTTCTTTCATCTCTCCGTCCGATTCACGGAGGCCCATTCCGACTCCACCGCCGATCAGCTCCTGCCGCTCAAGAAGCATAAGGTCCGGATCCTCGTCCGCGATTGGTGTCAAGTATGAATTGTCGGCGAGAACCGCATCCGCCTCTCCGTTCCTTACGGCGGCGATCGTCTCCTCCGGCGTCGCGAATTCGATCAGGGTCCAGCCCATTTCGGCAATGAATCCCGCCTGGATTGTATTCGTCTGCGCTGCGATCACCGAACTTGCCGGGTCGAGTCCCTCGGACATCGCAAGGTAGGACGAAGGATCGGGTTGGGCGTAGTTCTGTGTGAAGTCGATGACCTTGTCGCGTTCTGCCGTGATCGACATTCCGGCCATGATCGCGTCGTAATTCCCTGCCACAAGGTTGGGGATGATGGAATCCCAGTCATTGGTCACCCACTCGCAGGTCAGGCCCGCGCGCTCGCACAGTTCATCGCCAAGCTCGCGTTCGAAGCCGTCAATTTCCCCTGCGTCGTTCAGGAAGTTCCAAGGTGCGTAGGCTCCCTCAGTTCCGATGCGAACGACGGAATGGCCGTCGGCCATGGCCATGCCAGCTCCAAGCGCCAGTGCGGAGAGGTTAAGGATCAGGTATTTCATGGTTTGACTCCCATCTTCGTTGAATGTGGCCCGGCCGGTTCCGGACGGGCGACTATTGTCGCGAGGCACCGTTAAGCGCAATGGTGGCACAGGGCTCTGAAACAGGAACTCGCGCTGCTTCAGTTTGTCTGGACGTGACTGAGGAACTGCCGCAGGCGTTCGGTTGCCGGGTTGCCGAACAGGTCATTGGGTTTTCCTTCCTCCTCGATTCTCCCTTTATGCAGGAACAGAACATGGTCGGAGACGTCGCTGGCCATGGCCATGTCGTGGGTGACAAGGAGCATGGTGCGGCCCTCATCCGCCAATTGCTTGATTACCTTGACGACTTCCTGTTCCAGTTCCGGATCCAAGGCACTGGTGGGTTCGTCGAACAGCAGTGCCCGCGGCTCCATGCAGAGCGCGCGGGCGATCGCGGCCCGCTGCTGCTGGCCGCCTGACAGCTGCAGCGGGTATGCGTCGCATTTGTCTCCGATCCCCACCTTGTCGAGATATCCGCGGGCTGCGTGTTCGACATCGTGGCGGCTGCGGCCCAGAACGGTCAGCGGCGCCTCCATAATGTTCTGAAGGATTGTCATATGGGACCAGAGGTTGAACTGCTGGAATACCATGCTGAGGTTGGTGCGGATGCGCATGACCTGTGCCTGGTCCGCCGGGTATCTGCCATTGCTGCGGCCTTTCCAGCGGATAGGCTCGCCCTCAAAAAGGATTTCGCCCTGCTGGCTGTTTTCCAGCAGATTCGCGCAGCGCAAAAGAGTGGATTTGCCTGATCCGGACGAGCCGATCAAGGAGATCACCTGTCCCTTCATCGCCCGCATTCCGACGCCCTTCAAAACCTCGAGCGCACCGAAACTCTTGTGGAGGTTGCGGATTTCGATGACCGGTGTGGCGGAGTCTGTCACTGGCTGTATCGCTGAGTCGTACACTTCAGCCGATTTGGGAAGGAATTCCCGGTAATTGCAATGGCTGATTTCGGATTGCTCGCTGCTTGGGTCCGCTAATTCGCCTGAGGCGGGGTCGCGAC
>JAJEAY010000056.1 GCA_022824145.1 Rhodobacter sp. | reverse complement strand
TCCGCCTCCGTGTAGCCGCAGACGGTGGCGTAGTCCGGGTCCAGCGTGATGTCCCGCAGGTTGTTGAGGCCGGAGAACAGGCTGACCTTCGAGAACATGCTGACCCCGGTGACGAAGGTGAAGCGGACGTGCTCGGCGCTGTCCTTGACGATGCCGTAGAAACCGCGCAGGTAGTCCCGGTTGGCCTCCGCCAGCTCCGGCTTGTGGAGCGCGTCGAGGATCGGCTTGTCGTATTCGTCAACGAGGACGGCGACCCGCCGCCCCGTGGCCGCGTGGAGCCGGTCAAGCAGGTCGAACAGGCGTTCCGGACCGGTCAGGCCGGACGAGGTCTCAAGTCCGGCATTGCGTTCGGTCACCTCCAGCTGGCTGAGGGCGCTGCGCTCGACGTCCTGCGGGTCGGTGTACTTCCCGCCGAAGCTCAGCCGCACCACCGGATGCGGGTCCGACCAGTCCCAGCGGCCGTGGATGTCCAGCCCCCGGAACAGCTCCTCGCGGCACTCGAACAGCGACCGAATCGTGTCCAGAAGAAGGCTCTTGCCGAACCGGCGCGGACGGGACAGGAAATAGCTGCGCCCCCTCTCCACAAGGCGCCGGATGAAGGGCGTCTTGTCGACGTAGAGGAAGCCCGCCTCCCGGATCGTGCGAAAGTCCTGGACCCCGATCGGAAGCAGGCGGTCCATCGGCCTCTCCATTGGTGTTGTTCGAACCTCGCACCATCCTGAGGTGCCATTCAGCTACTGCCATTGGCAGGTTTCCGTAGCATAGATTGGGCCGGAACCCAAGGGAGACCCAGCCTCCGTGTTAGGATCGGCCAATTTTCCGGACCCGCTGCTTTCCGCAAATTGGTGCACACTGCTGTCTCTCCACGGACGTCTTGGGGCGAACGTTCCCCAACGTGGGTTGGCCGCATTCCGATCCAAACTTAGGGAATTATATGCCTGGCTAGCCGTCGGGCCGCACCGGTCCGCAAAGCGCAGGCGCATCGAGAGCCCTGTGACCCGTGAAACCAGTGCGAAGGCGGCCTGATGGCACTTTCGTATATAGTTCCCGTTAACTGCGATGTCGGCTCCGGCGCCCAGTACCCATGCGGTGACGCCATCGCGCATGGTATGGATCAGCCTTGTCAAAAAGACGGCGACTTCGAGCACCGGGCCCGGGAAAGGGCCGCGCCTTGCGCTTCGGAGCGGAGGTGTGGCTTTTTGATTCATTCCGCTGCCTGCAGGATCGGTTCCCATTCCATCGTCTCCTTCCGTTGATATCGGATGACCTGATCGAGATTGGTTCCGATGCCCGACCCAATATCCGGAACCAATTGCTCAACCGCCCTGCGGGATGACAGTTCGCAACTCTCGGTGTTGGCGGCCGCTTTCGGCTCGGCCAGTCAGTCTGGAAGAGTCTGGATCGCAGACTTGGCATTCGGGACTTCTGCTGGCGCCCGGATCAATTGCGAGAGCCTCAAAGCGCTGCTCTCTCCTGTTTCGCATTGATGTTCCGATCCGGACGGTAGGCAGCCATTCCGAGCCGGTCGGGGCACCCTAGGATCTGATCTGCCAGTGCCTCTGCAATGACTGGAGCAAGTGTCATGCCGCTATGTGTCGCGGCAACCCAGAGTCCTTTGGGCCCTGCTTTGCCGACAAGAGGGAAGCCGTCAGCAGGGATTGGCCGGTCGCGGCGAGCGATCCTGGTCACCTTCAATTCAGGAATTCCCGGGAACATGTCGGTCAAAACCGACACAGCCTGTTCGGCTATCAGGCCGTCCGCTCGTTCAGGGGTCTTCGAAAGAGAGGAAGACATCAGTATCGCGCCTGAAATGTCCTGCCAGAAGTCAAGCCGCGGCGTCGCGATGACATATGGAATCCGGTACTTGACAGGCGCTGTTCGCATCAGGATTCCAGGGCTGCGGTCAAGAGGTAAATCGACGCCTGCCTCCGCTAGCAAGGTACGGCTTTCGTTGCCCGCGCTTATGACTGCTGTATCAGTCGAAATTCGGTCGCCGCCCCGAAGTTCTGCGCCGCATACGGCTCCGCCCTTGATCCGAAGCGCACGGACGTGGCCTTGGAAAACGTTGACACCGGATGACCTGGCCCGGTCCAGCATCCACGCTGTGATCCGGTTCGGATGTGCCGCGCCCTCATGCGTTGCGAACAGAGCTGCATCCGGCGCGTTGACCAGTCCCGGCAGCATCTTTGACAGTTCGTTGGCATCAAGAACCAGCGCCGGCCATCCAAGACCGCCCATAAACTTTGAATGTGCGCTGATTGCGTCCCTGTCCTCTCCAAATAGAAGCGCTCCGGAAAATCTGACCGGACACTCCGGATGCGCCTTCAACAGTTGATGCCACAGACGCAGAGACGCAAGGCGCAGTCTCGCATAGTCTGGATCTGCGGTTGAGGACACATTCAGCCAGGCCAGCGAGCCAGCTGAGGCACGCGCATTCTCGTCCATCGGGTCTATCAGGGTGACATCCGCTGAAGCTGCTGCAAGCCGACAGGCGGTGGTGGCGCCAATGATTCCACCGCCAATGATCATTACCTTTTGCTTTGTCACCTCAGTCAGTCCTCCAGTTCAGGGAGTGATACCCGTTATCCCTGACCGAGTCCTATATCGCAATTGCTTCCCATTGTTTCCTGTATTGATGCCGGACGCCGCAGTCGGTGCTGCAGCGCTGGCAGGTCTTGGTTTACTGGAAGCGGACCATCTGGACGTCCATAGGCAAGCCTGTTGGAAGAACCGCGACGGATGATGTACGCTCGATGCTTGGCCTGGCGCACTAACGGTTCAGGCATATGCTTGAGTGGATGTGCAGGAAGTACGGCTCGTCGTCGCCATCGAGGCCTGCACCGGCAGGACGCGCTCATGGGACGGCATTGTCGGCCGGAAGCTTGGCGGCGCGAAGACGGTCTCGGACGGAACCATCTTCGTCGACCGCGGCCTGAACGGCTTCCGCGGCATCATGCTGCGTGCGCCTTACGGCAATCTGGGCCGTTTTCAGGCGGCGGGCGCAGATGTCGCGCTCGTTGTGGATTAAATCAAGTGAAGCGCAATTCCGCTTGCTCTGATGTACAGAGTTTCCGGCCCGTCCCCACCGGATTGGCCAGTGCGCTTCGTCTTGCATTCAGGCATAAACGGGAATCCGGCGGAACTGGCAAGTTGTGACTCTCTTGATCGGCTTGATCCACTGCACCGTTTGAACTATGCAGATTATGGGAAGTTCAACCCACTCCGGTGCAATCCATTCAGTCGACGGTCGACGCCCACCGGAGTGCAACGCAGGAATCTGGTGGCAAAAGGAAGAAACTGAAATCATGGCCAACTGGGTCCGGGTCTGCTCGACTGAAGAGATTGAAACCGAAGATTTGATTCGGTTTGATTACGGTGGCCTGACTTTCGCGGTTTACCGTTCGCCCAACGACGAATTTTTCTGCACAGATGGGCTTTGCACCCACGAAAATGTCCATTTGGCTGACGGGCTGGTGATGGATTACATAATCGAATGTCCAATGCATAACGGCCAATTTGACTACCGCACCGGAGAACCGAAAAAAACGCCGGCTTGCGAAGCGCTCGGAACCTATCCTGTGAAGGTCGAGGATGGGGAGGTGTTCGTCTGTCTCGGCTGACATTTGGATTACTGGCCTCTCCACATCCACTCCGCTGCCCAAGACTGGAAGGGACTCAACGATGCTGCGGCAACTGGCTCCGCGGCGCAATTGCCAGGCCCGCACCCGACATTTCCGGCATATGTGGACTCTATTGAGATGACACCGGTCGGACCGCGGCGGACGGTCTGCGCCGTCTGGCTGGCTGTTCCCTTCGCCGAAGAAGTCGCGGGCAGGCCATGCCGTAGACGTTGCGCGGTTCCATGAAGGCATCGGCGAAGCGGCGGGGATCCGCTTCCGGTTCCACGGGTTGTGCAACGCCTTCATCGCGGTGGCTGAGCGCGAGCTGATGCCGCCGTGCTCGCTGACCAAGCGGCTGGCGAACCACGCCCGTCCGTCCGACGTGACGGAGGGCTACGCCACCGACTAGACCGTGGACCAGTTGCGCGAGTCGGCCCAGCGGATCGCCGACCGCATCGACGAGCTTCGCGACGTTTGAACAGGCTGCCGTGCGCGAATTAGTGCTTGCCAGAAAACCCCCAAGCCGTTGACTCCATTTGACGAACCTGGCAGTTTCCGAACCGAAGACCGGGCCGGGAAGACCGCTTCCGGGACTTTTCCGCGTGATTCCGGTCGGTTCGGGGATATCTTCGCGAGGCAGGATATCTTCGCGAGGCAGGCATGAGAAAGACACACGATCCGCAGCTGCAGGTCGGCATCTAGGACATCAAGCTGGACCTCAGGTCGAGGGACGACATCCCGGCCCTGCTCATCGGGCTCCAGCATCTCTATTCCGACGAGGCTTTCCGCGGGCGGCTGTTCGTGCTCATGGACGAGCACATCCTTCCCGGGGTCAGCAGGAAGACCGGGCGGCCGGGCATGGAGATGTGGCGGATTCTGGTGATGGGGGTGGTGAAGCAGGGCCTCGGCCGCCACTTCGGCCGGCTGCACGAACTGGTGAACGAGCACAGGACGCTGCGCCGTTTCCTGGGCCACGCGGATGTCTGGGACGAGCGCCGCTACAGCTGCCAGACGCTGATGGACAACGTGGGCCTCGTGAGTCCCGAACTGCTGGCCGGGGTCAGCCGTCTGATCGTGGAGAGCGGCCATGCGGTCGCGGGGAAAAAGCCTGGCGCGCCCTTGCGCGGGCGCTGTGACTCCTTCGCGGCCGAAACCGACGTCCACTGCCCGACGGACGTCAGCCTCCTGTGGGACGCGGTGCTGTTGTTTTTTCAGCAATTCCCGGTAAATTTTCTTTTCGTTCATTATCAGTTGGTTGCGGAATTGCCACGAGTTTTTTTCGTAGACTTTTTGTGCCGGATATGCTGTCCTGTGGCAAAACAGGCAAAGACCGAGCAGCAGAATGTCCAGAGACTCCTTCCGCCGGCATCTCTCGATGCCCGGCATGCTCCGGGCGGTGCG
>JAJEAY010000031.1 GCA_022824145.1 Rhodobacter sp. | reverse complement strand
GCGGCAAAACGCAGTCTGTTCCGCGGTGACAGCCATGTGACCGGGTCTTTTCTGACTTGCGCTTGGAACCGCCGTGTCGATGCCGAATTCCCGTCAGTCAGGTAGCGGTTGGTTTCAGGCGATATGCTCCTTCGGGAAGGTCGAGTGCAGCGGCGAGATCCTTGATCTGGGAGACTGAGAGCGTGATCCTGGCCACCCTGTCATTGCGTTGGTCAAACTGCTCCAACGTCACGCATTCCTCAAACGCATTGATAGTCACATCTTCCTGGAGATACGCGCTGCCTTCGTCGACAAGGGTTACGACGGTGGCATCGAATTCATGCTCGATTGTAAACATTTGAATGGCCTTGTTGGCTTCGTTGGCAGGGAGAGTCGGAACTTTAGGTCTTTTGCGCTGGAGAGTCATCGCCGAGTGGTTTTTTGGCCACTGCATCCGGCGGTTTTGAGCTCTTCGCGATGGCGGCAGCGCCCGGCATTCATTTCCAGGATTGTGGCCCGGTGGACGAAGCGGCGGACGGCGGTGGTTTCGTCGGGGAAGATCCCGTGCCAGACAGAAAACGGCTGGTTTGCCGCGATCAGGAGTGGGCGGATCCTGCACTTGGCGGAGATGGGTTCGAAGAGCACGCCTGTTTCGGCCTGGACCCCTGCGGACATAGGCGAAGTCATCGAAGATGATGAGGTGACAGCGGTTCGGCCGCGCCAGAAGGCCTTCCAGCGTCAACTCGCGGCACGCTACCGGCAGGCACTACGGCGGCGGTAACCTTTCCGCTCGCTGGGCAAAGTGCGGTTCTTGATCGAAAACGGCGTAAACTGCACTAATTTGTAACAAATAGTGATTGTGGTATGTCGTTTCCATGCTATACATCGTATGCTTTGGTGACGGCAGAGGCAAGGAGGAAAAAGATGACGACATACTGGAGCGTGTTGGTATGACCAAGCATGCAATTGATACAGAAGACCGACCGAACGAACTTCGCTTCGTCATAACGAAAAGTGAAGAAGCTGGCTTTTTCGCGGTATGTGTCGAACACTACATCGGTGCACAGGGCAGGACTGTTGAAGAAGCGACTAATCGGCTTCGGATTGCATATCGCGCAGACCTCGACGAATCCATGAGGCGCACCGGCAAGCCGTTCGGCAGCATTCAGGCGGCACCTGAAAAGTATGAGATCATGTTCAAAAAGAACGATGAATGCGTGCTTCGCGGGACGATTTACGACAGCCGCCCGCATGATCTAGTTCAGCTTGCTGCATAACAGTGTCGGCACACCCGTTCCAACCGTGGCCAGCGTTTCCGGAATATTGCGATTGGTTAGTGTCGCAAGGCGGACAAGTGAATCCCGTCAACACCGTGTGGGGCGCGTCCACGGAGTTGGTCGCGCCCAACGGAAAAAACTTCGTCAATGTGGCTGCTCTGGAATCGGACGAACTAATAGGCCCGGAACTTTTGGACTTGATAGAAGCACGTCTTGAGATCACGTCTCCGTGGACTCCATCTTTTGACAGCGAACCAAAGTAAGTGCTTTGGACTGATCTATTTGGCTTTCGTGCAGATCCTTTAGCACTTTCCTGCATAATCCTCCATGCTAAGAGGTCGGACTGGAACAGGGAAGCGAGCTTGTCCCCATCCCCGCATCGGGCGCGATTATAGAATGACTGCGCGAAGATAAAGTTTTCCGACGCACACTCTTTGGTTCCGCGACAGCTGCGATATCACGAAAGACCGACTGGTAGGTTGCGGCCACAATTATCGAACGGCATGCGCTGGCGGGATGGCTTCGTGTGCCTGGCCTGCGGAAGCGGCAGGGGCTGGGAGCTGAAAGACATGCGCTGCACCCGGGAATGCACGGACTGCGGGCGGCAGACGTCGGTAACTGCGGGCCCTTTCATGCACGGTGGCCATCTCCCGCTGAAGACCTGGTTCCTCGCGGCGCATCTGATGGCCACCTATTCCAACGGTATCTCGGGGCTCTAGGCGCAGGGGCGGCTTGGGATCGGCAGCTACAGATCGGCGTGGCTGATGCTCCTGAAGCTGCGGCGGGCGACGGTGAACCCGGACAGGACGCTGCTGCAGGGGACCGCGGAGGTGGACGGGGCGCCGGTCCCGTGCCGCTCGGAGACCGCGGCGGCGGAACCGAAGGCCAGAGGACGCAGCGGGGAAGGAAACATCCTCCTGGCCGGGGTCGTGGAGCTTTCGGAACGCGGCGAGTCAAGGCGCATCCGCCTGATACAGGCAGGAAATCACGGCGGGGACGAGCTCCGGTTCTTCATCGCCGGGACCGTGAAGCCGGGGGCGAGGGTCGTCACCAATGGTTGGAGCGGATACTCCGGCTTGCCGGAGAATCCCCGGCAGACGTACGGGATCCTGAAACGGGGCCACCGGGTTTTCTCCAGCCTCAAGCGCTGGGCCATGGGCGTCCTGCACGGGCTGCGGAGCAGGCACTTCCAGCGCTATCTCGACGAATTCGTGTTCCGGTGGAACCGCCGCCGACACAGGCGGAGCTCTTTCGACACGCTGCTTGGCATCGGCCTGCGGCTGAAGCCCGCCACCTACCGGGATTTCGTCGACGGGCGCGCCTGAAGCGCGCCGTCCGCCCGCCCGGACTCCGTCCTTTTTCCTCTGAACGCCCCCGGATTCCGGGATTCCGGCATGACTCCGCCGCCCTGACAGCCGCTTCGCCGCTGGCGGCGGGAATTCCGCGCCCGATCCGTCGATTCAGCCGTCCAGCCACCGCCACAACATCTTGTGGCACCTGACTAAAAGCAATAAGCCTTAGGGAGCGATCACCCGAGGCAATACCGAAAAGACCGCCTTCAAAAGGCTACGCGGGGCAGTCTCCGAAGAGTCCTTGACCGACGAAGACGACTTCCCGACAGCAAAGTGCTTTGCCAAAGCATTCGATTTCCTCGACACAAATCGTGATGTGGACAATTGGTTCATGCAGCTTGAGTGCTTCGATCCGCACGAGCCATTCGTCGCGCCAGAGCGGTTCAAGGCGGCCTATGACACAGGCTACAACGGCAAGATTCTCAATTGGCCGCAATATGAGAAAAACGTCAATTCGCCCGAAGAAGTCGCTGCCATTCGTGGCAACTACGCCGCGCTTGTGGCAATGTGCGATGAATACTTCGGGCGGCTCCTGGACTATTTCGATGAGCACGATCTTTGGGAAGACACGGCGCTCGTTCTGACCACCGATCACGGTTTTCTTTTATCCGAACACGATTGGTGGGCGAAGAACAGGATGCCCTATTACGAAGAGATCAGCCATATCCCGTTGATGTTCTGGCATCCCGACCACGACGCCCGGGCCGGTGGACGGCGCCAGACACTGACCCAGACCACCGATCTGATGCCGACTTTCCTCGAACTGCATGGCTGCAGGGTTCCACGGACGGTGACGGGCAGATCCATTGTGCCAATGCTAAAGGACGACACACGCAACCGTGACAGCCAGATCTTCGGAATGTTCGGCGGCCCGGTGGGCGTGACAGACGGAACCTACACCTACTACCGCTATCCCGAGAACCTTTCGGGCCAAAACCTGCACCTTTACACGCTGATGCCCGCTCACATGATTGATCTCTTCGATATCGGCGAACTTCAATCCAGCGAGCTGGCCAAGCCGTTCAATTTCACCAAGGGCGCCCCCATTCTCAGGATAAAGCTCGACCCGAGGAACACGCAGGTGGGCCAGGACGGTGACACCTTGGAGGATTGCGAGACCGCGCTTTACGACGTTGAGGCGGACCCTCGGCAAGAGAACCCGCTAGACGACGCGGCCGTGGAAAAGCGCCTGGAGGATGAGATCACACATCACTTCGCGCTGCACGATGCCCCACCCGAGTTGTTTGCACACTTCGATCTGGCGCAACCGGATGTTGCGTTGGCAGGAGAATGACACTGAACCCAATCCGAATTCTAATGGGAGGACAATCATGGAATTTTTCGGAACACTGAAAGGTACACTTCTGGCAGGGACCATTGTTGTGGCTTCGGCCACGACGGCGCTTGCGGAGTTTCCAGAGCGCAACATTGAGATCATCCATCCTTGGGGGCCGGGCAATGCAATGGCCATGAGCCAAGTCGTTGCCAAGGCAATGGGCGAAGAACTGGGCACGGACATGCCGGTTATCTCTTTGCCGGGTGCCGCCGGAACCAAAGCACAGACGACCGCCATGGGAAAACCCGCCGATGGCTACACCATCTTTGATGGTTATGTCGCTCCGTTGGTGCTGCAGCCCATTCTGGGCAATGCGGACTGGAATTTCAAAGACTTCAAACCACTCAGCGCCGCCGTTGCGAACGCTTTTGCGATCGCTGGCCAAGTAGATGAGTCCCGTTGGTCCAACTTCGAAGAGATGATGGCCTACTGCAATCAAAACCGCGGTGAACTGCGCTATTCTTCGGGCTCGCGAAACAACCTGCCGCATATGGTCATCGCGAAAGCCCTGCAGTCCTATGACTGTGTGGCCCAAAACGTGCCTTACACGCAGGACGGCAACGTCTTCAAGGATCTCAGTTCAAAGGTCCTGGATTTTGCTTTCGTCAACGTTGGCAACTTCAGATCCAACCCCGACAAGGTAAAGATCCTTCTGGTTCTTTCCGAACTGGAGAGCTCGAAAAAGGCCTTTCACGGTGCGCCCACCATAGGCGAGCTTGGGGTCGATCTGGGTCTCTCTAACCTCGGTCCGATGGGTTGGACCTGGTGGATCGTCAACCCGGATACACCGGACGACATAACCGAAACCCTGCGCGGCGCTATGGAACGCGCTATGGCACGCCAGGAAGTTATCGATGCCGTTGAAGCCATCGGCTTTGTCCCGCTCTCTTGGGATCACACCATGTACGAGGAGATCGTGGGCGGAGTGGATGCGCAGCTCAATTCGATGGGCAATGCTCTGGCCTGGGAGGAGGAAGAGCTCAAGAAGCTCCAATAAGGACATCACGCGATGGCATCGTCAAGAACGCTGAACCTTACCGCTCTTGGATTTCTTTTCGCTGTCATCGTGATTGCCTTTTGGCAGATCGAGACTGACCTCAAAGAACAGGGGATCGCCAGCGGCGGTCCCTACGACAACGCAGCCCTGTATCCACGAGCCATCGCGATCTTCGTCGGTGTTCTCCTGGTTTTTCAGCTCGTGATCGAGTCCTTTAGAGGCAGGTCCACAACACTGACAGAAGTCATCCAAGCATCGGATCTCGGACGTGCCGGAATGATGCTTGCGGTCTTTGCCGTCTATCTGACGGTTCTGACAACCATCGGATACCATCTTGCGACCGCCCCTATGATCTGCGCCATCATGTGGATTTGCGGGATGCGCAAATTGCCAAGGCTGGCCATTTCGTCCGTTGCCATCGCCACGGGATTTGCTTTCGTTTTCGAGGCTTTCCTTAATGTCGTGCTTCCGCTCGGCATCTGGAACGTCTTTATCCCCTGGTAGGTGCACCGTGATTCTCGATTTTCTGTCCGCCGGGCTTGATGTCTTTCTGTCACCACTTGCCCTCGGTCTCACATTCGCCGGGATCATTGTGGGATTGGTTGTCGGCGCCATGCCCGGTCTCGGGCCGCTGATGGGAATCATCTTGCTGCTGCCCGTAGCTATCGGATTGCCGCCTGTCGCGGCCATGGGTTTTCTTATCGCCATTTTCGTCGGCGGTTCCTGCGGCGGTTCGATTTCCGCAATACTTTTGCGTATCCCGGGCACTCCGCTTGCGGCGGCCACGCTTTATGATGGCTACCCATTGGCGCAAAAGGGCCGCGCTTCAGATGCCATAGGCATTGCCATCACCAGTTCGGCTATTGGCGGATTAATCGGCGGGGTCGTCCTGGTCTTTTGCGCCCCAATTCTTGCGAGTCTTGCAGCCAACTTCGCGCCGCCCGAATACACGATGCTGGCCATCATGGGGCTTTTCGCAATCGTGGTGATCTCGGGCGGCTCGATCATCAAAGGTCTTTTGGCGGGAAGCTTCGGTCTGCTCATCTCCACGGTCGGAACCGACTCATTTTCGACCGGCCTTCGCTTCACCTTCGGGTCGCACAACCTGTTGAACGGGTTTCACATTGTGGCCGTCGTCGTGGGCCTGTTCGCGATTTCCGAGATGGCCGCCCAGATGTTGAAACGAGATCTCTTGGAGGTGCCCGACGTGAAGGTGGCGAGGCCCGGTTTGCACACCATCTCGCTAACGCTGAGGCACTACGTCAACCTGATGCGGTCTTCGGCGATCGGGACGTTTTTTGGAGCCATCCCCGGCGCCGGCGGTGTCATCAGTTCATTTACCAGCTACGCGGTGGCCAAGGCTGCAGCCAAACCGGGTGAGGAATACGGCGAAGGCGCTGAGGGCGGTGTCGTCGCAACCGAATCCGCGAACAACTCCACAGTCGGAGGCACGCTGGTGCCGACCCTGTCCCTTGGCATACCTGGAGACGCATCTTCGGCCATGCTCCTAGGCGCCCTCCTGATCCTGGGCTTTATCCCCGGACCGGCCATGTTCGAAAACAATCCGGACGTCGTCGGCGGCATCTTCATGGTTTATCTGGCATCAAACATCTTCCTGCTTGTTGCGGGAATCCTGGCGACGCCTCTTTTCGTCTATGTCTTGCGCATCCCGAAGGTGTATCTGATCCCGAGCATTTTGCTGCTCTGTTCTATTGGCACCTTTGCACTGCAGGCGTCGGTCTTCGATCTTCAGGTCATGCTGGCCTTCGGGCTTATCGGAATTCTCTTCCGAGCGGCCGACTATCCGCTCGCGCCTGTTGTCATTGGAATGATCCTCGGCCCGATCCTAGAAGCCAATCTACGTCGTTCGTTGCTGATCTCGCGCGACGGGTACTGGATTTTTCTTGATCGCCCGGTCTCGGCAACGCTTGTTGCAGTAAATGTACTGCTTCTGGTCGCGATGGTTTATCTCACCATCAGGCGGATTCGCGGCACAAAGAAAGGAGAGCTGGCAAAGGCGATGTCTACGGAAGAGTGAAGAACCTCGGCCATGTATCAAATAGCGGGTTCCCCATTTTTTCTTGGCTGCCTGCGAGATATTCACCCCACTTCCATCCGAAGCGCAATTCCCGGCCCTCCGAGCGCTTGATCCTGCGCCGGAAACGGCTTCAGTCCCATCGGATCCGAGCGTAATCGGACAAAGGACGATTTGTGATCTCTCGAAAAGCGATGAAGGGAATCATAGGCTTGGGAAAAGGGAGTTACCTCCCTTGAGTATCGAGTGGCCACCAAAAGACGGCAGGCGAATATCCGCTTAAGGAACCTCTAGCCCGGATATCTCACCATATGATGTCGCATGGGGCCGGAATCCGTTATATATGTAGATGCATCAACCACTTACATACAGACGGAGGCCAGACCCCATTCAGACACAGTGTAACGGCGCAGCGATCGGTTTCAAGCCCCTCGGACGGCGCAGCGTCACGGCGGATTTCGACGGCGGGCGGATGTCGTCGGACGGCGGCGCGCTTCTTCTGCGGGAGGCGGACTGCCTTGCGGACGTGACCCGCCGGCTGGCGGA
>JAJEAY010000219.1 GCA_022824145.1 Rhodobacter sp. | reverse complement strand
GCCAAGGAGCAAGTGGCAGAACCGGGCACCCGCCTGACACCGAAACCGGCCAACAGACAAGGCCCCCGGCTTCCGGCGACAGCCCGAAGTGCGGGGGCTTTTTTATCCGAACGCCAGAAAAACTTATCCGAATGCCATTGGTCCGCTGAAGCAGCAGTCGAGGACGCACAGCACCGTCCGTGCCCTCGTGCCCTTGAAGGCATCGGCCAACGCGGCCATTGGCAAGGCAGTACCCGGAAGATCCGTCGCGTCGGAATCAAAGAGCAGCAGGCGTCCGTCCGGTGAACCGTGGCCGGCGAAAGTGATAACGATCACGTCATCCTCTTACGCACCCTCCAACGTACCCAGGATCGCGTCCGAGACTTCGCCGTGAGTCGCCTCCTCATCGACCAAGCGCCGTGCGGCCAGCCCCTCAATAGTGTCGGTGAACAATGCCCAGAGCGCCATGGCGTCCCGCCGCGCACCGCCCAGCTCCGGAATTGCGGGATCCAGATATCTGTTTATCCCGACAAAAATCGCCTTCAACGCCATGACACCTCCGACGCAATTCGACCCAGAAATTGCTCTATTACGCTGTTGGCCTCCAGCTGCCTCAACACTCGGGCTTCGCGCTGATCAACCTCCACACTCTCGTCCGACTCGAAACGGGCCACCGCTACTGAACCCTTCTTCCGAAACCCCGCGATGTCTTCGTCCCCAGCGAAACGATTGCGAAGAATCGACAAGCACTCCAAGATCACTGCGCCGTGCCCACCCTCTATGGCTTCGCGGAAAATCTGCGCAGCGCCTTCAAGATCTTCCTCCGTACACTCAATGCAATAGACCAACAGCTCATCCATCATTGCCTAGTCGCGAAGCGTCCACGTTAGCAGGTCGAGGGTCTCCGCATACTGCGCAGTCCATCTTCATCCAGGGTCGATCAACCATCCGCATGCCGGACTCACCCTTCCCTCGTTCGGCTATCCATGCATCGCTCAATCGCCCGCCCAACTCATTCATTCGGCGCTGTGAAGTTGCTAACACGCGATTGAACGAACTGGTTGGCGGACAAAGCAAACAGTCCAGCGCCACATCGCTGATCATTGCGGTCACGTAGCTCAACTCGACTGGCCCATAAGGGTGGTAGTGTGCGCCGCAGGCTGGTTCCTCTTGGCTGGCATCCCCATCGTCCGACCACTCGACGACCTTGAACAACGGCGATCCCGTCCGGCCGATGTGGCACTGAAGACAGCCGCCTTCGCGCGCGATGGCCACAGCATGACCGGCACAGGCATGTGCTTCCGTCCAACAATACAGGATCGGGCGAGGCCGACCATGTTCAACATGCCAGCGGTTGACCGCGCTTTCGGCACCCCAGTTTCCCGTGGCAGCGACGATCAGGTCTGCTGCCTCCAGAAGTTCGGGGTCGCTTTGCAAGACCTCCTGCAGATAGCAAGCCCGACTCTCGATCTGAAGATGGGGAAAGTCAGCCTGCAACCGTTTGGCCAAAAACTCTGCCTTGTTCCGACCTACAGCAGTGGCGCCCAGCGGGTGCCGCCCGACATTTGGCCAACTGAGCACATCATTATCAACCAGAACCAACCTGCCTGCGCCCGATTGCGCAAGCGCGCATGCAACCGGCCCACCGACCGATCCGCACCCGACAATGACAACTGTTGAATCTAGGAGCTTCGCGGTACGAACATCTCTTCCGCGCCCGTGCACCCAATCGGCATCTGCACGCTGGACCGAACTTCGGACAACTGGACCCGCCCCAAAATAGCGATCAACTAGAATAGATTTTGGCGTGCGCCACGGTCTGAAGCCCTTGGACAGCGGGTCAGTGGCCGAACGCCCACGAGAACGCAAAAGTCGCGGGTTTGGCACCTTGACTACGACGAGACCCGGGCCTCCGCGGCCAAGCGCCCCCAGCAAGGCGACAACATGGTCCGGCTGTCTCAATACAGTTAAACCCAGCGCGGCAACAGCATCCTCACCGGCAGCAACCGCCAGCGCATTCAAGTCGGATGCTGTTTCGGGATATTCGACCGGGAGAGGCGGTTTAGGCAACCAAATGAACGCGGCTTCTTCGGTCTTCGCATTGACCTTGTCACCGAAACGGTGGCGCACCCACTGTTCCAAGGTCCTCGCGTCCTCTCCGACAACCTCAAGGCCATTGCCTCTCCACACCCGCACAACGCGGGACGGCGAGGCAGGCGTAAGCAGGCTGAAGAGGCGAGTGCCGTACTGATGCGTCTTGTATGCCCAATAGGTCAAGAACTCTTCACGGAAGTCCCGCTCGACGTTTGATCCTTCGATCAGTTCCTCGACCAATTGAACGGAACGCCCCAAGAGGTTCTCGGTCACGGCGTACGGATCGTCGGGATCGCATTCCGCCATGTTGGGTAGCAGGCACAGAATGCCGTCGCTTTCCACATGGGGCCACGTCATGAACGGTGGGTGATCAACCAGGGCGGTCCGGACCGGGACGGATGGAAAGCCAGCAGTCGCCACCACGTCGATACGCCGCATGAGGTCATCAGAGAAATTTACACCGACCCGCCAACCAGCGACAAACGGACGACGCGGATAGCAGCTCTCCATCGCCCGTGCATCTAGGCGTTCGGGCGCTTGCTCCGTCCGCTCGCGCAGCCGCGTCTCAAGTTGCAGCGCGGCTTGCCGCCATTGGAGCGGAAGCACTGATTTAGGCTGAGCGACCACCGCCAGCACTGCTTACGGCGTCCGCTGCGGCCGAAACAGAAGACAGGAGCGCGGTCGAGCCGATGACAGCCGAAGCCGTCACCGCTGCCCTTTGCTCATTCTCTAGCCTCTCGCCGAAAAAGGTCGTAGCGAAGACCTTGTCCCAGCACTTGAGCGCATGTTCGCGCGTGCACCCGGACCTAAACAGCGGCTGCAGCGTGTCGATCGCATCATTCAGCTTTTCGCGGAACGTTCGCGCCCGCGCATCGTTGAATCCGCTGGTGATATAGTCATCCGGAGTGACCGGATGCGCGATCTCGAGGTCCCAATCGAGCCGGTCCCGTATCGCGACCATGATGTCATAAAGTGCGCGATCCTCGCGATCATCTTCTCGGAAGCGCTCAATGGCCAGAACAGATATACCGAAGCCGCTGAGGATGCCTGCACGCCAGCTATGCCGACTGCGGGCGTACTTCTTCAGATCCCGGTTGAGGCGCCTCAACTGCTGACCATCGCCCGATTTTGCCCTCTCGTCTTCGTACCAGTCGGTCACATCACGGGCATCGGATCGCTTCCAGCCACTACTGGCCGCCAATTCGTAGTGGACCTCATCGCCGAATACGGTAGAAGTCACAACCCGCCGGTAGACCGGGAGGTCGACATGGTATCCGGCCTCGTAGTGCACTCGCACGCAGTTCGAACGAACCTCCGGCGCCTGCTTGAACCGACCGTCGTCGACAGCATCGCGAACCATTTGGCGAGCTTGAAGCGACGTCATTTCGGCACCGCGTGCACCGACCAGATCTTCCTTGCGGAAGTAGACCCCATCGTCGATGTCGTAGTCGTTGTCCGGATCGCAGACCATTGTTTTCATGGCGTAACTGCCCTGTGAAACGAACTCGATCGGCGAAGGCTTGTGCGCCCTTTTTAGTCCTTTACGCAGTCGATCCCGGTTCGCATTGCGCCGACTACGCATCCTGTCCTGATCAACTTTGGGCAGAGTGACGTCCTGGTTGTGATACGCGCGGACGTCCTTCGAACAATTGAACATTACCTATCCTTTCCTGTCGCTGATGTGGCGCGGTCCCAAACCGCACCGGATGCCGGCATCGCCGGCAGATCGTTCATAAGTTGCCGGATCATCTGACCTTCCTCGCTGTTGGAGTCGTCGCAGACGCTCTTGGTCAAGTCAGCGTCTGTGTGTGCCTGCGCCATCAAGCGATCCATCGCCTCCCGTCGGGAATCGTCAAGCGCAAGGTACTGCATCATGCTGGCAGGCACAGGCCTGTTGGGGAAACGCACCCGTCGGATAGAACGCCCGCAATTACTGATGGCATTGGCCAAGAGCCGCGCCATATGGTCGAAGGCGAACTCCTGCGCCGAAATACTCAGCGACGCGACGTCAGCACCGAGCGACCAGTCCAGCATCGACCGATGCGCCGACTCCGCGTCGAGGTGGTCGCCTTCCGGACGCGGACAAGTCCCAAGCGAGAAGATCGCAATCGGACGGTCAGACTTGGCAATCGTGAGCGCGTCGACCAAGCCGACCATGATTGGATTGTTGGCCCAAAGGCCACCGTCTGCAAAGACTTGCTGTGGTCCGCCCGAGGCATTGGGATCGTCGATTGCCGCGAGTGAACGATAGATCGGCGCGGCACTGGTCGCCATGCAGACATCGGTCAGCCGATAGTGGTCATCGCGCACACCGCTGCACGGAGTTTTCTTGAATACCCAGGCCCGGTGCTCGCTCATTAGGATGGCGGGTATCGACAGCGAGATCCCACGCCCGCGGTAAACGTCGAGCAAGGTTACATCACCCAGCACCCTTTCCAGCGCATCTCGGAGCGCCTTGTTACCTGCACGTACGTACCGGCTACCTTGCGTAGCCCGGTAAACCGCGCTCGCTTTCCCGGTGATTCGATGAGGAAAGATCCTCGACCCATGCTCTTGGTAGAGCCCCACGATCTCCTTCATCGGCCTGCCGATGGCGAGGGCACAGCCAACGATCGCGCCGGTGCTAGTTCCCGTGATCAGGTCGAAACCGCTCCCGAGGTCAAGCGCCGATTCGCCACGAATCCGGCTAAATTGCTCAGTCAGCCGAGCAAGAAAGGCTGCCGTGTAGATGCCACGCATGCCCCCACCATCGAGACTGAGTACGCGATAAGGTCGCTCAACCTGCTGCTTTTCAATAGCATTTCCCATTTACGCGACCTTACCGCTAACGAGAGGTGGTTGCTTTGACCCCTCCGTCCGTCCATAATGTATAGTGACACTTCGACAGTTAGTCAAGAAACTTGATGTATTTTTGATAAACCAGTCATCTTTCTAGGAGTGAAGAATGGATATCGATGGCGAACTATTGCGCTGGGGGGTCCGTCGACGGCTGGAGTTCATCGACTTCCGCCTGTTTTGGGACGGTCGCTTCAACCGCAAGGACATGGCAGAAACGTTTGGTATTTCGCCGCAGCAGGCCTCAGGCGACATCGGTCAGTACGAGAAGATCGCGCCCGACAACCTTTTCTACGATCGGACCGAAAAGGCCTATCGGCGTACCGAACGCTTCAGGCCAGCCCTCATCGGCGAGACGATCGATCGATATCTTCTACAGTTGGTTGCCATCGAGAATCAGTGGATGCGCCCAGAAGATACGTGGTTTGGCACCTTCCCGACTGTCGAGTTCGTCACACTGGGTAGCCGGCCGACCGATTCGACGGTGCTGCTCCGCGTCCTCCAAGCAGTGCGCAACGGACAGGAGATTGACATCGAGTATGCTTCGCTGACAGGTTCTACGCAGCCGTCGCGGACCATCGCGCCACATGCGCTGGCTCATAGTTCCGGACGCTGGTATGTCCGGTCGTGGTCGCGCGATCACAACGATTTCAGGGACTATAGTCTCAACCGGATTAGTGGAGTCGCTTCTTCTCGACCGTCGTCAATCGATCCCGCTCTGGATTTCGAATGGGTTCACGAGATCAATCTCATAATTATGCCCAACCCAAAATTGTCAAGCGAAAGACGGATCGCAATTTCCAATGAGCTGGGAATGACGGATCAGCGCCTTGTCCGCTCATGCAGACTGAGCCTAAGTTTCTATTTGATGAGCCATTACAATCTTGACATAGAGCCTGGTGTGCTAGCACCGGAAAAACAGCAAATCGTATTGCAAAATCGAGCCGAAGTTGACCAAGCACGCGCGGCAGCTAGGCAGATGTCTACTGAGGCGCTGTCACGAGCCCATGCTGAAGGCGTCCTAAAATGATCCGGATTCTGCGCTGCGTCCCGCTTCGATGTTATAGGCATGTCCGCTAGCCATGTCAGCAGTTGCAATTCTACTTTTTGGGAGTCACGCCCGCACTGACCAGTCCGAAGACTCCGACACCGACCTGTTAATTGTCACTCTCGATGCCGAAACCCGTCATATCTCCGTTGGTCATCTTTCCCTCTTTCTCTATCCATGGTCTATCCTTGAGAATAATGCCCGCAATGGTGACCTGTTCGTCTGCCATTTGGTCCGCGAAGCTAGACCTCTTTTTGATCCGGACGGCTATCTTCCTAGACTCAAGAAAGCGTTCAAGTTCCGCTCTGACTACACGATTGAAATTGGACACGCGACTGACTTTGGCTGGTACTTGTCTAGGCATGGCGATGAGCTGAATTCACACCTACAAGCAAAAAGAGCACTATGGTGCATCCGGACAATCCTCATCGCTCGCAGCGCAGAGCGTCGAGAGCCGGTATTCGCTCCCCAACTCCTCGCAATTCAAACCCAATCGAGCTCCGGACGCGAAATTCTCGCCCGGCGACATTGCACAAACGACAGTGCGCAGGTACGTCATTCACTGCGTCTCTTCCTTGAGGAAGAAGCGATGTCAACTCCCTTTCACGAACAATCGGGGCGGGCTGCATTTATCGAGCGATTCACGACGACGTCCAACGTGGTGGCGCTGAAGACGCTACAGCAAAAAGACGACATTCAACCTGAATACTGCTGAGGACAGTAAATTACACCGGGGATGCCATTAGGGCCTGTTGACAATCGAATTGCGAATCGAGCGGAGCATTGCCATTTCCTGCGCCAATGACCGCCGAACGACGGCACAGGCAGACCAGCAGGTATCAGATGAATGCAGACAGGACGGTGCTTACCGACGCCATGTGGGCGCGGGTCGAGCACATGCTGCCCGGCAAGGCGACCGATCCCGGCGCCACCGCGGCGCACAACCGGCGGTTTCTCGAAGCCGTTCTCTGGCGGTCCCGGACGGGATCTCCCTGGCGCGACCTTCCGGAGCGCTTCGGCAACTGGAACAGCGTCTTCAAGCGCTTCCGCCGCTGGGCGCTCTCTGGCGTCTTCGAGCGTGTTTTCAACGCGTTGTCGGACGAGTTCGACCTCGAGTACGTGTTCGTTGACGGCACGATCGTCCAGGCGCACCAGAAGGCGGCGGGCGCAAAAGGGGGACCCGCAACCAGGGGATCGGCCGTTCCCGGGGAGGCCTGACCAGCAAGATCGTGGCCGTCGTGGACGCGCTTGGGTTTCTTGTGCGGTTCATGGTCCTTCCCAGCCAGGCGCACGACCTCGCGGGCGCGCCGGATCTTCTGGAGGGCCTTCCGTTCGGGGCCCTGATCGGCGACAAGGCGTTCGACGCGAAGTGGCTGCTCGGGGAGGTCGAGGCGCGCGGAGCGGAGGCGGCGATTCCCTCGAGACGGAACCGGACGGAGCCCCGGGACCACGACCGGGAGATGTACAGGTGGCGGCACCGGATCGAGAATTTCTTCGCGAGGATCAAGGAGTTCCGTGCGGTGGCAACGCGGTACGACAAGACGGACGAGAGCTTCGCGGCGGCGTGGTCTCGGCGACATGAAATTCAACGGGCCCTAGAACGCATCACTTAATCTCATATTTATACGACGCAGTTGCTGCCACCGATCAGTCTTCACACGTATCACCCCTTCTAGCTGTCGCAGTTTCAAGAGATCTCGTGGTGTAAAGTAAGTGACACCGCTTTGCTTCACGTGCCCGTCCAGAACTCTCAAAGCCCAATATTGTACGAATGGTTGATTGGATTTTTCGATCGTTTCAATAAGCCTGCCGGGCTTGATATACTTTGAATTCGATCGTAACCAAGCAATAGCCGCGAGCTGGTGTCCAGGATCCCCCCCCGATAGCCAATCTTCGATGACACTTTTCTGTTGCGGTATTGTTTTTGCTGTTCTTTCAAGCAAACCAAAGATCTCAGTCATCTTCGCAGTTCGTGCCGCACCGGGCGGCATTGATTCACGTATCGAAACGTAGCGCTGGCATAGTTTATGCAACCTTTCAATTGCTTTGTCTTTTTCCTCTTCGGTAGCAGGAGATTCGTCGGAATCCTGTGTCAGTTCTACCAAATTTTCCTCGCTCTTATCTGAACGTTCGGACATGGCCACTTCATCTACAAGTTCCCGGGCGCTAGCTGCCGTTTCAGTGGCAGCGTCAGCTTTGTCTTCAATGGCCCTTAGTTTTGCTTTTAGACCGCCTATCTCAAGTGTTTCCAAGCAAGCCGCGAGCCAAGGTAATGCGATAAGAACTGCAAATCCAAAAGCGATAATATCAATGCGCTCAACAATGTTGTTAGGTAGGCACACCGGAGCTGCTACGTAAGCTACTAGTCCGATGAGGCCCAATAGCGGCAATGCGATACGTGGACTTTGTATTAGCTTTTGCATGAGATTTACGATAGCGTTATGGCTCTAGATGTCATTATGGCCTTCAATTTTCCGCTCCCGTAACGGCCAACGTCCATTTCACAATGTGCTCGCAAGGGCTTTCTGGTTTCAATTACGGCGATATGTCAATATGAATGTCGTCACCGTCGTACAGTCGGCTACGTCTGCCAGTGAACGTCCCGCCAACTGCACGAGCAGCGACACAATGTGTCTCTCTTAGGCCAAGAACCATTGTCTTGCGGCGCCCGCGAGTTGCGGCTCCCACATCAAGCCGACGGACCGGTTGAACCGCAACCTTGCGGCATCCGACGTAAATCGGCAGATGCCGCCGACTTCCACGACTCCACGGCGCCTCGACCTGCATTTTCCGATCAAACCGCGATGGACCGACTTGGCAGCGGCATGAAACGGGCCACAACGGCTGTGCCGATCCACTTCTCCTTGCGGACTTTCCGAGTCCATGACGCTGAGCCTTACCCGAACGGATTTCCGTGCTGTAGGAACCGACGCCCTGCGCCAGATACTTGCGGTGTTAACCATGTGTAGACGGCGCACGCTTGCGTCGAAAGCCGCGAATCGAAAGTCTCTCGAAATCATCAGTTTTCACAGTGTTCGCGTGGTTGCGGGGGTAGGATTTGAACCTACGACCTTCAGGTTATGAGTTTTCTTAGTGAAGCTTCGACAATCCTGCCCTTGCGAGGACATTCGGCGTCAAGGCGCATATTTTCCCTTGTTTTAAAGGCTATACGGAGTCGCACGCGATGCCAATGACGGACTTTCGCGGCCAGCCATTTTACTTTTCGTGATTCCCATGTGATTCCCAATGTTGTAGGGTGATTCCCGACAAAGACAGTGGAGGGGATCGCCATGCCGACGCAGATCAAGATCACGAAGAGGGCCATCGACAGCATCAAGTGCGACGGGACGGACCGCTTCCACTGGGACCGGGACCTGCCCGGGTTCGGCGTCCGGGTCCGGGCCACCGGCCGCAAGTTCTTCGTCGCCCAGTTCCGTGCAGGAGGCCGGGTGCGCCGCATGACCCTGGGTCCCGTGACGGCCATGACTCCGGACATCGCGCGGACGCGGGCGATGGCCCTGCTTGCCGAGGCCAAGGCGGGCGGCGACCCCGCCATGCAGCGGGACGCGGACCGCAGGGCGGCGACCGTCAGGCTTCTGGGACAGCGGTTTCTCGAGGAGTACGTCCCCGACCACTGCAAGGAGAGCACGGCGCGCGAGTACCGGCGTTCCGTCGAACTCTTCATCGATCCCAGGATCGGCGGACGAAAGGTGACCGAGATCCAGCGGAAGGACATCGCCGAACTGCATCACGCGATGCGCAAGACGCCCTACCAGGCGAACAGGACGCTCGGCGTGCTCTCGAAGATGTTCAACATGGCCGAGGTCTGGGGCCTGCGCCCGGACGGTTCGAACCCCTGCCTGCACGTCAAGCGCTTCAAGGAGGAGAAGCGCGAACGCTTCCTGAGCGCCGAGGAGTTCCGGCGCCTGGGCGCGGTTCTCGACGAAATCCTCACGGACGGCTCCGAGACCCGCTCTGCCGTTGTGGCCATCCGTTTGCTGATGCTGACCGGCTGTCGGCTTTCGGAAATCCAGAAGCTGCAATGGGCGCATGTCGACCTTGACGCGGGCGAGTTGAACCTGCCGGACACCAAGACGGGCGGCAGGGCGGTTCCGCTGGCGCCTTCGGCGGTGCGGCTTCTGGAGTCCCTCCCCCGCGACGACGACAATCCGTGGGTGATCGCCGGCCGGAAGGCAGGCGGCCATCTCACGGATCTCCAGCATCCGTGGCGAAGAATCCGGGAGCGCGCCAAGCTTCCCGACGTCCGGATTCATGATCTTCGCCACAGCTTCGCCTCAAGGGCGCTGGCGCTGGGCGAAGGGCTGCCGATGATCGGGAAACTGCTTGGTCATACGCAGGTTCAGACAACCGCCAGATACGCCCATCTGGCCCGGGACACCGTGAAGGCGTCCGCCGCCCGCATCGGTGACAGCATCGACGACGATCTGGACACTTCCAGAGCGCCCGCACCGGCAGGATGAGGGAATTTGGCAACCTTGCCAGCTTGGCGGCGCATCCCGTACCTATATCGTCAGGCTCTCGTCCCCCTGCGGAATGTCGCATTCGACCAGATCCCGACATTGAACGCACTTTCTGCTTTGTCCGAAGATTGCATCAAATTTCGGACAACACTTCCAGTGTCGGAAATGTGTGTCATGTTTCGGACATGGCAGTCTTGACGCAAGATCCCGGTTTGCGCTCCCGCCTCCTCGCCCGGATGGCGGCCAACCCGGACGAGGTCTGGGTTCCTGGCGACTTTACCGACCTCAGCAATCGCGCCACCGTCGACAAGACCCTTCAGTGTCTGGTTGCCTCCGGCGATCTGCGGCGCATCGACCGGGGACTCTACGACCGGCCGCGCACAAGTGAACTGACCGGACATCCGACCACGCCCGACTACCGTGCGGTCATCCGTGCCGTTACTCGCCTGGACCAGACGCGTGCCGTCATCGACGGCATGACCGCCGCCAACGAGCGCGGCCTCACCACCGCCGTCCCGGCGCGCATCAGCGTCCTTGTCGATGCACGACTGAAGCCGATCAAGCTGGGGCGGCAGGAAATTCATTTCCAATACGCGGCGCCCAGCCGCCTCTACTGGGCCGGACGACCAGCCATGCGGGTGGTTCAGGCCCTGCACTGGATGCATGACATGTTGTCCCGAGACGAGGAACGACAACGCATCCGCGCCGCGTTGCGCCGCATCTTCGCGGACCTCGGGCACGGACAGGCGATCCGCGAAGACCTGAAGGCGGGCTTTTCCGCACTGCCGATCTGGATGCAGGAGTTCCTGCGCGGTCTGCTTGGCGATGCTGCCGCAGACCGGGCCCGCTCATGAACTGATCGACATCAACGCACGAGAGGTCTTCAGCAAATGCATCCGTCTGCCTGCCGTCCCGGGTCTTCGGGTGAATCTCCCTGAGAACCTCGATTTCAAGCTGCCGGAGTTCCCTATAGGCGATGATGAGAAAGTTGCCGCAGCCACAGGCCGGATCGAAGAACGTCAGATCGCCGAGCGTTTCCTGGAACCGCCGCAGTGCCGCTTTGCGACCGCGGTCTCGGCGTGACTTCAGCTTCGCGAAGTCAGCCCGCAGGTCGTCCATGAACAGCGGCTCGATGACTTTCAGGATGTTTTTCTCGGTCGTGTAGTGCGCTCCCTGTGCCCGACGTTCCGCCGGGTCCATCACCGACCGGAACAGGGCGCCGAAGATCGCGGGCGAGATGCCGGACCAGTCGAAGCGGCATGCGTCCAGCAGCGCGCCACGCATTGCCGTGTCGAAGGAAAATGTCGGCAGGTGCCCCTCGAAGAGATCGCCGTTGACGTAGGGAAACCGGGCAAGATCCTCGTCCAGGGTGTCTGCGCGATCGTCCTCCGGCGTGTCGAGCACTTCGAAGAGCTGCGCGAGCCAAGGCCCGAGATCGGCTCCATCCTCGCCGGTCCGCGTCTCGACGAAGTCAAGGAATATGTCTCGCGGTTCGAAGATCCCGGTATCGTCGGCGAACATGCAGAACACGACGCGCACAAGGAAACGCTCAAGATCGTGTCCACGATGCCCTGCGTCGGCGAGCGCGTCATGCAGCCTGCCGACCAGTTCAGACGCCTCGATGTTCGCTGGGTCCTGGTCGCGGAACGTCCGGCGCTGAACGCCGAGGATAAAGCCGAACGACTCGACATGCGCGGGCAGGTCCGCGAGCGCGAACGTGACGGACTCCCGCTCGTCGAGGTCGTGAAGCTCGAAGGTTTGGAAGTCGCTTACCAGGATGAAGCGCGGACGCTCGTGTTCGGGCAGCGCATCAAAATACTCCCCGGCCTGTTCCTTTGCCGCCGTCAGGTCCCGTCCGGCGCTCTTCTGCTCGACAAGCAGAACGCCCGGCCAGAACAGGTCGATGAAGCCGGAACTGTCGTCGAGCTTCGAGACATGCTGCTCATAGCGGGCGACATCACGGCGACGCTTCCCGAAGACCTCGAAGAACTCGTTGTAGAAGCTCTGCGTCTCGCCCTTCTCGTAAGCCGCGTCCTTCCAGTCTTCGGCGAAGGTGGCCGCGCGGACGCGAACCTCGTTCCAGGACAGGCGCACGGCCTAAAACGCTTCCTGATCGAAGTAGTCTTCGTCAACCCGCTTGACCTCGTAAGTGGTGCGCGTTCGCACACCTATCCCGTACCGGACCATGAGGCGTGCGAGTTCGGCGCCGTCGATCAGGACGATCCGCTTCGGGCTCCGCGCCACGTAGTCCCTGGCGGTGCATGTGAAATCGGCAGTGGTGACGAACACGCCCTTGGTCGTGCCCGCGGCGTCGATCGCGCCCGCGAAGTTGCGCAGGTCGCCTTCTCCCACGGCGTTCCCTTCAGCGTACTTTTTCGCCTGCACGTAGACTTCGTCCAGACCGAGCGCGTCCTCCCGGATCGTGCCGTCGATGCCGCCGTCCCCCGAGCGTCCCGTCACGCGTCCCATTGCTGCATCGCCGTCGCCGTAGCCCATCGCGATCAGGAGATCCACGACCGCCTGTTCGAGAAATGCAGGCGATGCATCTCGAACCCTCTGCAAGACGTCGGCCTCCAGGGCGCTTCTCAACCGCCGGTCAGCCCGATCCAGCGCTTCCTCCGGCGTGTCGGAGATGTCTTCGTCCTGCCTTGACGGCACATCCTTGCCGGCCGGCGGAGCATTCGCCTGTTGCCGCCAGTTGGCGAAAGCGGGGAAGTCTCGAAGCAGTCTGTTGTCGATGCGAGAAGGTGCACGAGCCAGCAAGCTTTCGGCGTCGTTCGTCACTCGATACACGCCGCGGCCAACCCGCTCGAGCAGCCCGGCGCGCGCCATGTAGGTCACGGCCCAACTCACTCGGTTCACGAAGACTGCCTGGCGACCGCCCGGAAGCATTTCCCGAAGATCTTCTGCCGAAAGTCCCTCGGCAACTGCAACCCGCTCGCGAACCCGCGAAAGCGGCGACTTCTCGCCTTCGGCAAACGCCTTGAGGAGTGGAAGCATCAGAGACTGATAGTCAGGAACGGGCATCCGCCACCACGCCTGTCGCCGCCGGTTTCCGGGGCTTCACGCACTTGGATATCTCCATTCCTGCCTCGGTCTCCGCCTTGCGAAGCTCCCACGTCTTCTGCAGGTTCAGCCAGAGCTGAGGCGTCGTCCCGAAGTAGCGCGCAAGCCGCAGCGCCGTGTCAGCGCTCACGCCCCGTTGGCCGTTCAGGATCATTGTCATCCGGTTCGCCGGCACGTCCAGCGCCTTCGACAGGGCACTCGCCGACAGCCCGAGCTCGTCGAGTTCGTCGCGCAGCACCTCTCCCGGGTGCACCGGCTTCATGCCATTCCTTGCGTTCATGTGGGACTCCCTCAGTGATAGTCCACGATTTCCACGTCGCACGGCCCCTCGTCCGTCCAGCGAAAGCAGACTCGCCATTGCGCGTTGATCCGGATGCTGTGTTGACCGGCGCGGTCGCCGCGCAACGCTTCCAGCCGGTTGCTCGGCAATCCCGCAAGGTCGCCAAGCGTTTCCGCGCTGTCCAGCAGTACCAGTCTTCGCGCGGCCTGACTGGCGAAGCCCTGAAATGACGCAACCCGCCTCCCCTCGAAGAATCGGCGCGTGTTTCGGTCCCTGAAGCTCCGAATCATGCGTACTGATCATAGTTGGCGTTACGTCTTCCGTAAAGAAACCGTGCGACCCGATTCCTGCCTGCGGTCCTGTTCACATGTCGTCCGCTGCACCGAAAAATTGCAGGCTGGAACGCGAAGACTGCGGAAAGGCGGGACAGCGTGTGCGCCGTCCGGTTCATCGGCGATCTGGCCCGTGTGCGGTTGCTGCTGCCGACAGTGAAGAACAAGTTCGCGCGGGTCACGGCGGCGCGGACAAGGTAGCGAGATTGCTGGCGAGCGCGACTTTTCGCATTGAATTGCCAACTCATGCCCACCAAGGAGGCGTTCGGAAGCTGCACCGGCAGGCTGTACGGCCGGGACTTGCGAGAGAGACACGCTGCGGCGTGTGGGTCTCACGGAAGAAGACTCGATTTTGCTTGTCATTCTGCATTCACACCATTTCCGAGCGAGATGGGTTGCAGCGTCGCTGTGACAAACGTTGAGAGCCTGACCCAAAAGTCTGGTCTATGCACAATATATTGTTAATCACTCCTGAAATAGCCGGACGGTTATACGATATATGGTATTTTGAATCAGCCTCTGAGAACTGTATCATTCCGGGACTCTCTTGCGGTGCGACTCTCAGAAATGGAAGTGGTCGAACTCAATCCGTGCAAATTGACAGCATGATTCAGCCACGATAGTCACCGTGTAGAAGGAGACTGCCGTGCCCATGAATCTGATCGCTTACGACATTCATGACGTCGATGAAATTTGAGACGATACCTACAGCCAAATGTAGCGAACTCAACTTCGCAGAGGGCTTTTCAAGTCGACTTATGCGGTGAAGGCGGATGAAACACTTGCAGAAAAATTTCGTGAATTTGAAATATGTCAAAACTTGGATGGTAGGAAGTTTTCCTGTATCATTTCAGCGATACTTTATGGTGTCTTTTCGTTGGAATCGGCATTTTATTAGAAAGTGCAGAATGGGTTCAATTAAATTTTGGGTAAGGAGAGGCATCTGATGGCTACACTGCGAGAGTACTTCCTAAAACTTGGATCAGGAACGCTTAGGCACAGCATAAACAAACAGATATGGCACGGTGAGGAAGTTCTTGGGGAAGTGACTATACAACTTCACTACGACTTTGAAGCCAGAGCAAAGTATGCGTCCCTGTACATAGAGGATATGGAGAAGGTCGATTGTCCAGAAGCCATTATCTTGAACGAACTGGAAGCGACTCTCAGAAAGATGTCCAAAGAAGTTCCAATCGAAGCTGGATTCCCTGGCGAAGTTCGGAACGGAGACGACTTTCCTTTCACTGGTCGAATCTACATTTACTCAGAGCGGGCAGTACATCAGAAGATGAGACTAAGCTTGGAACGCGATGTCAGAAGGAGTGGACATGACTTGATATTCAGGAGTGATGATTTCGTGGAGGATAGAAACAGGTGTGAGCGGCCACAGGCATTCATATGCCACGATAGTCGAGACAAAGAACACATTGCCCAACCGTTAGCACTGGAACTGCAAAGGATGATGTGTACAGTCTGGTTTGATGAATTTTCACTTAAAGTGGGCGACAGCCTAAGGGCACAGATAGAGAAGGGCCTCAAGGATTGTCCAAAGTGCATTCTGATCATGACCCCTAATTTCCTAAGCAATGAAGGATGGACGAAGCGGGAGTTCGATTCCATATTTGCACGTGAATTGCTTGAGAAAAAGGACGTCATACGAGCCTCTTGCAAAACTACTGAATTGAAACGCTGGCGAGGCGGGTCTCATGTTCTGCGTGGGGTTTCGGACGCCAGACGCCGCGAATCGGCACGGAATTGCCGTGCCTCCGGCGCCCGAAACCGAACAAAATACGAACAT
>JAJEAY010000119.1 GCA_022824145.1 Rhodobacter sp. | reverse complement strand
GGCCCCATTGCCCGTCAGCGCGAAGGCCGGGGAGCGCGTTTTCAAGAAGTGCGTCGACAATGGCGTCATCGTCAGGCCCGTCGGAGATCGCATCGTCCTGTCGCCGCCGATCATCATTTCGACCGAACAGTGCTCGGCGATTGTAGACGCGATTGGAGACGCCATCCAATCCATTGAGTTCGTTTGAGCCTGACTTTTTACCTTCAGGAACCGTCTCCTTGCTTGGTGCTGCAACCGCCTGCCAATCGTTCTGTTTTGGTCGGTTGCGGAGTAGAATTCGCCAGTTCTGAACGAATCTTCATCCGCAGGTCAGACAGGAATACTCCGCGATTCAAAGGGAAACCGGTGGACATCAGCGGACTCTGCCTGTCAATTACATGGCAACATCCGGGGCCGGATAGAATTCCAGCTGCTTGGAGTGAAGCCGGACCAGAGCGTTCCCATAAGACTGCCAGGTTGATTGACGGCTGCTGAGTCGGAGAACCTCATAAAATCAGCATGTTGGTCCCGGAATCCCTATTCGATGCCCAGTGAAGTTTCGGCAAATGAAAGTTGGCAGGGACAAATTCAATTTCTCTTGATTGCATCGAGCAGGCAATCGCACATAATTGCCTTATGGAGCACCCAATCGGCCCCAATCATTTCCAGGAAGCAGCCCGCGAACTTGCGGCGGCATTCGCGCCCCGCGCTGCGGAATGGGACAGGGCCCGCACCTATTGCTGGGTGAACGTCCGGGAACTGGCTGACGCCGGTTTGATGGGCATGTCAATTCCCAAGGAATTCGGCGGCAAGGGCGCCTCGTATCACGATGTGGTGCTCGTGATCGAGGAAATCGCAAAGGCCTGTACCTTAAGCGCGCGGATTGTCGTCGAGGCAAACATGGGCGGGATCAGCGCCGTCATGGCCTATGGAACCGAGGCGCAAAAGCAGTCATCGGCAGCTCTTGTGCTGGAAGGCGACAAGCCGGCCATCTGCATCACCGAGCCCGAGGCCGGCAGCGCTGCGACCGAGATGAAAACCACCGCCCGACGCGTGGCGGGGGGATATCGACTGAATGGAACCAAGCACTGGATCACGGGTGGTGGTGTCTCCAAGCTGCATGTCGTCTTTGCCCGGGTTCTGAACGAAGCAGGCGAGGTCGAGGGCATCGGCGCCTTCATCCTCGTACGTGATCCGGACCGGGGCTTGGAGCCTGAGGGCTTCAGGATCCTCGGACGCGAACATACGCTCGGCCTCTGCGGCATGCCCGAGGCGGAACTGGCTTTTGAAGATGTGTTTGTCGAAGACGCGATGGTCCTGACGCCGCCCTCGGGATTTCACCGCGGATTTGCCGACCTGATGGACGCTTACAACAGCCAGCGTGTGGGCGCGGGCACCGTTGCAATGGGCGTGGCGGCCGGGGCGCTCGATCATGCCAAGCGATATCTCAGGGAGCGTCACCAGTTTGGCCGCCCGATAGCCGAGTTCCAAGGGCTGCAGTGGATGCTGGCGGACATGGATGCCAAGGTGCATGCCTCGCGCCTGATGCTGCGCGAGGCGGCATTGTCCCGTGGGCCAAACGGGTCGCCCTTTCCGAACATGATGATGGCGGCGCGGGCCAAAGCGTTTGCCTCGGAGGTGGCAATCAAGGTGGTGAGCGACGCGCTGCAGATCTTTGGTGCCCGCGGTTACAGTGACAAGGAACCCATCGAACGCATGTATCGCGACGTGCGCATGTTCACAATTGGCGGAGGCACGGCACAGATCCTCAAGACGCAGGTCGCAGGCAGCCTTCTGGGGATCAAGACACCGCAGTCGCGCGACGGATACACACGACTTGCTGCGCGAGCGGAGAGCGGAGGAACAAGTGTCGCCGGGCCAGAAAGTGAACCATGACCGGCGCGCCCCAAGATCCTTGGGAGCTTGACCTTTCCTGCATCCTCTCGGGGGCCGTCCTGCAAGTTGGCTGGGTCCGCCGTCGTTAGTTTCCCAATAGGTTCGCTCCGCCCGCAAGACCCATCAGCCGGGAGACAAGCAATCCACCCTTGGGACATTCGCGAGCGCGGCGAGATCCGCGAATCAGCCTGTGTTATTCCCCTTGGCAAAATTCGATCGCACTCCAATGGCGTCGCGGGTCTTCCGTGCGGTTTGCGGGATTTCTCAAGGATTCGCCTAGGCCTTACCGCGTTTCTTGCTTCAACAGGCTGTAGACGTTGGAAACAACGAGCGCGCCGACAACGACCGTCCCGCCGACGACCGCCCATCTGCCGGGGTTTTCTCCGATTGCCAACCAGACAAGGATCGGGGCCAGGACTGATTCCAGCAGGACGAGCAGTGCTACTTCGGCCGAACTGATGTATCGAGGACCAAGTGTGAGAAGACACGATGCCGCGCCGATGAAAGCACCATGGCCCAGTATAAGCGGCCATTGCGCCTCAAATGCCTCGCCCGGAGACACGAACATTCCGAGGACGATTGACGCGCCGATATAGGCGATGGGAATGGCCGGGATCATCGAAGTCGCCTTGACC
>JAJEAY010000022.1 GCA_022824145.1 Rhodobacter sp. | reverse complement strand
GCTTTCATACCGGTCTGAACTGCGCTTATACTTCTCGCGGGTGGTCTCGTTCCAAGCCATGTGGCCCTCCCTGTCTGGTGTGGAAGTCAGCGGGAAAATACCACATCTGGGGGAGACCATCCACATTTTAGGTCAGCCTCTTAGATTGCTCGAGCAGGAAGAGGCGCAGCTCGCTGATCTCCGGCAGGGCCTGATAGACGGTCTTGAGCAGACGAGCCGCGGTGATCTTGCCGAAGGGAGTGGGGAGGACGCTGTCCGTCGGGCCTTTGCGAAAGCACGCGCGACCTCATGAGCCGATCTTTACGGTTGACGCGCCGTGCGGAAGCCAGCCTTGTCGAGATTGCCAGATGGACGATTGAGAATTTTGAGCACAGGCAGGCCGAGCTTTACGAGACTGAGCTGTTCAGCCGTTGCGGCGCGATCTTGAACGGCCAGGGCGCATAGCCGGAGCTGCGCGGTTCTCGTGGATGCCGCTGACGATCTCAGATTTGTCAGGGCAGGGGAGCACTTCCTGGTGTATCTGGATCGGCCAGACGAAGTCGTCATCGTTGACATACTGCATTCCCGCAGCGATCTGCCCCGCCATGTTGCCGCACTGACTGCGCTCAAGCACGAAGTGTCCTGATTGGAGAGCATCGCTAAATGTGGGGCAGTTGAATTTCGGATTTGACGGTGGCTGGGTTCGAGATGACAGCTGCCCCGCACTTTGCGGCACCCTCCAATGTATATCGTGAACGACAGCATTGCGATCATCTGATCTTGTCGATATCGCTTGAGGATCGGTTGAACAGGGCCGGACCTTGCACTTCGGACTGGAAGTGGGGTTATTAGTCGCAGGACGATACGGATAGTTACAATAGAAGCGGACAGGCTGAATTTTCCACCAAAGCTCATCGCTTTGCCTTTCCTTAAATCAAACTCCTTCGGAGGCTAAGCATTCGCCGGGCGCATGGAGCCAAACAAGACAACGAGGAAAGCGATGACAACGGTGTTTGTACAAAGTTTTGTGAAAGGAAACGGTGCCGACATTTCTTTAATCATGGCGACCTCTGCAGTGTAGGCGGCACTGGCGGAATCATCGCGCAAATGATCCCATGCTAAAATAGAATTCTACCGAGCATGAGTTTGCGCACCTACGGTCGGCAGGGTCACCATTCGTCGCGCAATGCTATTCGCAATCAGTGCAGACTAAACCTTGACCGGGTTCCCGCGCAAGGCGGGCGTATTGAGTGGTGGAGGCAACGGCTTGAGAATTCTCGATAGGCACGAGCTGGATTGCACAGACAGGACGAATTTGAGAGGTCGGAGCCGCGGTCACACAGGCCATGGCCATGGCCATGGCCGGAACTTTCTACCTGTCAGGCGCCCTTCGATTAGGAACCTTGACGAAATATGCCTCGACAATCGCTTTGAGTGCTGTCGTGAGGACACCTGTTTCTGCAAACAGAGAATGGTATTCATGCGCATTTCCCCATTCCACGAACACGTTCCTGTTTTGGGACAATGCATCTCTTATTCCCGGATAGTACGGCGGCAATCCTTCCACCGGGCTTGGAATTTCAGGCATCCTGTCTTGAAGTTGTCTACGCGTGTTCTCTTCCAAGGCATCGAATAGCTTCAGAAGATCGTGAGTCCTGTCAGGCCGGTCATTGCGTTCTCTACATTGCCACGCCTTCAAACCGATTTCTGCGGCAAGGGACAATAAAACCGGGATTGCTGTAGACGTTCCGGCGAACCGCGAACCATCCGTCTTTCCGGAAAGATCAGTGTCGGAGAGACAGTCCACAAGCCACGCAAGTTTGCCTGCTTCCGTCATCATGAAATCGGGACTCAAGTTGACCTTCCGATTCATTCCACTCTCCCAGATGACATCATTTACGCCTGTTCAAGCGCTATCCTCGTCAACTTTTCCTTAGACGAAACATTGGTGAATTTGCCCTTCACGTCCACATCGGCGCTGGATCAAAAAAAGTGAACGAATATCGCGTTCGACCGAGTTTGCGGACTTTCTCGCTCTTTTGTAGGCACTGGTTGGAATCTCATCGGCGGAACTCTTGGATTTCACGAAGACGGCGCAGTCGCTTATCGATCTCAGTCATGGGTAGGAAGACCGCATTATCCGTACGCCAAATTTCCAGAGCAGTGATCAGAAGATCAACCTCGCAGGCTCCAGAGGCGTGCAGCTCGTCGATTATCCAGAGCACCCCGTGAACGCGCACGGCATTGGCGGCCGCGACCTTTCGTAGAAGGCCGTCGCCTGTCAGGAGTATACCGCTTTGGTGGCACTTGGCTGTCACCAAAGCGAAGCAGTCGTTGGCCGACAGACCTCTGTACGCTTGGCGCAGCGCGACGACCTGTGTGACTTCTTCGCCTGGCAAATCGTAGGTAACTAGGCCGCTATCTTCGCGCATACGCCATTCCTGTGCGGTGAAATCGAGGAGTTCTTCCTTGCGAACTGGCAAGGGCACAATAAAGCGATAGGGTAACCGAAGCAGGACATGCAGCAGTTGCCCCTTCTTCAGGTCGATTAGGCAGGAAGCGTCATCGACGATAACACAGGTCACTGGTCACGCGGCCCCCTCATGTCACGTTCGACAATGCTCAGGGGCAGCGCGAGCATCTGTGCCGCCCGCACGGGTGAAATCATTTCCTCGCCAAGCGCACGCCAGACGAGGCGCTCGAAACGCTGAGGCCTCTCGAATGCCGCGAAACCTTCTTCCGGTCCGATAGGCTCTGGCTCCTCGCGGCGCCAGCTTTTCGCATAGGTTTTGAACGCATATTCGACGGCGGTTTTACGCAGGATTCCAACCTGCCCAAGACGCACGAGCATAGCTGCGGCAGACACGCCGTAGGTGCGCTTGAGCCGCATAATTTCGAACCAGGTCATGCCGTGACGGTTCCGGCCTGCTTCTTCTTCCAGATGCTCGCGTGGAACCAGGAATGCCCCCGCGAAGCGGTTCATCGCAGGCTCCTTCTTTATGTCAGTGTTGTTGGTTTCAGTAATGATCCGATGGGCAAGCTCGTGGGCGAGGTTGAAGCGCCTGCGCTCAACATTGGTCCGGCGTGAGACAACGATCGCTTCGGTTGGCGGGTTTTCCGCCCGCTCGACATGACAAGCCAGCCCGTTGATGCGTTCTGGGAGATCGGCTTCGATTACCTTGATCCCCTTATCCTCAAGCAGTGCGGTCATACTCGGAATAGGGTCGATTCCTAGCTGCCACTCCTTACGCACGTCGCGCGATTTGGCGTCGATGGCCTCCTCATTGACGACCTGATTTACACGCAAAGTTGCGAAGGGATCGTCGGATTGATGCAGATTGAGGATGTCTTCGATAGCGAAGTAGTCTTCGAGCTTCTCGATCACGAGTGCTTCCGCCATAGCACGATCTCGCTTTGAGGCGGTGGAGTTCTTTCGCCACTCGATGCTCTCTAGGGATTCGACCTGCCCGCCGACCAGGAAGTCGAGGGACACGCCGAGTGCCGTGCCAAGGCCGATCAGCACCGCCGACGACGGCATCATCCTGCCCGCCTCGTATTTGCTGATTGCCTGCGCCGACACCCTTGGGTTCACTCGTTCCGCGAGTGCCTGCATGGATAGACCAGCCCGTTTGCGGGCCAGCCTCAGCCGTTGTCCGAACATGGTCCTCTCCCAGCGAATACAATTTTGGTTGATATACGGAAATTTCGAGCCAATCTTAAACACAGAGTTGGCATTTCTCAACTGAAATCGGATTGTATGCTCTGAGATGGCAAGAAATTCAGCATGCCGTGCCTGATTGTCACTGGTGGGTACGCCAGCCTCTCCCTGCATTTTGGGGAATCGATGGTTCGCTTGAGCCACCCTTGATCGATCTGGCACAGGTGTTTTCTGGAGAGCGCACTTTGAACATTACCCTGTTCCGCTCCGCAATTCCGATATCGGCACTACAGAGAGGAAGTGGGGATATGTCGTCACTGAAGTGGCGATAATCGTTGTGGCCCCTGACTCACGGAACCACGCATGGCCCGGAAGTGGACTGCAGCAAGGCTAACGTCAGAGTGTTTGCAATCCCTTTCCTGCGGAATTACATTGCAGACTAAGAAAACCCATCGGACTGCTGCCCAGAAAGGGAGATACGGGGTTCGATTATTGCGATCCCAGGGACGCCTCGTGCGTCCCTGTGCGTTTGAGACGCCATGCGACCTGGCAGCTTATGCTCCAATTCAAGCACCTCTTGATCGTGTGCCTATGGTCTTCGACTTCTGGAACTACACGCCCTCCATACAGAACGCCGTTTCTGAGCTCCACACGGACTGCGCTGGCTGACACTGTTAGGCGAGGGCGCTGGGAGTCTTCCGCGCCAGTGCAGTTTTCCGAGCTTTTCTGCCGGTAGTCTAACTGCGAGCCACGCCAAACGCACCCCATCGCCGGGATCCCTGTCGGGATCCTGCGCGAAGCCACGGATCGCTGGACTATTGGCGTCAAACGCTCTCGGGGGCTATTTCGCAGAATGGCCAGCGGGCCTGAAAGCTTCCTTAGGAGATTCGAATGACCCGAAACTTCATCGATCATTTGCAGCGTGAGCTGGATGGCCTGAAAGAGGCCGGGATTTACAAGACAGAGCGTATCATTACATCGAAACAGTCGGGCACGGTCGCGCTTGCCTCCGGGCGCGAAGTGATCAACCTCTGCGCCAACAACTACCTTGGCCTTTCGGACCATCCCGATCTGATCGAAGCCGGCCGCGAGGCGCTGGCACGCTACGGTTACGGCATGTCCTCGGTGCGCTTCATCTGCGGCACTCAGGAGGAACACAAGGAGTTTGAGGCGCGGCTATCGGCCTTTCTCGGGTTTGAAGACACGATTCTCTATTCCAGCTGTTTCGACGCCAACGCGGGTCTTTTCGAGACCCTGCTTGGCGAAGAGGACGCGATCATTTCGGATGCCTTGAACCATGCCTCGATCATCGACGGGGTGCGGCTTTGCAAGGCAAAGCGATTCCGCTACGCCAATTCGGATATGGCCGATCTGGAAGCCCAGCTTCAGGCCTCCGAAGGCTGCAGGTTCAGAATGATCGCCACCGACGGTGTGTTCTCGATGGACGGCTACATCGCGAAGCTTTCCGAAATCTGCGACCTTGGGGGCAAGTACGGGGCGATGGTCATGGTCGACGACAGCCACGCCGTGGGGTTCGTCGGCGCGACGGGCCGGGGCAGTATCGAACATTGCGACGTTATGGGCCGCGTCGATATCGTGACCGGCACGCTCGGCAAGGCGCTTGGCGGCGCCTCGGGTGGCTACACCTGCGGGAAGAAAGAGGTCGTCGACTGGCTACGCCAGCGTTCGCGCCCCTATCTGTTTTCAAACACTCTGGCCCCGGTTATCGCCCAGACTTCAATTAAGGTGCTGGACATTCTGGAGGCCAGCACCGAACGCCGCGACCGGCTGATGGACCACGCCGCGCACTTCCGCGCCAGAATGTCCAGCGCCGGGTTCGATCTGCTGCCCGGCGAGCATCCCATCATCCCGGTCATGCTGCGCGACCCGAAACTGGCGCAGGAGATGGCCGCGCGGCTGGAGGAAAAAGGTGTCTACGTCGCCCCTTTCAGCTTTCCGGTGGTGCCGCGCGGGCAGGACCGAATCCGCACCCAGATGTCAGCGGCCCTGAGCCGCGAGGAACTCGACCGCGCGATAGAAGCGTTCATCGCTGTCGGCAAGGAAATGGAGATTGTCCAATGAGCAATGAAATGAAAGCTCTGGTCAAAGCCCGCCCCGAGAAAGGGCTTTGGATGGAGCATGTTCCGGTACCGGAACCCGGTTCGGACGAAGTCCTCATCAAGGTCAGGAAATCCGCGATCTGCGGGACGGACGTGCACATCTGGAAGTGGGACGAATGGTCGGCGAAGACTGTGCCGGTTCCGATGGTGGTTGGGCACGAATTTTGCGGCGAGATCATTGATGCCGGAAAGGCGGCGATCAAGTTCAGGATCGGTCAAAGGGTATCTGGCGAAGGGCATGTCGTTTGCGGCATCTGCCGCAACTGCCGTGCGGGCCGAGGACATCTGTGCCGCAACACCTTGGGGGTTGGCGTTAACCGGCCCGGATCCTTTGCCGAATATGTCTGCATCCCTGAAGATAATGTCGTCCCCGTCCCTGACGATATTCCCGACGAGACCGCGGCAATCTTCGATCCGATGGGAAACGCTGTACACACCGCGCTGTCGTTTGACCTGGTCGGTGAGGACGTGCTGGTCACCGGCGCCGGTCCAATCGGGATCATGGGCGCATTGGTCGCGCAAAAGGTAGGAGCCCGCAAGGTTGTGATCACCGACATCAGCCCCTACCGGATTGACTTGGCACGGCGCATGGGCGTGCAGCATGTCGTGGACGCTACAAACGAGAATCTGTCCGCCGTGATGGCCCGGCTTGGCATGACCGAAGGGTTCGACGTCGGTCTTGAGATGTCCGGTTCGGCCCCGGCTTTGCGGGACATGATCGATGCAATGAACAACGGCGGCAAGATCGCGCTTCTGGGCATTGCGCCGACCGAGTTCGCCGTCGATTGGAACAAGATCATCTTCAAGATGCTGAACGTCAAAGGCATCTATGGACGCGAAATGTTCGAAACCTGGTACAAGATGATCGCGCTCGTGCAATCGGGCCTGGATCTGACGAACTTGATTACCCATCGTATCGATATCGATGACTTCGAGACCGGATTTGCCGCCATGCTCTCAGGTGAAGCGGGGAAGGTTGTGATGGACTGGAAATGATCCTTGCGAAAACGACTCTGCTTCGCGGCACTCCAAGCGACTACAATCTGCCAATCCAAAAAAAAGCCGATGAACGGCAGCATCGTCCACGCCCCGGCCATCGCTCCGACGTAACTGCTCACCCCTTCCCGGGGGAGGATTGGGTGCTGTGCAGCCTGATCATGTCGGCGGCGTTTCCCGCAAGCGCGATCTGGATGGCGACGAGGGGATTGTAGCCGAGCGCCGCCATGGAGCTGAGGTAGCTTGAGAT
>JAJEAY010000218.1 GCA_022824145.1 Rhodobacter sp. | reverse complement strand
TTCGGCTTCCATGACATGGAGGTTCTTCCCCGGAACCTGCCTGCACATGGCCTGCGAACTGGCCGAGGACAGAACCGGAACCGGCGCGGCGGGTTCATGAAGGCTGGAAGAAAATCTCCCGAGGTCAGGACGTCTGAAATTTTTTTTCGCAGTTGCATTAATCCAATACGAAATTTTTTTCTGGCGGGACACAGGTGTTCTGGAGCGGATGCCGACCGCCCTGCGCACGCACGTAGCCACCGAAAGCGTGCATATCCGACATGCATGCATCGTTGGAAGGGATATCAACAGCCCCAAGTGCGCCCACCTTCCTCAAGTCCGCTGTCCCGGAACACCGTGCGGCTGGCGCAGGTTAATCTTTGAACACGCTCCAAATGTCCGTGGGTATGGACACAGGTGCCTTGGCGCTCTCGCCCGCATTCTGTAGCCGTTGCCGCAACGTTGACTCCAGAGCGCCACGACATGACCCCAGATGGACTTGCCAAATGGCTGGAGGGCCGTGATCCGTGCGTCGCGATCACGATCGCATTCCGCGTCGCGGCGCGGTATTGGCCAATGCCGAGACGGATAGGCCGGTTTGGGGACGACGACCTGGCGTCCGCACGGGCGCTGCTGATTGCGGAATGGGCCGGCAGGGCACCCAACAAGAGCGTGATCCGTGGCATGGATGAATTCACAATGATGGGTGCCGCGGCAGCCGTCATGAGAAGCAAAGTCTTCCGTGTAAATCCACTGCAGCCCGAATCCATACGCATTGAAGGATTGAATATTGTACGACCGGTCCTAGGGAATGGCCGGGAAGCAGTGTATGCTTCAGCGCTCGCCAGCCTCGCCATGGCAGTTGCGTTGGCGGTAGCTCGGGGCAGCGAGAGCTTTGTCATTCTGGACACAGCTACCATCACTGCGCAGTACGCCGGGGATGTGCCCCGACACCTGCAGCCTGGTCAGGACGCCATGGTCCCGAAAGACTCCGTTGATGCTGCACTGCTCTCCGACTGCGAATGCATCGAAGAGTCCGGGCTGGAAGCACTATGGGCAACACCGCTGTGGCCGGAAGGTCGGAATCCGTTGCAGGAACGATGGCGCTACGCCAGATCAGCCATGCTCCGGGGTTCGGACATAAGCTTCTTATGCCGCTGGTATGACGGGCACCTGATCGGGGATCCAATGAACTGGGGAATCCTCTCCGAAGTCACCAGCATGCAGCAGCACGACTGGGATCTGGGCCCTGCCCATGTTGCCGAACGGATTGCGGAAATCGAACTGCGTCACATCCGGAGAGCAACGCCTCTAGCCGAACGTGTGGAATGGGTTCCGGAGGCCGAGCGCATCCGGATCACACCGCTGCCAATGGGCGACGCTCCTGCTTGGGTCATGATCTTGGACAAGCTGCGCGACGCTCTGCACGACATTCAGCCCGATGGCACCCTTCGCAATGCTCACGCGGCTTTGCAGGATACACTGAGGATGCTTGGACGGGCCTTGGATAGGTACAGCGACAGTCCGCAACGCGTGCATGACGATATGGAGACAGCGCTGTCAGAAATTAAGCGATTGATTGAGACCGGCGAAATCTCTCACGATATGTTCACGCAGCGACTTATGCGAATGCTGGACGAATGCACCCTTGACATACAGGGCAGTGAGCCAAGCGTTCTGGAAGCCGTTAGAAGTCGGACCGCACTGCGCTTTCGCCGACTCGCTGATCGGGAGCGAAAGACCTTGGCCGAGGCTACGGACGTCGTGGTTCCGTTGCTGGAAGATAAACGCCATCAGGATGAGATGGAGGAAGACCTTGCCGTACTTGGCAATCCTGACCCGAACGCGCCAGAGAGCAAGGCCGGAATCTACCGTTGGGCAAGCCGGCTGAGCCGAATCTATCGAAACCCTGAACTCCGCACCACCATTGCCAAGACCGGCAAAGACATTGTTGTCGCAGTAACGGTGACTCTCATTCTGGGCCTCTTGGGCCTGTAGTGCGTAACCGCAGAACAGCGCGAGAGGAGTCACGAGCAATCGCCTCTATGACCTTTCAGAACGTCGGTATTCGGCGCAGGGCGCTGCATCCACTGAAATTGTAGTCCGCGACGATGTCCCGTCCGCTTGCCAATCCGTCATTCACTATATCCGGCGAGTGTTTCGTGGTCGAAGACCCGAATGCCGGATCGGGCCGCGGCAGTGGGACGGGCTTCTCGATGCAAATGAGATCAGGTCCCTTGGGACCACGCGCTCGGCGTCTGGCCGGTTACCCGCAGAAATTCCCGGTTGAAATTCGACTTTGTCTGGAAACCCGCGGAAAACATCGAATACGTCACGGACTGCCCGGCTTTCAGTGTGCGCTGCGCCTCTCCCACGCGTATCCTGTTCACGTACCTCGACACGTTCTCGCCAGTGCTCCGGTTGATCGCCGCGGAGAGCTGTTTGGCTGGCAGGCCCAAGCGGCGCGCCAGCCGACCCAGGGTCAGGTCGGGGTCAAGATAGAGCCTGTCCCTGCCCATCAGCGCATCAAGACGGACCATGATCTCGGCATCGTTGGCCTCCTGCACAGGATCGGATTCAGGCGTCGCGGGCGCGGGATCCAGCGTTGCCAGGCTGCGCGACAGGCTCAGGCCGCCAATCAGAAGCAGGGTTCCTACTGAGTACAGACTGATGATCCAGGGTTTCAGATGTGCGGCTCCTGCGATTTGGGCCGCAACGATCAGGACATCGCTGAAGGCTGACGCAATCAATGCGACCCCGATGATCTGCCACAACCGCCCGGCCGTTCTCCCTACTTCGAGGGCCGTGTTCAGAAAGGCATCCTGCTGCCTCCGGGCGTTCCATAGGATGGCGGCACCGTAGCCCACGAACAGGAGAGGGATCAAGACATCCAATGCGGCTGGCAGCAATTCCCGCTAAGTCTGATCCTACCCAGCAGACAGTCATTTCAGCACGAAACAGTTGAAAACAAGGCAAAAACCGTTTCGGACATTTGGTGGAATATAGCCGATCTGGCGCAAAAACTCTGCGAAAAGAAAAGCGCG
>JAJEAY010000270.1 GCA_022824145.1 Rhodobacter sp. | reverse complement strand
TGAAGGTGCCCGCCGTCACCGACGTCTGCCGGCCGCAGTCCGCGCATTCCCGGCTGCAGCGCATGTCCTTCAGCTCCCAGCCCCTGCTCCCTCCGCAGGCCGGGCATTCGAAGCCGTCCCGCCAGCGCAGATCCGCGAGAGTTCAGGCCGGACCGCCGCAGGCGGCGGAACGTCCAGCGGACGTTCCGGGCATGGACGGGCGCATGCCTCGTCGTCCGGGAAGAGCTTCTCGAACTCCTGGCGGGAGATCGGGCGGTCTTTTGCGCGCTGGCTGTCCATGAATGGGAACATAATGGCAACCGAACGGCGCGTCAACCCCTCCGGACACAAAATCTGGATCCGCCTGACTTAAAGGAATAAGCCTTTGCCAGATATCCGCCATAGCGATGGCCCAGAGCGCCCACTGCGTCGACGTGATCCATGGGATCGGACTGACACCGAAAAAACTCAGGAAATAGTTCAGGTAGCCGAGTTCGGGAAAATAAAGAAACAGCCAGACCAGCCCCACAATCACCGGAGAGATCATCATCGGAATCAGCAGCAAGGTACGGATGACTCCCATTCCAGGTAGACGCTGCGTCACGAGAAGCGCCAGACCAACCCCCAGCACGAGCTGGACCGACAATGTCATCAGCATGAGCTTGAAGGTCACCGTCAGCGTGTGCAGGAACTCCGACGACGACAGGATCTCCCTGTAATTCGCCCAGCCGACAAAGATCCGCGGCACAAAAAGCTTGGCCAGATCATAGCTGCGGAAACTCAGATAACCCGCGTAGAGCATCGGGTATATCGTAGTGCAGAACAGGACGAGGATGGCGGGCACCATGAAGATCAGAAAAATCCGTCGGTTTCGTTTTCTGATATATGCCATGGATCTGGTCCGACGCTCCCGTTTCCGCCCTGTCCGGAGGTGGCCCGCCCCGGTATGCGGCAGCAACCGGGGCGGGCCGAAGAAGGCCTCAGTTATTGAATATCTCGGCCTCGGGATCCGCGATCCAGCGCAGCCGCATATCGAGCGGAAACACTTTGAGCCGCGTGTTTATCTTGGTGCAGGCATTGGTCAGCGCCTCCTGCGCGCTGTCGGTTTCGCCCGCCACGTACTTGTTGAGCTCGACGCCGAAGATCTCTTCCACATCAGCATAGAAGGGATGGTAGATTCGGCGCTTGGCGGTATCCTGCGTCTCGAGCAGAACCCTGTAGTAGGGGTATTTCTCCTGCAGGTCCGGATCGGACAGGATGGATTTGTGGAACTGGCTTACCCCGGAACCTTCGTCGGCGAACCGGCGCATCATGTCACGTGAGGTACCCCACTTGATGAACGCCCAGGCAGCTTCCTTTTCGCGGTCGCTGGCCTTCGAATTGATGCCGAAGCTCAGAGCGCCGGTCATGGTTTCCATGGGACCGCCGTCTTCGGTCGGGCTGGGCTGGTAGCCCGCCTCGCCGATTGTCGGGAGAACGGCCTCGTCAGGGTTAGTCAGACGCACGGTGCGGACAGACCAGTAACCGGACTGCGCGACTTCGCCACGCTCCATGTAACCGGTCCGAATGTCCCACATAAGTCCAAGGTAATCCGGCGGGTTGAACGGAACCAGCCGCTTCATGACCTCAGCCGCCTTCACACCCGCCTCGCGGTCAATTGCGCAGAGACCGGTCTCCGAATCCCAGTACTGACCGCCGAAGCTGCGCATGATCGGGAAAAAGTCATGGGTGATCGCGCCTGCAACACGGCTAAAGGCCTGAGCATTGCCGTGGAAGTCCTTTTCCAGCGTATTCCCGGCCAAGGTCTCACCGGCCTTGCGGGTAAAGAACTCGGCTATGTCAATATACTGCTCCCAGGTCTTGGCGGGAGCGAGGTCATAGCCGTACTTTTCCTTTAACGCAGCCTGTTCGTCCGGGTGTTCAAACAGATCCTTGCGGTAGTTGACATGCCAGATCATGCCCGAGGCCGGGAAGGCAAGAAGGCGTCCCTGCCAGGTGTTTTCCTGAAGCTGGATCGGGATGATGTCGTCGAGATGTATCTCCTCGGCGTCGCGGATCACCCAATCGGTCAGATCCTGGAGCGCACCGGACTCCCCGAGGACACCGACCCATGGGCTGTCCACCCACATCAGCTGATAGCTGGGACTGTTGGCGCTGGCCTCAATGACGATTTTGTCGATCAGGCCGGGATAGGGGAACATGTCGATCTGGACCTTGGCCCCTGTCATTTCCTCGAACTCTCCCACGATCGGCGCAAGCCGTGTAACCGAGGTGTCGCCGATCGCGAGCATCTTGAGCTCGATGCCGTCAAACTCGGCGGCAGAGGCGGACCCGAAGGCCGCGACGCCGATACTTCCTGCGATCAGGAGTGATTTCAGATGGTTCATTTCTCTCCTTCTTATGGACGCTGTCGCTGATGAATCCTCAGCAGATACCGATTCCCGCCCCGTCCATGGTTGGGAACCGGGAAAAGTGTGTCAGGCTCCGTTGACGGGTGACCAAGCTTTCGGCCCTCCTTCACTTTCGTAACCAAGCGGGCCGTCGGTACTGACGATCTCGAGGAACTGTCCCCAGGGCGTCCGAAGATACAGCCAGGTCAGCCCGTCCATCGGACCGGAATCGATCAGGGTGGGGCCTTCAAGGACATCGACGCCGGCCTCGCGAAGTCGATCAGCCGCGGCGTGCGCGTCATCCACCTGGAACGCGAGATGGAATCCGCCGGTTTCGCTATTGGATTTGAGAGGCAGATCCCGGTCCTCGCCGCTATAGCTGAAGAGTTCGAGATTCGTGCCGTTGCCAATCCGGACCACCCGGATGTCATCGATCCGGCGGCCTCCCTGAACACCCAGCCGCTTGAGCATGAATTCGTCATCGACGTCGACCAGACCGGTGCTGAGCACGGTTACCCCGCCGAACACGGTCTCGAAGAATTCGACGGCCTGATCGAGGTCAGGGACCGTAATTCCGACATGCTCCATTCCTATGACATTGATCATACATTGATTCCCCCTTGTCCTGATGCATTCCCCCGCCCGTCACTTCGATCATCTCCAATGATGGCCGCGGGCAACGGATCGAGACCGCGGACGAGATCGGACGCTTTTTCACCGATCATGACCGTCGCCGCGTTCGTGTTTGACGAATTGATCGTTGGCATGATCGAGCTGTCGCAAACGCGAAGACACTCCAATCCACGCACCCGGAGTTCGGGATCCACAACCGCCGTCCCGCTTTGTCCCATCCTGCATGTTCCTACCGGGTGATGATCAGTCTTCGCGAGCCGGCAGGCGTAGTCGAACAGATCATCCCTGCCTGTTACATCCTCTCCGGGCAAAGCTTCCTTTCGGATATATTCCTTCAATGCAGGTTGCCGTAGGATATCCCGCGCCATCTGCAGGCCACGCAGCGAGATTTCGAGGTCGTAGGGATCGGACCAGAAATTTGGATCGATCAGTGGAGCCTGCTTTGGATCGGCGGATGCCAGCTTGACCGTCCCGCGCGAACGCGGACGCATGAATGCGCTGTTCAGGGTTATTCCCGCACCGTCGAGCGCGACAATCCCCTTTTCGATTCCCGAGCCCTGTCCGAAATGAAACTGGATATCCGGCGACCGTGAAGATTCGTCGGCATACCAGAACGCGCCCGTCTCAAAGAGCGAGGATGTAACGGGGCCGGTTCGGAAGAGCAAATACTGCAGACCGGCGATGATGCTGCGGTCAATCCGCTGCAGGCCGTCATAGCTGTATGGGCCGGAACATTCGGCGAGCGCGCAGATGTCGATGTGATCCTGGAGGTTCTGCCCGACACCTGGCAGATCGTGCACCACTTCCACACCTGCAGACTTCAGATCATCGGCAGGACCGATGCCGGAGAGCTGAAGCAGCCTTGGAGAACCTATTGCGCCGGACGCGACGAGAATCTCTTTGCGGGCGCGATAGTGGAGCCGCTGTCCATTCCGCACGGCTTCGACCCCGACTGCCCTCCCCTTCTCGATCAGGATACGCGTGGCCTGGCAATTGATCTGAACATCCAGGTTAGGCCGCCCTTCTGACGGACGCAGATAGGCAGTGGCAGTCGAAGACCTCCGCACGTTCCGCTGGGTCAGCTGGTAATATCCTACCCCACCCTGCCTGCGCCCGTTGAAGTCGTGATTGTACGGAATGCCGTACTGCTGCGCCGCGCGGATGAATGCATCGCAGACCGGAAGCGCACCGCGCGGCATTGACACGCCAAGCGGTCCATCCGACCCGTGATAGTCATCGCAAAAGCGTTCGTTTCCCTCGGCACGCCTGAAATAGGGGAGCACCTCTCGATAGCTCCAGCCGTTGCATCCCTCGTCTTGAGACCAGGCGTCATAGTCCTTGGCGTTGCCCCTCGTATAGACCTGGGCATTGATCGTGCTGCCGCCGCCGATCACTTTCGCCTGTGTGTACCATAGCTCGCGACCCTTGATGTGGCGCTGCGGAACCGTGGACCATCCCCAGCTTGCAATGCCTTTAGTCATCTTGGCGAAGCCCGCTGGCCAATGAAACAGGCGGTTGTTGTCAGGACCGCCCGCCTCAAGCAGAAGCACCGAGGTGTCAGAATCTTCAGAAAGCCGACTTGCCAGCACGCAGCCCGAAGATCCGGCGCCGGTCACGATGAAGTCAAATTCCGAAGCTTGCGCAGACACGATGCCAGCCTATGTAACCAAATGGTTATTTAGTTTGTTTCCTACATTCGACTGACTGTCAAGCATCACCTGCATTGATCGTGCTCAAATGGTTCAGCTGTGATTTCCTTGTGCCGGCAACACCGATCCTGCATCCTGAGTTTCGGGACTGCTCTTCTCGATCCTCACGCCACCGAAATGACTATGGAAGCTCAGAGCGCATCTCCCGCCCGAATGCAGCGGGCGAGATTTATGGAATCGTGCGGTGCGGGCCCTGCGGTTCGGGAGGGGATGCCAAGAACAGCCGCTCCAAAAGCTGTCGAGGACGTCAGAGCGGTCTCTGAAACCGATGGGTCCGGTTAGGGAACCAACAGGATGGTGCCGGAGTCGGTGACCGGCCTCGACATCGCTTGCCGCGACAGGGACTTGGCACAGGACAGTACTGAATTCATCACAACCAGTGCCTGATAATGTATGGGCCGGCTGAGAACGCAGTGCCGATCGTTCTGGACAGGTTCTGTGTCCGGCCCAAACAGCGGAAAGGAATTATTGCCGATTCCCGAGTGCTTCAGGCTTGAGTCGTCTTTGCCAAGCATGCAATATGTGACTGAACGGTTTGATGGGCAGGTATTCTGTTATGGGCGTGACACGCGAGGAACTGCAGCAGGCTGGCGCCAATCCTGAGTTGGCCCGGATTCTAGCAGACCGGTGGCCTAGGCGTGATCCAGGCGACCTTACCCGAAATCCGATGGCCGTGGCCTTGCTCGTCGCATTTCTGGGTGCCCTAGGATGGCAAATGGTGAGTGTCACCGACCTGAAGTCGGGTCAGGCCCGACTTGAA
>JAJEAY010000287.1 GCA_022824145.1 Rhodobacter sp. | reverse complement strand
CTGCACTCTCGCGAGCGCCGGTTCCTGATACTGCTTGACGAGGTGATGGTAGGGGTTTTCCGGAAACGCCAGCGGGCTCAGGTACAGCGTGTCGATGGCGGGCAGGTCGAGCAGCTTCAGGTTCCGTGCATGTCGGGAGAGGAGCGGAAGGTCATGTTCGATGATGTTGTGGCCGACCAGGAACTGCGCTCCCTCGGCGAAGTCGTCGAGTGCCGAAAGAGCCGCGCGCAACCGCTTGCCGTCCCCCTTCCAGGCGAAGGTTGTCGATCTGCCGGTGTGAATTGCGCCGATCGCGCCAATGCCTTGGCGGCCTTCGAGGTCGAGAGACAAGAGGTCGGGAAGGCGATGTGCCGCCAGACGCGTCCCGACCCCGTTGTCGTCATTCCAGCGCTCAATCGCCATTGGTGCCTCGTTCTGCCGGGAACTGCCGCAGGCTCGGGCTGCAACCGCCGAGTTCATTGTTGCGGGTGCCGAGAGACGCGGCGAGAAGGCGAATACGGCAAACGGCCTTCGCTGTCATCATGGAAATTGATTCGGCGGGGCCGGTGATCGGGAGCGGCGGCGAGACTGTCGACCGGATAGAGGCTTCTTGAAACGGGCCGCGGGAAACCGGTAGCCTTCCCTTCGATGCGGACTTCACGGATCGTGTTGAGGGCGAAAGTCGCGAGCCAATGTCCATCAGGTAGCGTGATCGGTGCGCCATCATTTGGCAGGATGTGCTCAGCTGTTCCTGCGTTTCTGCATCCCGCTATTTGCGGGCACGCCTGCTTTGCCGGCACACGCACAGGGAAGTTTCTCTCCCGGCATGCCGCCGCCGAGGCGCGGCTCGACGGGATCTACGTCATCCGCACCAGCCTGGATGCGGCGTCGCTTGGCGCGGAGGCCGCGATGGAGGCGTACAAGGGCCTCGCGGGCGTGGAGCGCGCGTTCCGGAACGCCAAGAGCGACCTCAGGATCCGTCCGGTCCACGTCTACTCGGAGGACCATGTCCGCGCCCACGTGTTCATGTGCATGCTGGCGCTGCATGTCGAATGGCACATGCGCCGGCGCCTCGCGCCGATGCTGTTCGAGGACGACGATCGCGAGGGTGCCCGTGCGCAACGCAGCTCGCCGGTGGAGAAGGCCGAGGTCTCGGAGAGCGCGAAGGCCAAGGCGGACACCAAGCGCACCCCCGACGGACTGCCGGTCCACAGCTTCCGCACCCTGCTCGACGATCTCTCGGGCATGGCGCTGAACCAGCTGCGCCTGCCCGGACATGGCGAAAGCCTGCTGTCCGTCGTCACCGCACCGACCCCGGTCCAGAAACGGGCCTTCCAGCTGCTCGGAGTGAAGCCGGACCAGAACGTTCCCATAAGACTGCCAGGTTGAGCGGTCGCCGCCAGGCCGGAAAGCCCCTGAAAATCAGCAGGATGGCAACAGAATCAGCCTCCAGACCCCAATGAAGTTCCGATTAAGGGTGAGGCGACTGTTGCAAACAGTTTACTTCGTGGGCAATCTGAAATTGGTTGCTTTTGGAGGAGCCGGTGAGAAGGTCACTCATTCTTTGCTTTTTCCTGATCAACGTGGGTGCCGCGCGCGCGAACGTACCGCCTCCTGACGTCGCCGTAACCTTCCCAAATACAGCGACGCTGTCGCAGAAAGAACTTGGCGGTGCCGCGATGGTGCTAGTCTTCAGCCTTATATGTTTCGCCGTGGCGTTTTTGTTGCGGCGGTTAGGCCAGTTCTCCGACGAGAACGTTATCCGGATCCTCGCGTTGGTGCTGATTGTAACCGGTACGCTCTTCCTCGTGACGATGGGCTACAGCGCCAATCAGATCGCTCCAGCGCTTGGCCTTCTGGGCACCATTGCGGGCTACATGCTTGGACGCGCTGATCGCTACAGCGGTAAGGGCGAATGAGGGTGGTGCTGATTTTCCTTTCGGTGGCGCTCTTCGCTAACTCGGCGGGGGCGGATGAGCGCGTGCGAGTGACAAGCGGGGAGATGCTTGGCATTCTCAATGAAGACGAGATTCTTCTGCGCAACCGCAGCGGTCAACAACTTGTCTTTTACTTGTCGCTTGAAGGGGGAACATGGACGAAGTTCAACATTCGAGAGCGGGGTACGGCGTTGATTCAGGCGGTTGAAATGGTTGTAGCGATTGCGACGACGCCTGTGCTGCTCGGTGAAGACCCTGAACCGGCTCTAGCGCCTGTCGCGCTCGTTGACGGCGCAAGGTTGACAGAGGGCGCGTTTTACTATGCCCAATTCGATGGTGCTGCGCGCGTCGAACTGTGCTGGAGCGGCACGGATGAGCGCTGGGTGGCGCAGCCCACTGATGGCAAACTTTGCCGTTGAGCGAGAATGCCCGGATTTGCGCGGCGCAAGCCCCGCAGCGAAAAATTTTTGTTTTTGATGCGGATCAGTAGATACGAAAACCGCAACTGTCAGAACAATCGGATTCCGTCAGGCATTTGCGTGTTCGGTCACGTGCTTGCGAGGAAGCCCTGAACTCCTGTCCCGGGCGGCTATCTGGGAAGTGGAGCGTGGGTACCGACGTAGTCAAAGCCGGATTCTGCCGCGGCATGGACACCGCTTGGACCAAATTCGTCCGCGTCGAAATAGCCACGCTGAATAGTGTCGAGTCTCATCCGCGCAGTCCCATGCGACGAGTCATCAGTGAATTCGGAGGGGCCCATATCCTCCCAAGCCTTGCCGACACGCCAGAGACGTACGTCGCTCCGCTCCTGCTGGAACCAGTACAGGAAAAACCCAGCCAAGTAGTCGGCGTGCAACTCGCGGCAATATCTGGGATACGTCCGCACGAGCCTGTGATTCCAATGTGTCTTGAATTGCAAAATATGCGCAAATTCATGGGCGCAAATCGCCGCGACAGAAATGCCGTCCGGGTCGAGATTTACTTGTTTATGCAGCATGTTGCGTCCGAACGCGACGGTTCCAGAAGTCCCTTCGATGGCAGTCGTGTCTAGTGCGTAGGCGTTTAAGGCAAGACCATCATCATAGAAGCCGAACCCAGGACGCTGCCCAAAGGAACGCGAGATCATTGCCAGTACGCGACCGAGTGCCTCTTCGAATTGGATGGAAATTCCGGAGTCAAGGTCGAGTGCGGCTAGGACTTCGTCCTGGCTCAATCCATTCCGGGGAAGATTGGATCCCATGTTGAGATGAAATCGGTTGGCGCCGTCAGGCTGGATACAGCACCCATCATTATGCTCGCTAGCCTGAAGGTCAAACGGTCTGAATAGCGCGAGCGCGGCGACTGCCGTCCGAAGTATCGTGCGTCGTGTTGCAATGTTCATCTGGCTGTTCCCAGCTGGGGGCCGTAGTATGTAGGACACCAGCAGCCTGCGCCAGCAGCGATAGGCACGCTAAGCGGGCAGGAGCCGCCAGCAAACCAGCACATCGTCGCAAAACTCGGTCGCGACATGCATTGGGTCCGGCCATCTTTGGATCCACTGAGAGTATTACAGTGGCAAGGGTCGTTGACAGGATAAGTTTGATTTACCATCACGCAGCTACCAGTATACGTGACGCAAAAGAGTTGACGGTTTGGTTCCTGGCAAAACGCTCGTTCGGGCGGTTTGTCGCCGTTCTGGTCCGAGGTCTGGGAGTCAGAGCACTCACCGAAATAGCAGCCGTCCCGACCCGTCCCTATCACCGTCGACTGCGCAAGCACAGGCAGGGCGACCGCAAACGAAATCACGTATACCAAGAAGAGGGCAGTTGCTTTAGCGGAGAGCGAGACCCTGTTCATGATAATATTTTCCTTCCGGACTTCGATTGCAGGAGCATACCGAAAATTGCGGCTTGCCGCAAAGTCCGTTTCAAAAAATGTCGAGGCAATGGTATTGCCTGAGGTTGTCGGACGGTTCTGATTGGTTCATCCAGAGTTCGCTGCTGTCGCAATGTCGAGTCAAGCTGTCGCGTTCTAGCGCGGCGAAGAAGTGAGTGCCGTCAATGTTCGTTCGATGGAGGCAGTCTGTTGCGATGTGGCGCACCTTTGTCGTCAGTAAACTGATTTGTCGTCAGTAGACTGAACGGATGCGGCCCGAATGGGCGCATTTCTTGCGAAGTGCGTAGCGTTATTCCAGCGAACTTGGGTGGCCGTTGCAACGAATTTCCATTCAGAATCGGAGAAGCGGTTTGATCGTGCGCGGCGAGCTTCGCCACCTGTTTCTTCTGTCTTTGGCCAGGATCTCGTCGTGCTTGACGTCGTGTCGTTCATTCTTGGAGACTCCTGGAGTTCGATAGTAGGGGCTATTGAATGCAAATTGGTCGGCGATCCAAGTCAAAGCTCGGGGCTGACTTTGATCCCTTGAGGACAGTGCGGGTGTATGCTCAAAAGCATACAGTGTGGTCTGGGAGGGACATTGGGGAAGTTCTCTTGAGAACCGCGAGGGTTCTCTGGAGCGGTCATCCTCGGAATGGGGCTTCTTTGCGTATGTCGATCGTGTATCGGTGGACGACTCGAGATGCCGGACAGGGACAGGGGATTGGGGATTCACGCATGGCGCGCGCATTGCGCTCGTTCCAACAACATCCGGTCCCCGGCTGGCCGCGAGAGTCGCCGATGGACGCGACAGGTTGCGACAGGGCACATCCTGCATCCCCGATGCGTGGGGTGTGAAGAACAGCGCCGCTCGGGCGTCAGGAAGCGAAAGGCCTCTGCATCCATGATCAGGGATTGAAAACCGTGCGGGATCAACG
>JAJEAY010000274.1 GCA_022824145.1 Rhodobacter sp. | reverse complement strand
GTCGCGGTTAGAAGTGAAAGAAGGGTCGCGACGACGAAGAATCCGAGACCGAGTGCCGCGGCGCGGTTCGCCATTGTGGCGACAACAGCCGCCTGGCCCTGACGTGTCTGCGCGACCATAACGACAACTCGGACTGGAGAGCGCTCGACGAGTATGGAACGTTCAACGGCGGCGACCCGGACCTGCATCTCCCGGAATTCGCTGGAATAGTAGGCAGGATTGAGGAGATTCGCATCCTGCGGCGGATCCGGAAGGTCAGGGTATCCGGTAATGGTCTCTCCATTGGTGACGATGCGGTAAAACACCCGATCCTGGCTAACTGACCCGAGCATGGAGAAGGCGGAGTAGGGAATGTCGATCTCGACTCCCTCATCCGCCGCTCGCAGCTGGTCGGCGATTTCGAGCGCAGCGGCGCCAAGGATTCTGTCATGGGAGGACTCAACGGCGTCCCGCACGACGGTGCGGACCATTAGATAGAGAAGAATGGCAAGGAGCGCGGCGACCGCCAGGAGCTGGATCATCAACCGACGGCGGATCGACGGCTGGAATCGGAGGGTCACGGCGCTGTCAGGCGGTATCCGACGCCGCGGACAGTTTCGATGCGGGCCTCGCTCCCAGCGAGTTTCTTGCGCAGGCGACCCACATATACCTCGATTGCGTTGTCGGAGACCGTTTCCGCGAAGCTGAAAAGCCGGTCGCAGAGCTGTGACTTCGAGTGAATGCGGCCGGGTGTGGAGATGAGTATCTCGAGCAGGCGCATCTCACGGTTCCGGAGCTCGCGCGCATCTCCCGCGACGGTGACCGAGGCCGACAGCGGATCGAAGCTGAGGTCGGCATAGTGGATCTGTGTCTGGGCGGCACCTCCTCGGCGGCGCAGAACGGCGCGGCACCGGGCTTCGAGTTCTGCGAAGTCAAACGGTTTTGTGATGTAGTCATCGGCTCCTGTATCGAGCAGCGCCACGCGGTCACTGACAGCCGAACGCGCGGTCATCACGATGACTGGGGTGTCCCGCTGGGCACGGCGGTGGCTGGCCAGGAATCCGCGTCCATCGCCGTCCGGCAGCATGATGTCCAGAAGGATTAGATCGTAGCCCGTAATGGCAAGATGGTCCTTCGCGTCGGTGATCGACTGAACCCAGTCAACGGCATGGCCGTCGAGCGACAGCCGTTTCTGCACGGATCGGCCTAGGTCGCCGTTGTCCTCAACAAGGAGGAACCGCATTGGCGCTGTCCCTTTCACCTGTGACAGGTTGCTGTCAGGTTTTTCGCGAATCATAGCGGACTTCAAGGGTGGAACGGCCTTGCTGCGTTCCGTCCGTTTACTGTTGTGCGAACAATTGGGAGGAACACAATGACCGTTTCGATTCGCGCGCTGGGACTCAGCGCTTTCCTGATGGGTGCCGCTGGTGCGGTGTCAGCCGCTGAGTGCATCGCCCCAGCCAACCCGGGCGGTGGCTGGGATTTCACCTGCCGCCAGATCGGCAAGATCCTGCATGAGATCGGTGCCGTGGACAATCCGGTTCAGGTTACGAACATGGCTGGCGGCGGCGGCGGGCTCGCATATAGCCATGTCGTGAACGAACGCAACGACGACGCTGACCTGATCGTCGCCGCGTCTTCGGCGACCGCAACACGCCTTGCGCAGAATGCCTATGCAGGCATGACCGCTGATCAGGTGCGTTTCGTGGGCGCCATCGGTATCGATCCCGGCGTGATCGCCGTCGCGGCTGACAGCCCGTTCATGTCGCTCAAGGATCTCGTGGATGCAGCTGTGGCCGATCCTGGCTCGGTCGCATTTGCCGGCGGATCCGCAACCGGCGGCTTCGATCACCTCAAACCGCTCATGATCCTTCGCGAAGGCGGGCTCACTGACATTACCAAGGTCAAGTACATCGGTGTGGACGGCGGCGCGGATGCCATCACCCAGACAATCGGTGGCTTCACACAGGCCATGACAGGCGACATTTCCGAAATCGTCGGCTTCCTTAAGTCGGGTGAGGTCCGCGCCCTTGCCGTACTGACTGAAGAGCGTGTCCCGGGCTTCGAGGACATCCCGACCGCCAAGGAGCAGGGCTATGACGTCGTTGCGGGCAACTGGCGGGGTCTCTACGTTCCGAAGGGCATCAGCGACGAACGCTTCCAGGAATGGGCGGACAAGCTGGGCCAGGTGGCGGCAAGCGACCAATGGATGGAAGCCATGGTGGCGAATGGCCTCGCGCCATTCACCATGGTTGGAAACGATTTCCAAGGCTACATCGATGGCCTGATCGCGGAAATTAACCAGATGTCGAAGGACATCGGAGTGATCCAGTAATGGTATCCAACCGGATCTTCGGTCTGGTTACATTGATTGTGGCGCTCGGGTATGTCCTGAGCGCCACCCAGATTCAAACGAGCTTTCTGTCCGATCCCGTTGGGCCGCGTACGTTTCCCTACATGATCGGTGGCGTGATGGCGCTGTGCGGCGTCGTATTGATTATTCGGCCCGATCCTGATCCGGATTGGCCGGGACTGCGCACGTTCGGTGCGCTTGCGCTTACTGTCGCCGCTTTGGTTGCCTATGCCTATCTGCTGAAGCCGCTTGGTTTCCTGATTCCAACAGCGCTTGCTGCAGGATTCCTGAGCTATCAGATATCACCGCGCCCGATTCAGGCAGCAGCAACCGGTGTGGTTCTTTCGGTTGGACTGTTTCTTCTGTTCAAATACGCTCTGGGGCTTGGGTTGTTCGCGGTTCCCAAAGCCTGGCTGGGATAGACCATGGACATGGATGTATTCGCGAACCTGGCACTCGGCTTCGGAATCGCGTTGTCGCCTTTCACGCTGATGCTGGCCGTGATTGGCTGTATTCTCGGAACAGTCATCGGTGCGCTTCCGGGGCTTGGACCGTCGAACGGAGTGGCGATCCTGATACCGATAACCTTTACTCTTGGTCTCGATGCGACGAGTGCTCTGGTTCTCATGACGGCGGTCTATTTCGGCGCGATGTATGGTGGACGGATTTCGTCGATTCTGCTGAACATTCCCGGTGACGAACCGGCGCTGATGACGACGCTCGACGGTTATCCGATGGCCAAGAAGGGCCGGGCGGGGGACGCATTGGTGCTTTCCGGAGTGGCATCGTTCGTCGGTGCGCTGCTGGCGACGATCGGTTTGATGTTCCTGGCCCCGCTGCTGTCGCGGGTCGCATACCAGTTCGGTCCCGCGGAGTATTTCGCGCTGTATCTTCTTGCGTTTTGCACGCTCGGCGGCCTCGCCTCAAAAAACCAGGCGAAAGCGGCGATAGCCTCCTGCATCGGGCTGGGAATCGCCATGATCGGGCTTGACAACACGTCAGGCATGCCACGCCTGACCTTTGGGCACCTGCACCTGATGGACGGCGTGGATTTCCTGGTCGCCATCGTTGGGCTTTTCGCGGTGGCCGAAGTGTTCTTTTTCATTGAAAGCCATGGAAGGAGCACATCGATTGGCGTGAAGCTGGAGCGGGTCACCGTTCCTGTGAGGGACATAATCGCCAGCGGATGGACCATGCTCCGTGCGTCGGGCGTCGGATTCATTGCCGGTGTACTTCCCGGAGCCGGGGCATCCCTTGGCTCGTTCCTGGCGTATATGAGCGAGAAATCCATCGCTGGTGAAAAGGGCGGTTTCGGTACAGGCGCGCCACGGGGTGTCGCCGCGCCTGAAGCAGGCAACAACGCGGCTGCTGGCGGGGCACTGGTTCCCATGCTGACGTTGGGAGTTCCCGGTTCCGGCACAACCGCCGTATTGCTTGCGCTGCTCATGACGCTGAACATAACGCCAGGTCCGACGCTGTTCACTGATCGGCCGGAAGTGGTTTGGGGGCTGATCGCTTCGCTTCTGATCGCGAACTTCGTTCTGCTTCTGCTGAACGTTCCGCTGGTAAAGATGTTCGTGCGCGTGTTGCAGGTTCCTCCCTGGGTTCTGCTACCGGGGGTGATGATGGTTTCATTCGTCGGCATCTACTCGCTCTCAGGCAGCTATTTCGACCTGATCCTGATGGTGGGGTTTGGAGTTCTTGGCTACCTGCTGCGCAAGCTGGATGTGCCGACGGTGCCGATCATTCTTGGCATTCTCCTAGGCAACCATATGGAGGACAGCCTGCGTCGGGCCATGGTCCTCTCGGACGGTGACTGGACATTCCTGTTCTCTTCGCCGATTGCCATCGGCCTCTGGATTGCGGCCATCGCCGGTTTCGTTGCACCGATGTTCCTGCGCCCGCTGCTGCGCAGGCAGCAGTCCGACACAGGCTGATGGTTCGGGTGCTGGTTCCGTCGGGCGCTTTGGGGCTTGGCTATGACAGTGTCGCCCTGGATCGTGGAATTGCGGCCAAACCGGACATAATCGCGATTGACGGAGGGTCCACAGACAGCGGCCCGTCCTATCTCGGACGCGGAGTCAGCAAGTATTCGCGAGCATCGACGAAGGCTGAATGGGCCGGGCTCATCGAAGCCCGCGCCGCGGCTGGCGTTCCGCTGGTGATCGGGACGGCCGGTACATGTGGGTCTGACGGCGCCGTTGACTGGCTTGTCGGGATCACTGAAGAGATCCTGGCGGAGACCGGTCGGAGCGCGAGGGTTGCGGTGCTGAAATCCGGCCAGAGCGCGGCGGCTGTCCAGGACGCGCTCATGGCTGGCCGGATAAATCCGCTTCATCCTGCACCCGATATTGACGACACCATTCTCGACTCCTGCGGGAACATCGTCGCGCTCGCGGGAGCGGAGCAGATAAACGCGGCGCTCGATACCGACGCGGACATTGTCATCGCCGGTCGAACGACCGACACAGCGATCATTGCGGCGCTTCCGCTTGTGCGGGGATGCCACCCGGGCGGCGCCTGGCACGGGGCGAAGATCGGCGAGTGCGGAGCGCTATGTGCAACCAATCCACAGTCGGGCGTGATCATGGTGGAATTTGACGAAGAGGGATTCACCGTCTCACCGCTGGCCGACGGCGCCTGCGCCACTCCGCACACCGTTTCAGCGCATATGCTGTACGAGAATTCCGATCCGTTCATTCTTCTTGAGCCCGGAGGGCACCTTGACGTAACCGATGCAAGCTACCGGGCGCTTGATGCGACCAGGGTGCGCGTGACAGGATCGAAATGGGTTCCTTCCGAACGGTATGGAGTTAAGCTCGAAGGCGCACGGAGGGTTGGTTACCAGAGCGTTCTGCTGACCCTGCTGCGGGACAGACGGTATGTCGAAAACGTCGATGCCTGGTGCTCAGGAATCCTGTCAAGGTGCCGGGCCAAGGTTTCGGAACGGCTTGGGTTTGGGCCGGGTGAGTTCGACATCGAGCTTCGGGTCATTGGAAAGGACGCCACGCTTGGACATCTTGAGAACAGGTCGAACGGTGCGTTGGAACTGGGAGTTCTTGGAATCGTAACAGCCGGCTCGCCGGATGCCGTCGATGAAATCGGCAAGATGCTCAATCCCTACCTGCTTCATCATCCCCTGACAGCGGGCGAGGAGCAGCCGACATTTGCCTTTCCTTTCTCTCCCGCTGAAATCGATCGTGGCGAAGTGTTCGAGTTCTGCCTTAACCATGTCATGGAACTGAGTGACCCCATGGAGGCGTTCCGTCTCGAGGTGCGCTACATTGGCTGAGCTTGGCCAGATTGTAGAGAAGGTGCGGAGCAAGAACGCGGGTCCGTTCTGGCTTACCATCGACATATTCTGCGGAAACGCGGAGAAATTCAGGCGCGTGAGCCAGGGTGTTTCGACCGAGCGCGTGGCGAAACTGTTCGGAACCGATCCCGGTGACATGAAGCGGTTCGACATCCCGTCACTGAACGTTGTCAAATTCTCGCTGCCGAGGCCTGCGGTTCAGGGCACCTGCGCGGACCGGGACATGCACGGGGCGTCGTACGCGGCGCTCGTCGCTGAATTGGCCGTGAACTGAGCGGGCGCTTTGGGCAGCACAGAATGCCCATGAGGGTTTCTGTGCAGTTTCCTGCTCGGAGTAGGGTGGTCTGAACTCCGGAAGCTCTGTCTGAATGAACATGTGTTGGTGTCTGTTTCCCTTGGCAATCTGGGTTCGTATCGTGGACGGACGGAATCCATTGGGATGGAGTTGTTAGCTGGCTCTTCCGATGGTGTGGAACTGTCTTGGTGAATTCGCTCGAACTGCGCCCATTGCACCGCTCCTGTTCGTTCCCTCGCTGAAGCCATGGTTGCCGTCACCAAGGGCAGTGGCTTTTTTTGTACGGTTCCGGATGTATCCGAACAACATCCATCTTTCGCTGAACTGATTTGTTTATGGATTTGGACGGCGTCTGCGGATCCTTCGTGCCGTGGGCTGAGGCAACTCCACTGCGACCGCGCGGGCCAATGGCATTCGGTTAAGCAGATTTCCCCTTCGCGAGCACCTAAGTTCACATTCTTGGCAACGCATATGATGAAATTTTAGGTACATATAATCAATATATTGATCTCTGCGTTCTGATTCGATGGACCTTGACGGCATCAAATCCCGTTAACCGAATGCCATTGCCGCGCGGGCGGTTCCGGAATTGCATGGGTGAGAAGACGTCTGGCGGTGCCTATCAAGGCGGCAATGCCGGTTAAACGGGGAGGTGAAGCGGCCGACGCAATGCTTAAGCAGCAGAACTTACCGTACCGTCTGCCAGCCAGCTGTCGAATACGGAAAGAGCCGCATCTGCGAATGCCTGATCGTTGATATGCGCTTGCACTTCCGTCAGTTTAGTCGGCGGTTCAATCGCCTTCCGCATCTCATCGTTGAACGCAGCCAGCCCTACAGGGTCGTGAAACGGCCCTTCGGGCCGGTCCCATTCCTCGATTCCATCAAGTGGAAGAAGCACATGGGTCGGTGTTGCCGTCTTCGAAAGCCTTGCTCCGATTTCCCGTGCGGTCCCGCGCCTTTCCTCCGCGTTCAGAGCCGATGATTTGATCAGACGGTTATGCTCATGGAACGTCCGGTCAGAAAAACGCTCAGGAATGTCCTGCCAGCCCGCGAAGTCGATCAGGTCAATGCAGCCCGGCGCGACGATCTGCGGAACGCCGGCGCGGCCAGCACATAGCAGCCGGTCTTCCCCTGCGCTCACGACGGAGCCTGCCATGAGATTGGCAAGCTCGGGCAGGGCAAAGTCCATCACGCAGGCAAATCCGCCATGCGCAGCGATGCGTTCGAATGCCATGCCGCCCATTCCCGTGGCGTGGAATACAGCAGCTTGGAACCCGCGTGCCTCCAGTTCTGGCTTCAGATGCTTCATGTAGGAAAGGCACGACGACCCTAGCGAGGTCATTCCGACAACCGGTCTGCGCCTGTCAGGTCTTTCCGAGGACCGCGCTGCTCCGATGACTGCGCCTGCCGCTTGGCTCAGCGACGCCCTGCACACCGAGTTCAGCCCATAAAGCCCACCGGCCCAAAGAACCATCATGATGTCGGGTGACAGTCGGTTGGGAGGAATGAGAGGAGAGAACGCCACGGTCGACACGACGCATTTCGGCACTCCAAGGGGCAGGGCCTGGCAGACATCGAGAGCGAGGTCGGTCCCCATCGTACCACCGAGCGCGATCACTCCGTGGATTTCGCCCCGTGCCTCCATATCGACTGCCAGGACGGTGGATCCCCGTGCCATGATCTGCATCGCTGTGTTTTCGTCACCGCTGCCTGCGGCCTCCTTGATGGAACTGCCTGCTGCCGCGGCAACCTCATGTTTGGAGATGTCGCATGATTCTGCTGGGTTTCCCAGAACACTGACATCCATCGTGCGAACTTCACCGCCCTGCTTCCGAATGTGGTTTGTGACGTAGCGAAGTTCGTCATTCTTTGTGTCAAAGGTTCCGACAACCAGTATTGTTCTTTCGTACATTCCAGCTTTCCCTGTTCTCTCTGCGCACCGTCGCCCGTGTCCGGCGACGTGTCAAACCATTGATTGGCTTCTTAAAACAGACTACGCGTTTCTATGCACTTGAAGTTGTCGGCCCGTCATGTTTGAAGTCGTCCGTCGAGGCCCGGGAGACGGGTCAGATCAAAGGAGGAATCCATGAACCTACGGAACACGCTGCTGTCTGCGGCGACAGTCTTCGCGTTCGGGTCAGTCGCGTCCGCAATGGAATGCGACACGATCACGCTTGGATCAGCGATCTCGCTGACCGGAAAATACGCGACCAACGGTGTGCATGCCCAGAACGGCTATGAATTCGCCATCACGAAGATCGCCGAGAACGGCGGAATCAAGATGGGTGACAAATGCTACAATTTCGAAGTCATCTATTATGACGACGAGTCCAAGGGTGACCGCGGCGCCACGCTTGCGGAACGTCTGATCATTCAGGACGGCGTCCAGTATATGCTTGGACCATACAGTTCCGGCTTGACCAAAGCGATCGCGCCGGTGACCGAGAAGTACCAGATTCCAATGGTGGAAGCGGAAGGCGCGTCCCGTTCCCTGTTCAACAAGGGCTACAAATACCTGTTTGCGGTGCTGTCCACATCTGAGCAGTATCTGGCGTCTGCCATCACGCTGGCCGCTGAAAAGGCTCAGGAAACAGGCAAGGATCCGTCCGAGGTCACAGTTGCCATCGCTGTCGAGAACGATCCTTTCTCGCTGGACATCCGTGCCGGTGTTTTGGAGGACGCCTCGAAATACGGGATGCAGATCGTTGTGGACGAAAAGCTTCCGCGCGACCTTTCGGACATGACAGCCATTCTGACGAAGGTGAAACTGGTCAAGCCAGACGTGCTCATCGTATCCGGCCATTCGAAAGGCGCCGCCACCGCTGTTCGTCAGATCGGAGAGCAGAAGATCAGCGCTCCGATGATTGCCGTCACCCATTGTGAGGCTGCCGACGTCACCGGAAACTTCGGGGACTTTGCGGAAAACATCCTCTGTTCGACCCAATGGGCTGAAACGCTCACCTACGAAGACCCGATTTTCGGCTCGGCGGCGAACTACGATACCGAGTTCAAAGCTGCGTATCCTGAATACGCCGACAAACAGGTTCCGTATCAGACCGCCCAAGCGTCCGCTGCCGTTTACGTGTTCAAGGATGCGTTTGAGCGCGCTGGCTCGCTTGACAAGGAAGCCGTCCGTGACGCCATTTCCGAGACGGATCTTGCGACTTTCTACGGTCAGATCAGGTTCTCCGAGGCGGGCAACAACATCGCAAAGCCGATGGTGCTGCGCCAGATCCAGAATGGTCAGTACAACGTAGTTGCTCCGTCGGCCTTCGCCAGCCACGACCTGGTTTGGCCGCGCCCGTGAACGCAGCCACGACCTGACTGCAGCGCCGGGCGCGTCGGTCGCGCCCGGCGCTGCTACAATGAAATCCGGAATGACCGGGACGTAATGGTCACCTAACAAGGCGAGGCGCGCTCGGCATGGACCAGATTCTATTCAATGTCGGGTTATTGATCGAATATCCGATCGTTAACCTGAAGATCATCATTGACGGTGTGATGATCGGGGCCCTGTTCGCGCTGGCTGCATATGGCCTCGCGCTTGTGTGGGGCGTGATGAACGTGAAAAACCTTGCGCAGGGCGATTTCGTGATCGCCGGTGGCTATACTTCGTGGTTCCTGGTGAAGACAGGCTGGCTGCAGAGCATTGGCCTGAGTGACAATGCGGTGGCGCTTATCGGCGTACCGGTTGCGCTTGTCGTTATGGCGGGAATCGGATGGGTCTGTTACAAGCTGATCATCACCCGGGTGATCGAACGTGACCTGTTCACCTCGCTTCTCGCGACGTTCGGGCTTGCCATCATGATGGCGCAGATCATGAACCTGCTCTTCGGTTCCGATACGCAGTCGCTCAAGCTCGAATATGACACTCTCTACTTCGCCGACGGGCTGATCGATGTTCCGATCGCCAAGCTCATCGGCGTCTGCATGGCAGCGGGCCTCGCGCTAGCGGTGATTCTCTTTATGAAGAACAGCCGAATGGGACAGGCGATCCGTGCCACGGCACAGGACAGCCGCGCCGCCCGCGTTCTGGGGATAGACACCGAAAAGGTCTATGCGTTCACGTTTTCGCTGAATGCGGCGATCTGTGGTGCTGCCGGGGCCATCATTGTGATGGTATGGGTCATCCAGCCTTTCTACGGAATCACCTATTCGATCCGTGCGTTCGTCATCGTCACCGCCGCCGGACTCGGCAATCTGCCGGGTGTGATCGCAGCGGGTCTCGGCATCGGCGCGGCGGAGCAGTATGGAAGCCATGTGTTCGGCATCGGTTACCAGCAGGCCATTGCCGTCCTTCTGCTTCTCCTCGTCCTGGTCTGGAAGCTGATGCGGCAGCGGCGGCAGCGGCAGGTCCTGAAGTGAAGGTGTTTCCATGACCATGCGTAGACTTGGAATCTATGGTGCGCTTCTGGCCCTTACGCTGTTGGCTCCGTTCCTGTTTCCGGCGTTCAAGACGCAGCTGGCCACACTCTGGCTAATGATCATCGTTGCCCTCAGCTGGGACATGACAGGTGGCCAGATGGGCTACAACAGCTTGGGAAATATCTTCTTTTACGGAACGGGCATGTACGTCGCCGCGGTTATCACGATTGGAATCGTCTACAATGTCGGAGAGTACACGGCGGCGTCGGGCGGCGGAATCTATACCTGGACCTGGGGCCAGTACTTCGCGGGCCTTGTGATCGGAACGCTTGGAGCGGGACTGTTCTGCGCGATCAGTGCCGTGGTGGTCGGCTGGGTCACCTTCGGCCTGCGCGGGCCTTATTTCGCCATTGGCACATTGGGTGTCGCCATCGCGGCCGGGGAGCTTGTGTCGAACTGGGACTGGGTCGGCGGCGGGCAGGGAATCGCGATGCCGAACTATCCCGGCGACTTCGAGCAGTTCAAGCTCCTGATCTACTATCTCTTCGCCGCTCTTGGCGTCACATTGTTCATTTTCGTGTCCTGGCTGTATTCGACCCGGTTTGGAGCGGCGATGAACGCGATCCGCGATGATGAGGAAAAGGCCGAAGCCATGGGTATTCACACCCTGCGCTACAAGCTGATCGCGTGGGCAATGGCAGCGGTTTTTGTAGGCGCGGCCGGCGCGGTCTCCGCGTTCCAGCTCATTCATTTCGAACCGCTGGAAACCGCTTACCAGACCATCAACCTTGGCATCTTCATGGTTGTCTGCGTGCTTCTCGGCGGCAAGGGAACCCTTTGGGGACCGGTCATCGGCGCGATCATGTTCCATGTGTTCAAGGAAACCACATGGAATTACTTCCTCGGCTGGCAATGGGTTGCCCTTGGAGCGCTGATTGTTGTCGTGGTGGTGTATTTCCAGGACGGCCTGATGGGTTTCCTTCGCCAGAAACGGCCGGACTGGTTCGGAATCAGGGTAGATGCCGGGGAGGCGCCGCAATGAGCGCGATCATCGAGGTATCGGGAGTGTCCAAATCCTTTGGCGGTGTAAAGGCCAACACTGACATTTCGATGTCGGTGGAGAAGGGCGGCATCACCGGGCTGATCGGACCCAACGGATCCGGCAAGACTACGCTGTTCAACTCCATTGTCGGCTTCCACCCGATCGATTCAGGCTCGATCACGTTTGAAGGCAAGGAGATCAGCAGAATGCTGGTTCCGGAGATCGCCCGTCTCGGGCTGCTCCGCACGTTCCAGCAGACCCGGATCTACGGCGCGATGAACTGTGTCGAGAACATGCTGATCTCTCTGCCGCACCGCAAGCTCTCGATCTGGGATGCCTTCAGAAAGAACTCGGCCGAAGACCGCGAGAGGGCGGAGAGGCTGCTTGAGTTCGTGGGTCTGTACCAAAAGCGGTTCCTGCAGGCCAGTTCGCTCAGCTTTGGACAGCAGAAACTCCTTGAATTCGCGATGGCGCTGATGAACGAGCCGACAGTGCTTCTGCTCGATGAACCCACGGCTGGCATCAATCCTACCCTTATCAACGGCCTGATCGACCGCCTTAAGCTCGCAAACACGGAGTTTGGCATCACTCTTTTCATCATCGAACACAATATGCGTGTGATTATGAATATGGCAGACACGATATATTGCCTTGCACATGGACAGATGCTGGCCAGCGGCAAGCCGGAAGACATCCAGGACGACCAGCGCGTCATTGACGCCTATCTGGGTGCGCACTGATGGCGAACGAGCGACAGTCCCGCACCAGCGGCTATCACGGCGGTTCCGTCGATACGGTGATTTCGGTGGACGCGGTTTCGCGCCAGGCAGCCCAGCTTGCGCGGAAAATCGAGCTTCCCGAAATTCTGGCGCTCGCCAACGACGACCCCTACATCCTGATCGAAGATCTGTGCGCCGGTTACGGCCAGATGGAGATCCTGCATGGACTGAACCTGGCAGTGGCCCGTCGGCAGTCGCTATGCCTGATTGGGCCGAACGGCGCCGGAAAGTCGACCGTCCTGCATGCGATTTTCGGATTCAACAACATATTCTCCGGCTCGATCAAAGCGGGTGACGGATCCGAAAAGCGCGACATCACGCGGCTCAACCCCACCTCCAAGCTCAGGAAAGCCGGAATTGCATACATCCTCCAGGACAAGTCGGTGTTTCCCGGCATGACGGTGGAGGAAAACCTCTGGATGGGCGGTTTTCTGAAGAACAGTCCGAAGGATGCCAAGGAAGCGGCCGAACGGGTATTCGAGAAATATCCACGCCTTGCGGACCGTCGGAAGCATCAGGCCAAGGTTCTTTCCGGCGGCGAACGCCGTCTTCTGGAGATCTCCCGTGCACTGGTTATGGATCCGGAGATTCTGCTTGTTGACGA
>JAJEAY010000005.1 GCA_022824145.1 Rhodobacter sp. | reverse complement strand
CCGCTCGCGCCATTGCTGGAATTTCTGGCCGATCCTGTTCAGCCTCCAGAAGAAGCGCGGGCGCCTGCGGCTGGCGCACGTCCCAAGCAATGCTGGAAAGGGGGATACGCTGAAGCTCCAGTTCCGGAACGCCATCTGCGCCCCCCATGGCTTCCGCGAAGCGGCCATCCTTAAGCAGGCTCCACTTCCATTACGAAGTGCAATGCCCAACCCTTTCCGGAACCGGAAAGGGTTGGGCGGCGGCTCGGTGCCCGCAGTGGGAGCGCGGCGTTCCGGTTAGGGAAGGCATGGCGCGTGCTTCGGTTCCTTGGTAGGGTTGCGCGAGCTCCGCCCGGGGTTCCGCAGGCCATGAACGGAGACACCCATGACCCGGCGACTTCCGATAGGGATCCAGGATTTCCGTACGATCCGGGAAACGGACAGCTATTATGTCGACAAAACCCCTCATGTCCAACGGCTTGTGGACGAGGGACGTTTCTATTTCCTGTCCCGTCCCCGAAGGTTCGGCAAGAGTCTCCTGCTGGACACGCTGGGATCGCTTTTCGAAGGACACGACGAGTTGTTCCGGGGCCTGCACATTCACGAACACTGGGACTGGTCTGCCCGCCATCCGGTCGTGCGCCTGAGCTTCGACGGAAAGTACGATGCGCCAGGCGAGATCGAAGGGGACGTCATTGAGCAGCTGGAGGCGACCGAACGCCAGTACGATCTCTCTCCTGCCCCTGCGTCCGATACCGGTCCCAGACGGTTGCGGAACATTCTGGGCCGTCTGCATCATGCAACGGGGCGGCAGGTCGTCGTTCTGGTAGACGAGTACGACAAGCCGATCCTGGACGTTCTCCAAGACCCGGAACTCGCGACCGCCAACCGGAACTACCTCCGTGGGTTCTACGGGATCATCAAAGGCAGCGCGAAGCATGTCCGCTTCGTCTTCGTCACCGGCGTCAGCATGTTCTCGAAGGTTAGCCTGTTCTCGGGCCTCAACAACCTCGAGGATATCAGCCTGAACCCAAGTTACGCAACCGTCTGCGGCTACACGGATGAGGACATCGACCGTGTGTTCGGACCCGAGATCAGCGGGCTGGACCGTGGCCGGATCCGGACCTGGTACAACGGCTATCACTGGCGGGGAGGGGAGCGGGTCTACAACCCATATGACGTGCTCCTGCTGCTGCGAAACCGGGAATTCCGCCCCTACTGGTTTGAGACCGGATCCCCCGCGTTCCTGTTCCGGATGCTGATGGAGAAGTCCGTCAGTCCGATGGAGCTTGAGAACCGGACGGCGCACATGTCGCTCGTGTCGAAGTTCGACGTGAACGATATTGGCATTGAGGCTCTTCTGTTCCAGACCGGCTACCTGACCATCGCCGAAGAGTGGAGGGAAGGGCACAGGACGTCCTGCCGGCTGGACTATCCGAACCTTGAGGTGAAGCTCAGCCTGAACGACGAGCTGCTCGCGCATCTGGGCAGCGGGAGGCTGCCTCTGGACGAGGGCCGGAGTCTCCGTGGTCTTCTCGAGGCGAACGACTTCGCGGGGTTCGCCGAACGGCTCCGCTCTTACCTGTCGGGAATTCCCTACCAGTGGCACGCCACGGGAGACCTCGCCCGCTACGAGGCTTGGTACGCGAGCCTTCTGCACATGTGCCTCCGCGCCGTCGGTGTGGATGTCCGTGCAGAGGACGTGTCGAGCCGCGGCCGTGCCGACATGGTTGCGCTGACAGGCGGGCAGGTGTTCGTGCTGAAGTTCAAGATGGCCGACGGCGAGGGGGACGCAGCCGCCGCGCTCGATGCGGCGGTCAGACAGATGCGGGAGCGGGGCTATGCGGAGAAGTACCGCGACCGCGGCGAACCGGTCCACCTGATCGGCGTGGTGTGCGGACGCGAGGCAAAGACCCTCCTGAAGATCAGGGCCGAACCTGCGTGACCGGGTAAAGGCACCCCTGGAATGCGAGCAGGGTCGTGGACGGCATGATCGACAGGCTGGATCCTTCCGAATGCGCCCGATCAGTTGCCTTGAAGACCATCGATTCCAGCATTCAGGTTATGGCAGTGGAATCCCGGGTGCTCCAAAACCTGGACGGCAGCATGAAACTCAATCAGTTCAAGGCCCTCACCGACGACATCTACGGCATGCTGGTCCGCTGGAATACCGGCACCGCCGCTTCCCTGAGGAAGCAGACCGACCGCCTCCCGCAAACCCTTGCCCGCGACCGGATTCTCGAGGCCACCCCTTCCATGAATCAACGGCGCAGCGGTTCACCTCGGCAAGAAGCCGCGCGCTGCTTCCATGTCCGCCCGCAGGAGCCAGACCTTCATCGGGGCCAGGCACCGGGCGCGCCTCGCCTGGAAGGACGCCCCCGGGGCGATCACGGCAACCGCCCGCGGTCTCGCGTGCCTGATCCATACGCTGATAGTCCGAGGGGAGGAATGCGTGGAGCGCGGAATCGAGGCCTGCGAACAGCGCCGGGTCGACCGCACCGTCCCGGACCTTGGCCAGCGCGCTGGACAGCTCGGCTACCAGCTCGTCAGGACGGCCAAGTCCCCAGCCTGAACAAGAGACGGAAAATCAATGGCTTATGGATGATTTTCTCAAGAGTCCCAGCCAAATCGCGAGAAAGCCGCGCAGGATCATGCGTCGCGCCAAATTGGAACCTGCATCGCGTGCTGGCTTCCGGATTCTCAAGCGCACTTCGAAAGCGGCGTCGGTCACCCTGTGAGAATTCGGTAGCCGGCAAGACCGAGTTGTCCGGACACGTTGGATTTCAGCGACACAGCTTAGCAGGCTGGACCGTGCCGAAACCCCGCTATCGGAACATCGGCGGCCTCGCATCCACCCAAGCACCGTCCCTCTCTGCGGAATCGACCGCCGCATGCACCGCAGCCATCGATCTGAGGCCATCCGACGCAGTTGGCAGACTTTCCCGGATCCGTCCACGGATCGTGGCCGCAAGATCCACGTAGATATTGGCGACAGCCAACGGAAACCCTTCCGGATGCGCAATGGCGACGCGGCTCAGTTCCGCAGCTTCGCCGGAAAGCCCCGCTTCACCCTTCTCCATGATCTGCGTCCGGCCGCCGGTCGGTGTCCACATCACCTGGTTGGGCTGCTCGGATACCCATCGGAATCCCCCATTCTCTCCAAACACCTGGATATCCAATCCATGCTGCCGACCAACCGCAACAGCCGAGGTCCATAAACGGCCGACAATGCCACCTTCGGTACGGTAGCAGACCATCGCCTCGTCCTCTAGTTCCCGATCAGCGATACAGGACGCGAAATCCGCAGACAGCTTTTCCACCTCGTCTCCCGTGATGAAACTCGCCAGATGCAGCGCATGGATGCCGCAGTCGGCCATCTGCCCCGACACACCCGCCAAACGTGGATCATAGCGCCAACGAACCCTCGGATTGTCAGCTTCACCGGCATCTGCATGGTGTCCGTGGCTGAAATTGGTGACAACGAGCCGGATGGCGCCAAGGTCTCCGCGGCGCACCATCGCACGCATCTCCCGCACCATCGGGTAAGCGGAATAGCAGTAATTCACGGCGCAGATCCGGCCGCTGCGCGCGGCGACACGGACGATTTCCTCACCCTCTTCAACGGTCATCGTCATCGGCTTTTCGCAGAGAACGTGAAACCCTGCCTCCAAGAACGCCTTGGTGATCCCGAAATGTGTGGAATTGGGCGTCGCTACAGTGACCAGGTCGACGCGGTCCGCACGGTTCCTCTCGCCGTCAAGCATTTCCTGCCACGTTCCGTAAGCGCGGTCTTCCGCAACGCCAAGCTTGGCCGCAAACGAACGGCCCGCATCCGGCCTGTGGTCAAGCGCCCCCGCAACGAATGCGAAATTGCCGTCAGCCTGCGCTCCGAGCCGGTGGGCGGGTCCAATCTGGCTTCCGGCGCCGCCACCGATCAGGCCCCAATTGAGCTTTTTCATTAGGGCCTCCTCAGAACCCGATGGACTTCAGGTAGGAGCCGTTATGCGTACTGTCATTGAGCGGTGAAGTCCTGCCCAGCGGATCGCAGTCCTGCTCGACCGTGCACCAGCCCTCAAATCCGCTGTCAAGCAGGAGTGCGCGGACAGCGGGAAAGTCGACATCGCCCAGCCCGAGCCGGCAGAAAATTCCCTGTGCGCAGGCATCATAGAATCCAGTACGTTTGGCAATGGCATCCGCCTTTACCGCGGGATCGATGTCCTTGAAGTGCACATAGCTGATACGGTCAATGTTCCGATGCATGAAGGCAACCGGATCGTAACCAGCGTAGCTGTGATGGCCGGTGTCGAAGCAGATCTTGAGAATCGTCTCGTCGATCTCGTTCAGCAGCCGCTCAAGTTCAGGCTCGAAATCCATGAATCCCGCTGCATGGGCATGAATGCCAACAGTCAGCCCGAATTCTTCGCTTCCCATCCGCGCGATCGTGCGGATACGGTCCACGAACGCGGCCCATTCCGCCCGGTCCATCTGTTCGGCTTCCCCGGCGCGGCCCGCCGTGGGCGCCCGCCGCGGCGAGATCGCGTCAATCAGGACAAGCTGCTCAGCCCCGTGCGCGGAAAGCGCCCTGCAGGTGCGCAATGACCCATCCAGCACATCGTCCCACTTTGCCGAATCATGGAACGCACGGAAAACGACGCCGCCGATCAGCGTCAGATCGTGTTCGGCCAGCGCATCTCCCAAAACGGACGGATCCTCCGGCATGTAGCCAACCGGACCCAGCTCGATTCCACTGAATCCCGCCTGTCGGCATTCTTTCAGAACGTCGCTCCAAGGTGGGTTGCGCGGGTCGTCCGCGAACTCAACTCCCCAGGAACAGGGCGCGTTTCCAATCTGGATTGTCATGAGTTCAGCCTGTCAGATTTCATTGAGGGGCACCCAGGAACCGGATTCGTTCGATTTGTAAGCGGCATCGATGATCCGCCGCACCTCCAGCCCGTCACGAAACGTGGGCCAGACCGGCTTTCCCGTCTCGATTGCGGTCAGGAAGTCCTTTGCTTCAATGATTATCTGATCCTGATATCCGGTTCCGTGTCCCGGCCCCTTGCAGAACGGAAGGTAGTCCGGGTGCGCAGGTCCGGCAAGGATCTTCCGGAATCCTCGACGCTCAGGTGGATCCGAGGCGTCGTAATACCAAAGCGCGTTCTGGTCTTCCTGATCGAAACGGATCGAGCCCGCCGTTCCGGAAATCTCGTATGCATAGCCCATTTTGCGGCCAGTCGCGACACGGCTGCCGAACAGGTGACCCATCGCACCGTTCGCGAACTGTACCATCATCTGCACCTGGTCGTCATTCGTGACTTTCCGGCCACCGCGTTCCCGATGCACTGTCTCTATGCGCGCTGACAGAGCCTTGACCGGTCCCATCAACGCGAGCGCCGCATTGAATATATGGGGAGCGAGATCGCCGATACAGCCGTTGGCGCGTCCTTGGTATCTCCACGCCGCAACGTCGGTGTCGTTATGGAAATCCTCGGTGTGTTCACCACGGAACCAGGTAATCCGTCCCAAAGCACCTTGTTCGACCAAACGGCGGGCATACTGCGAGGCAGGTGTGCGAATGTAGTTGTAGGCGACCATGTTCGGGCAACCTGATGCCTCCGCCGAAGCCACCATCGCGCGGGCATCCTCCAGCGACACGCCCATTGGCTTTTCGCACATCACCGGAAGACCCCGTTCGAAGGCTGCGACAGCGACTTCCCGGTGCGTCGCCTGAGGCGACGCAATCACAACAGCCTCGACCTTTGGGTCGGACACAAGCTCGCGCCAGTCCGCCGTCGCCCGCGAGAATCCATAGGACGTGCGGTAACGCTCCGCGCTCTCCGGCGTACTCGCGGCAATCACTTCCAGCCGCGGGCGAAGCGCCGTCCCGAAAACGGGGCCAACTGCGGCCATGGCGACCGAATGGGCTTTGCCCATATAGCCGCCGCCGACAATGCCCAGTCCTATCTCTTTCATCTCTGACATGATCCGCCTGATACGCAGTTCCTTGTCCTTGCGTCACGGTGACAGCTTACGTCAAGGTCACGCCAAGGAAGCGAGTCGACGAATGCAGGGTTTCCTTTCATGGCTGATAGGAGAGCGGTGAATTGAACACGGACGTTTCAGAATGCGCGGTCGGGCCGGGGTTCACCTCAGACAGGTTCCTTGTGATTGGCCGCGCCGGAATGGATTTCTATGCTGATCCGCCCGGAACCCGTCTCGAGGAAGGCGGCCGGTTCCTCGCCGCGCTCGGCGGCTCCTCAGCGAATATAGCAGCAGGACTTTGCAGGCAGGGCGGAAGGGCAGCGCTTCTTACATGCGTCTCGGACGATCCTGTCGGCGAATCCTGCATGAGGCAACTCGCGGAATACGGCGTTGAGACGCAGTACGTCAGCAAAACGGGCGGCGAGGCGCGCAACTCCCTCGCGGTCTGCGACACTTGTGGTGACGAAACCCAGGTTGTCATCTACCGGAATGGCGCGGCGGATTTCCAGATGAGTGTGGAGGATGTCGAGAGAGTCGACATGTCCGGTTTCGGAGGATTGGTGACAACAGGCACCGTACTCGCTGGCGAGCCGTCACGCTCAGCCACTTTCGAAGCCATCGACAGAGCCCGTGCAGCCAGCATCCCGATCATATTCGACCTCGACTACCGTCCGTATTCCTGGCCAGACGCTGAAACCAGTTCCCGCGTCTACACCCGGATGGCGGAGAACTGTGACATCATCATCGGAAACGACCATGAGTTCGGAGTGCTGGCAGCAAGCTTTGGCGACGGACTTAAGGCCGCGCGTGCGCTTGCTCAGGGCGGCAGGACAGTCGTTTACAAGATGGGACACAGAGGATCGATTGCGTTGACCGGCAGCGGGGAGTTCCGAACCGGCGTCTTCAGTGTCGGCGCACTCAAACCAACCGGTGCAGGCGATGCGTTCATGGCGGGCTTCCTGATTGCGATGACTCAGGGCTATTCACTTATTGACTCCATCGTGCGCGGGTCAGCAGCAGCTGCAATTGTCGTCACGCGCGTCGGCTGCGCCCCGGCGCAGCCGACAAGCGAAGAGCTTGACCGCTTCATATCAACCCACCAGACCCCAGTTCCCATGGAAGAGTGAACCATGCACATCCCACCATTTGAAAACCGAAACCAACCCATCGTCGATGTCGGCAACTCCACCGTTCCGCTGAATTATTTCAACATCGTCAAACTCCGGAAATGCGAAGCGTTCAGTTACCGCACACCTGGCTATGAAACCTGTATTGTTCCTGCGACCGGCACCATCGACGTTGAAATCGAAGGCTATCAGACCGGCGCCCTCGGAAACCGCGGGGAGGATGTCTGGGACGGCGAGCCCGAGGGCGTGTACGCCCCGACTGGCGCGAATGTGGACATGGCCTGCGTGTCAGACGCTTGCGAGGTGTTCGTCGCGGGCGCAAGCTTTGACGATGTCCTTGAGCCGTTCACTGTAAGGTCAGACGAACTGGATCTCGTCCAGTACGGGTCGGACGAAACCAAGACCCATCGAAGAATCAAGCACATCCTCGGCCAGAAACAGTCCGGCAGGGTCGGTCGGCTTCTGGTCAGCGAGCTGTTCACTGTTGGCGCCGGCGGCTGGTCAGGCTTCCCAAGCCACAAGCATGACACTGATCGGTTGCCTGACGAGACGCATCACGACGAGACATATAACTTCCGCTTCAGGCCAAACCACGGATCTGGCCTCCAGATGCGGCAGCGCGAGGACGGATCCTCCGGCGACGCCTATCACATCGTCGACGGGTCAACTGTCTGCATTGACCGGGGCTACCATCCCTGCGCTGCGCTTCCAGGTTATGAGATGTATTATTTCACAATCCTTGGGGGTGCGTCGCAACGTCCGCTGGTGCAGTATTTCCAGCCAAGCCATGCCTACCAGGTGGAGACGATTCCGGGAATCAAGGACATGATCGCCAAGTTCAAATGACCCTCGCGACCCTCAAGGACGTTCTTGAACCGGCGATGCTGGGCGGCCATGCGGTTGCTGGCCTGGTCGTACTCGGATGGGAAGATGCCCGTGCCTATGTCTCGGCGGCCGAGGCAGAGGGCGCTCCGGTGATTCTGCAGGCCGGGCCAGGTTGCCGGACCCACACTCCATTGCCGGTTCTTGCCGCGATGTTCCGCCATCTGGCGGAAGCCGCCACCGTGCCCGTCGTAGCTCATCTTGATCACGGGCATTCGGCGGAAGAGTGCACAGAAGCCATCCGCTGCGGATTCTCGTCGGTGATGTTCGATGGTTCACGGCTTCCGCTCGATGAAAACATCGCCGAGACAGCAAAGATTGCCCGTATCGCCCATCAATCGGGCGTTTCGGTAGAAGGAGAGATCGGCTTCGTAGGATACAGTGAAGGGGCTTTGTCATGTGGAACCGATCCCGAGGAGGCGCGGCTGTTCGTGGACGGAACCGGCATCGACGCGATGGCGATTTCCATCGGAAATGTTCACCTGCAGCAGGAACAGACAGCCGATATTGATTTTGGACTTCTTCGACGCATCGAGAATGTATCGGACGTGCCGCTCGTTATGCATGGCAGTTCGGGAATACCCCGTGACCAGAGGCGGAAACTGGCCCTCGACTCCAAAGTCTGCAAATTCAATGTCGGCACCGAACTCCGTCAGGTGTTCGGCACTTCGCTTCGTGCAGAACTTGCACGTAACACCGATGAATTCGATCGGGTCAAGCTGTTGGCAGCGCTGGAGCCTTCGCTGCGCGACGCAGCGAGAACGGTAATTCGCACGTTTCGCCGATGACGTCAGACCGCAAGCGGAATTCCGCTTCTTCCGCCAGAAATCTTGCGGCCGTGATTTCTTCAGAGCCGGCTGTATACGCCGCAAAGGGTGGACCCCCAGATGAAAATACCGGACTCAGGGAACATCACTTGAATGGAATTCTGCCCGAGCGACCTGAAATGAGAGCCGCCGAGGCCTGTCTGTTCCGGAATTGACTTTGGCTTTGGCCGCAGGACCGCCTATCAGGTTCCCATGCGTCAGGAATTTCCAGACTTCTCTCACGAACAGGCAGCGTTTATGCGGGGTTTCACCTCGGTATGCGGCGTGGATGAAGTCGGGCGCGGACCTCTCGCGGGGCCTGTAACCGCCGCTGCGGTACGGCTTGTTCCTGACAGGGTACCAGCCAGCATCAACGATTCCAAACGCCTCGCTGCAAGCCAGCGGGCAATCTTAAGCGCAGAAATCCATGCCTGTGCCGAAGTGTCCATCGCTCATGCGACCGTTAAGGAAATCGACGAGATGAACATTCTCGGCGCCGCGCACCTGGCAATGGTCCGCGCTATCGCCCAGCTATCGCCGTCACCCGATTTTGCGCTGATTGACGGCAATTTGATCCCGCGAGGTCTGGCTATCCCTGCCGAAGCTTTGGTCAAAGGCGACGGACGTTCACTGTCAATCGCCGCGGCGTCGATTGTTGCGAAGCACTGCCGGGATACGATCATGGCCAAGCTGTCGCGTGAACACCCGGAGTATTGCTGGGAAACCAACGCCGGATATGGCACTCGTGCGCATCTGGATGCGCTTGCACGCTTAGGCCCTACGCCGCACCATCGCAGTTCCTTCAAACCTGTAAGGGACTCCTGCCGCCAGATTGAATCCAATGCGGTCCGAGCCGATTGACTTGAGCCATTAGACCTGCCGCAAGTCCATCAGTCGTTCCAAGTTGATTGCCAGCGCATCGTTGGGTTTTAGACGATAGGAACAGAGCATTCTGTCGAGAACTTAATGCCGGTCTTACGCTGCTGCTTCCGTCCTTTGGCACGGACATGCTGCCGATGCAGGTCGGCAGCAACTGTCCGGGTTGCGCATTCGAACCGCCCTCTCATCTTCATGGAATCGGCCTGCCCCGTCCGCATCCCTCCTGCGCCTCCTTTCAGTTCAGCCGCAACGTTTTCGACTCGAGGCGATCCGGCCGCTGGCCGCGAACACTGACCAGTCCACCTGGCTATCGCGAAGCGAGCGGATTCCGATGACCGATGTCGGGACAGTCTTGCCATGCAGCATCGTTTCGGCGTTCGAGCGACATGGCAGGCCGGTGGTCTCGACGATCAGCCGTTCGGCGAACGCCAGCTTCGCCGGGGCGGAAATGATGGAGTCGATGTCCTCCTTGCGGATGCGGCGTTCGGAGTCGAGGAACTTCCACTGGATCGCGGCGAATCTGCCGCCGCGCGGGGTTCCGACGAGATCGATCCCGGTATCTGTTCTGTCGAGACCACGCTGGCGCGCCCAATCCCACCATGTCTCGACTCGCTCGAAGCGCTTCGACTGTGCCGGATCGGTAGCGCTTCGACTGTGCCGGATCGGTTACGAGCCATACGGCAACCAGCTTCTCGAATGCGGTCCCCTTGTCTTGCTCGCTGATAGCGAAGGCCGAGCAGGATTCGTGCAAGCGGCCAAGTGGAACGAGGGTTCCGAAACCCAGATGTATTGACCTCAGGAGATTTTCTTTCAGCCTTCATGAACCCGCCGCGCCGGTTCCGGCTCCGTCTGCGGGCGGTTCGCAAGCCATGCGCAGGCCGGTTCCAGGGAAGAGCACCCACTTCACGGGAGGCGAAGGTCTCCAGGCTGGAGAAATGAACTGTTCGTCCGCCGCCGAGGGAGAAGCAGATGGCGCCGACCCCAGCGGCTTTTGAGGAAAGGAGGCGGCGGCGGTCCACGGCGTCTTTCCTGAAACCGGGTTC
>JAJEAY010000008.1 GCA_022824145.1 Rhodobacter sp. | reverse complement strand
GCACCGGTGCAGGTGGCCGCCGAGGACTGCCGTGCGGCAGGCCTCGATGGCGCCCATGACCTTCAGGCGGACGGCGCCGGGCAGCCCGGCCCGGGCCTGGCGACAGGCCGGTCCCGCGCGGCGCAGGATCTCCGCCACGCCCGGTCTTTCCGTCATGATGCCGCGTCAGGCCGCGAGCACGGCCGACCCGGAGATCGGATGGTCGAGGGACGCGAACATCCTTCCGGTTGCGCGCGCGTAGCCCCGGGTGGTATCGGACTGCCGGTGACCGAGCGCGTCCTGTATGACGTCGATGCTGCCCCCGCGCTCATGCACGTGGGCGGCGAATGAATGACGCAGGCAGTGGAAGGTGCAGTTCCTGCTGATGCCGACCCTGTCGCGGGCCGCGTTGAACGCGTTGCGCAGCGAGTCCGTGCTGATCGGCTGCTCGGGCGAGCGGGCGCAGGACATCCATGACACCGGACGCGGAAAGATGTTCCTCCAGTAGCCGCGCAGATGGCCGACGGGGCTGGCAGGCAGGGGCGCCATGCGCTCGGTCCCGCCCTTGCCCGAGGGGATGTGCAGGAGGTTCCTGTCGGCGATGATGTCGGAGATCTTCACGCCGACGGTCTCCGATATCCGCAGGCCGGCGCCGTAGGAGAGCGTGATCGCCGTCCGGTAGCGGATGTCGGTGACCGCCAGGGTCAGACGCCCGGTCTCCTCCACCGACATGTGCCGGGGCAGCTTCCGGGGGATCCTCTGGCTGCGGCGCCCCTTGACCAGGTCCGGGCGGTCGAGCGCGTCCCGGAACAGGAACCGCAGCGCCGCCGCCGTCATGTTGACCGACCCCGGCGTCAGCCCGCTCGCGATCCGTCCCAGCACCCAGCCGCGCAGGTCGGCGGCCACGACCTCGGAGGGCGCCTTGCCGACGCTGTCGAAGAACCGGCGGAGCTCCAGCCGGTACGCCTTGCGCGTGTTCTCTGCCAGATTGACGATCGTCATCTGTTCCTCGGCCCGCTCCAGCGCGGCGGAGATCGTCATGTCGCCATTCATCGTCATGGTGTTTCCCTTTCCTCCGGCGGCGCGCGCCAGGACCGTCCGGACACGGACCGCCGACAGGGAAAGGAACAGCACTGTCCGGGAAAGGGAAGTCCGGCGTGATCGCGGGTTCGGGCCTCAGCGACCTCCGACGCAGCACTCATGGCACCAAGGCGCAGAATCGGAGAGCCCGCCTGTCCATTCGCAACTGCTGCGAAGCAGCTTCGTTCAACGTTGATAGTGTTGAGTTCAACATAATGAGTTGGAGTTGACATCTGCGTTGGAGCGGCATGGCTGCACGCTCCGGAGCAGTACACCTGCCGGCGGTCGCAGGACCGGCAGAGAACGACCTAGCGATGGCACCGCTTGCAGTTGAACAGGTGTCCCGTCGCGCGCACCATCGTTATCGGACGCGGAGATGCTTGACAATGCACGGGAGTTCGTTCCCTTCGTGACCGGCTCGTTTAGGTGCGGTGTTTGAGGGTTGTTGCCAAACAAACGCTGCCTAGCACCGCATTGCTCTCTTTCTCGATGCGGCCCAGGCATCCGGCTGGCGTCGCCGCAAAGACGCTGCCGCACCGGGCCCGAACAGCAGGACATCGACGGCAGCGAAGGGAAACTTGTCGACGAAAACATCGGAGCCCGAACGCGTCCGGCGACCGTCAGGAGCCCGGAACCGTGTCGGAGGTGACAATGGGGACAGAGACGGGCGGCGGCCGGCGAGACGGCCGGAAACGGACGATGAAACCACGACAACGGGAAAGGAACACGATCCTGAAAAAAACGCGACGAATCGCCGGAGTCACGCCGCTTCATGCATTCGTCGACAAAAACGACAGACGGCCGGTGGCGCAGGTCGCGCTTACCGCGTGATTCGTCAGAAGAACATCAAGGAATCGAAAGGCGCACCATACGAGAATCGCGCCTAGGTGCGCATTCGGTCTGGTCTTTGTCGGGTCGGAGGTTTATAACGTATTCAGAATATTTGTGACCGCGGCAGCGGGCTTCCGGATTTTTTGGCCGGAGAGTGTAACTGGGCTGAAATAGCAAAGGATGAATGCGGGTGTGACTTCACGGCGATCCGTTGAATGGCCAACATTGGCAGTGATTCTCGGGTGCTATGCGGTTTGGGCGCTGGGCACGACATGGCTGGCTGCGCAGTGGCTGCCTTTGGGCATCGCAGTCACTTCTGTCATGGTTGCGCTTGGCTCTTCGCTCCAGCATGAAGCGATCCATGGCCACCCGTTTCGCAATGCAAAAGTGAACGCGGCGTTTGTCTTTCCGTCACTCAATCTTCTCATTCCCTATCACCGGTTCCGTGACACACATCTCGATCACCATGTGAACGGGAAGCTTACGGACCCATATGACGACCCGGAATCAAACTATCTTGATCCGGCGGTCTGGCGCAGGCTGCCCGGCGTCTTGCGGGTTGTTCTACTGTTCAACAACACCCTTCTAGGACGGCTTCTGGTCGGCGCCGCCGTCTCCCAGGTGGCTTTCATGCTCAGCGATTTCCGTGCTGCGACTGCCGGTGACCGGAAGGTTGTTCGGGGCTGGCTTTGGCATATTCCTGCGGTCGTTCCGGTTCTTCTGTGGCTAGGAACCGTTGGGCAGATGCCAGCCTGGGCCTATTTTCTCTCTGCCTATGCGGGCCTGTCGCTTATTAAGATCCGCACCTTCCTGGAGCATCAGGCACACGAACGGGCATCGGGGCGAACAGTGATCATCGAAGACAGGGGGCCTTTGGCCTTTCTTTTTCTTAACAACAACCTGCACGCCGTTCATCATTCCCATCCCGGCATATCATGGTACCGGCTTCCGAAACTTTACAGGGACAATCGCGAACGCTTCACATCCCGCAACGGCGGCTACGTCTATCGGTCCTACGGGCAGATTTTCCGGCAGCATCTCCTACGGGCAAAGGATCCGGTTCCCCATCCCTTCTGGAACTGAATCTCCGCCCGTGAGATAGGCTGCGAATGGAAGCATGGGTATTCATTACGGTTGCCGCGGCCTTGGCTCAGACCTTCAGGTTCATGCTGCAGAAGCAATTGAAACTTGCGGGGCTTTCAACCGGCGGGGCGACGTTTGCGAGGTTCGTGTTTTCCGCGCCGCTCGTGGTGATTCTGGTCTGGTGCTATTCAGGGGTTTCAGGGCAGGGCATCCCGTCAATGCCGGGTCGTTTCTGGGTATTCGCGATGGCGGGCGGGGCGGCGCAGATTCTTGCCACCATGTGCGTTGTCGCGATTTTTTCGCATCGCAACTTCGCAGTTGGCATCACTTTCAAGAAAACCGAAGTGGTGATGACCGCGATCGTGAGCTTTCTGATTCTGGGCGAAGGCGTGGGGTTGGTCGGCGGTGCCGCGATAGGGCTTGGCCTTGCTGGCGTTCTGCTGCTGTCCGACCAGCCGGCGAGCACGGGTCGATTTGCCACGCGAATCTTCAATCGGGCTGCGGGGCTTGGTCTTGCTTCAGGAATGTTCTTTGCTGTTTCGGCGGTCGGATACCGCGGAGCGTCGCTCGCGCTCGAAAGCGGCGACACAGCCCTGCGCGCCGGTACGACGCTTGCCGTGGTCACGTCATGCCAGACTCTGGCGCTTGCTGCTTGGCTGGCTTGGCATGAACGAGGTCAGATAACCCAGGTTTTTTGTGCCTGGCGCGTCGCGGGTCTGGTTGGACTCGCTTCGATGATCGGCAGTTTCTGCTGGTTCTCGGCGTTCACGCTGCAGAATGTCGCCTATGTAAACGCGTTGGGCCAGATCGAGCTGATATTCTCAATTGCTGTATCGATGCTATTCTTCCACGAGAAGATATCACGACGCGAATACGGCGGTATTGCGCTTCTGACATTGGGCATCCTGGTGCTCATTCTGTTTCTTTAACGCGTATCCGTTCGGTCGCCGGAGCTACCTGCCGGAAATTTGCGGCCGGGCGTCACCGAGGCGCAGAAAAAGGCTCTGCTCGTCGTTGTTGCGGAAGAACGGCACTGACGCAGGTGGACCGAGGTCGGGCAGCGAGGCGGCGATCTCCGCCAGCACCACTTCTGTGATGAACGGCATTTCGAAACTCCGCAGTTCGCTGAGAGGAATCCACTGGAGATGGCGGAGCTCGTCAGAGGCGCCGGAAAAGTCGTCGGGATCTCCGCACACGACATCCGCGTTTCCAAGAAAGAAGCGGGCGTCGAACCGACGTGGCCGGCCCGGCGGAGTGATGGCGCGGAATACGAAACTCAGGGCGCGCGGGTCGGGCAGCAGCCCCATTCCGGCAAATTCTCTCCATTCTTCAGGAATTTCGCCTGTCCAGTCACCGTTGGTCGCGATCATCAGACCGGTCTCTTCCCATAATTCGCGGATCGCGGCTGCGAACAGGCTTGGACCGAGACCGGAATCGCAGTCCTGTTCAAGACGCATGGCGCAGGGCTCCGGCAGGTCGCCCGCAAACGGAACCGAACAGTCCAGGGAATCGACTGCGCCGCCGGGGAAAACGAACTTATTGGGCATGAAGGCCGCGCCTTCCCCGCGCTGCCCCATCAGAACTTTGGGTTCGGCCGCAGGGTCGCGGACCAGAATTACCGTTGCTGCGTCACGGATGGAGCTTTGCTCCAAGGACCTGTCCTCGTTTGCGAAGTCTGCTCGGGCGCTTCTCCGAAGCCGTGCATGCGCTTGGCCCACTGAATCGCCACAATCACTCCCTTCAGTCTGGGAAGCAGGTACAGCGAAAGCCCGACGCATCCAACCGAAAATACCGCAGCAAGAGCCAGTGGCTCCGGCCTGTAGGCAACGTAAGCCCATAGGATGAGCGGTGCCATCAAGTGGCCGACGATGAGGATCGTCAGGTAAGCGGGGCCATCGTCAGCGCGATGGCCGCTGAGGGTTTCGCCGCAGACAGGGCAGGCATCGCGGACCTTCAGGTATCCGCGAAGCATCGGGCCGGAGCCGCAGTTCGGGCAGCAACGGCGCCAGCCATTTTTCATGGCAGGAAAAGCCGGCCTATCCAGAAGAGCTTCGGTTGCGGGACGCATCTTGGACCTCGCCTTGAAGTGGATGGCTCTAACATATGGCATCCAACCGGATGCGCGAGCGTTCGTTCTGCCGTTGCGTCGGTCTGTCGCAAGAACGTGATCCGGCAGTCGCGGGCTGGAGTATTGGGAATCTGATTGGCGTCAGGCCTTGGATTTCCTGTTCGCTCAATCGAGGCGACGTCGATTTCGGAATTGTTTCCCGAGTCGTTATGAAATTCTTGGCTGCATGTCTTTTGGCGAATGCGATTCATGCGACGGAATTCTCTGCGCTGTTCGTTTCATAGGCAGAACACGCGGTCGAAGGACCGGTACACGAACATCTGGATCCCAAAGGAGAATGACATGAAACGCACCGCCCTAAGCGTAACGGCAGCATTTGCCACCATTTCGGTCCTCGCTGGCCCCGTGGCCGCGCATGGCGTGAACAAAGGAGGCTTCGGCGACCGTGCCGGGTTTCCGGCGAGCTTGTTTGAGCAGTTTGACGGAAACGGAGATGAAGCAGTCACGATGGACGAAATCAACGCCGCGTGGGCCGAGCGCTTCAGCGATGCTGACGTTGATGGAGACGGGCAGCTTTCTGCCGAGGAGATGGCTGGCGCCATAGAGGTCTGGCGGGCTGAGCAGCAGGCCCGCAGAATCAGGAGCCTGATCGAGCGTAATGACTCCGATGGTGACGGACTGCTCAGCTTGGAAGAGGCAACCGCAGCCATTCAGCCGAAACGGTTTGACCGTATGTTTGAACGCCTTGATGCTGACGGTGACGGAGCGGTCACGAAGTCAGAGATTGATGAAATGAGCGATCGCCGTTGGTTCAAGCGAGGGAGAGGGCACCGGCACTGATCCGCGCCGTGCAACGGGGTGGGAGGCCGGCTCCCATCCCGACTGCCGCGACTTTCCCGTGAATTGTTGGTCGATGCGGTTTTTGGTAGGCCTAAGAGATCATGGAAATGGCTTTCGATGCCCTTGTTGACGCTCCGAACGAGGCTCTTCTGGTCGCATTTTCCAACGGCGACAGGGACGCTGCGTCCGTACTTGCCCAGCGGCTGACTCCGATTGTGTTCGGGTTCGCCATGAGACTGATGGACGGTGACCGGGCCGAAGCCGAGGACATTGCACAGGAGGCGATGCTGAGACTCTGGAAGCAATCCGGGTCATGGCGTCAGGGTGAGGCAAAGGTAACGACCTGGCTCTACCGCGTGGTATCGAATCTTTGCATTGACCGGCGACGACGAGCACGAACGGTCGGAATCGACGAAGTCCCGGAACAGGTCGACGGAACCCCGGGCATGGAAACGCGAATGATGCAGTCCGAAAGGGAACGGGCGCTGTCAAACGCCTTGGCGAAACTTCCGCAACGTCAGAGACAGGCGGTAATACTGCGTCATCTTGAAGGACTTTCCAATCCAGAGATAGCCGGGATCATGGAAATTGGCGTTGAGGCGGTTGAGAGTCTGACTGCACGCGGAAAGCGCGGACTGGCAGATCAACTCGCCTCCCGCCGTGAGGAACTGGGGTATGCAGATGGCTGAACAACGACCATTGGACGATGGGGAACTTGAAGCTCTGTTCGCGGCGGTGCGGCAGTCGAAACCGCAGCCATCCAGCGACTTGATGGCGCGGATAATCGAGGACTCGAGGCGCCATGCTGACGCGGCCGCCGGGATCAGGCAGTCTTCTGGGCCGGGTTTTCTGGAGTGGATTCTCGGGGCTATCGGGGGCGTTCCGGCGGCGGCGGGCCTGTTGACTGCGACAGCGGCCGGGCTGGCCATCGGATATTTTGCATCAGCGCCACTGGACGGACTGTCCGGAGGGTATCTGGTCACCGCTGCCGGTTACTCCCTTGAAGATATCATGCCTTCATTCTTTGATCTGATCGGCGAGGTATAGGGCAATGACTGACCAGGACTCCACGCCAAAGAGCCGAAGGAGCAGACGCTGGACAAGAATCGTCCTGTTTGCTTCGCTTGCCGTCAATCTGCTGGTGGCCGGACTTGTTGTCGGCGCGCTGCTTGCCGGGCCTCATGGCCGTGACCGAACTGCGCTGCGCGGCCTCGGCTATGCACCGTTCGTAAATGCATTGCCAAAGCAGGACAGGCATGCGCTGAACCATGCGCTTGAGCGGAATGAAGACAGTTTCCGGGTCAACCGTGCTGAATTGAAGGCTCGGTTCGAGGAACTGCTTGCTGCCTTGCGCGCGGATCCATTCGATTCCAACGAAGTGAAGCGTCTGTTCGCCGAACAAAGGAACCGAATCCTGGAGCGCCAACGGCTGGGTCAGGACTCTCTGCTTGAGCGCATCATTGCGATGAGTCCCGAGGAAAGATCAGCCTATGCGGATGCACTGGACAGGAACATCAAGCGCCGCTCGCACCGGTGAGGTGCGGCGATCTCAGCGGTGCCGATCCCATTGTCCGCGCGAGCCATTGAGCTTGGGAAGCCGCTGATTCGTCGGTTCATCCTTACCCATGGCTCCGAACTGATTGGATCAAGCTGGCCCGGACATACGGTAAACCGCCCGCCGCGTCCGAACGACCGTCAGGCGTGCTGTAGAATTATGGCTGCGGTCTGACGCAGCCAGGGGAAATAAATTCATGTGCGCTGCGCACAGGCTTGCGTACTTCCTCTTTCTCAAACTTCAGGCCCGAAACACTCCTGGGCGGAGAAATCCGCCATCTGGCGGATCAGGATGCCTTTATCCGGTATCTACTTGTAACCGTCAGGATTTGCTGACTGCCAGTTCCAGTGGTCACGGCATATTTCCGCCATGCTCAGTTTCGCTGTCCAGCCGAAAAGCCGTTCCGCATATGTCGGGTCGGCCCAATAGGCTGCGACATCGCCCGGCCGACGGCCCAAGATCCTGTACGGAATTTCACGCCCGGTCGCTTCACGAAATGCCCGAATGACCTCAAGCACGCTTGTTCCATGGCCCGATCCAAGGTTGACGGCCAGATTCCGTCCGCTCTTGCCGCCGCCGTCAATCAGGTGAGTAAGCGCCGCTACGTGTCCTTCGGCGACATCCATGACATGAAGATAGTCGCGGATTCCGGTTCCGTCGGGCGTCGGCCAGTCATCGCCGAACACCCTGACTTCGTCGCGGACACCTACCGCCGTCTGAGCAATGTATGGAAAGAGGTTGTTCGGTATTCCCTTCGGATCTTCGCCAATGCGGCCGCTTGGATGGGCGCCTACGGGATTGAAGTAACGCAGCGACATGATCCGCATCCAAGGCTGCGCCGCAGCGACATCCTGCAGCATCTGCTCGATCATCAGTTTCGACCGGCCGTAGGGATGTTCCGGCTGAAGACTGGCGTCTTCCGCAACTGGAAGTTTTGCCGGATCGCCATAGACCGTCGCGGTTGACGAGAAAATAAGCCTGGAAATCTGGTGCCGGACCATCGCGGCGACTAGGCTGAGCGCACCGCCAACGTTGATGTCGTAATACCTTATCGGTTCGGCGACGGACTCCCCGACAGCCTTTACTCCGGCGAGGTGAATGACACCGGAAAACCGATCGGCCGAAAATACTCGATCCAGCAGCGCTTCGTCGTGGACGTCTCCTTCAACGAGTTCCGCACAGCCAAGGCCGAGGCTGTTCAGCCGGTCCACTGCCAGCGGTGTCGAATTGCTGAAGTTGTCGAGGATTACGATGCGGTGTCCAGCTTTCATCAAGGCGGCGCCGATGTGGGTGCCGATGTATCCTGCTCCGCCAGTCACGAGCACCGGCCCGTCCCGGCTGCTTCCCTTCACCGAATTCATCTGTACTGTTCCCGCAGTTTCCCGAAGGTCGCCTTTGGATCAGCGAAATATGTGAGTCTGCCACAGGCATCAATGTGGAACAGAAGCGGTCCCGGTTCTTTCGGGCGGCAGGAACAGTCCGCGAAAGGTCTTGTTTCCAAAGGGCTGCGCGATGCGTGTGGGAACCGGGGGATGCAGCTGCGCCGAATTCCCGAGACGGTTGAAGCGCCCGCATCGGTCCGCGTTGCGTCCGAGCGGAAGGAGCTGTGGCGACGAGCTGGTCCGCTTTGTTCCGGTCAGCCGATCTCCAGCCGATTCCCGTCCTGCCCGAACAGATGCGCGTCGGAGAGGTCGAAGCCGAGACCAGTCTCCTGGTCTTCGGAAATGCTCGCGCCGCCTGCAACGCGGACGTTGATGGGATCCATCCCGGCAACATCCACATGGACAAAGCTGTCGCTTCCCAAATGCTCCGCAACACCGACCGTTCCGGTCAGGACTGCATCTTTCCCGGATGCCAGGCGGATGTGTTCCGGTCGGATGCCGAAATGTCGGGCGTCGCCGCTGAGGCCGGGTATGGAGATTTCCGTACCGTTCGGGAGCCTGATGCCGCCGTCGGTCGGCTCACAGGGAAGAATGTTCATTTTGGGCGAACCGATGAATGTTGCGACAAAGAGATTCGAGGGATTCTGATAAAGCTCCAGTGGCGCACCCTGCTGCTGTATTACGCCAGCATTGAACACCACGATGCGGTCGGCAAGGGTCATCGCCTCAACCTGATCATGGGTGACGTAGATCATCGTCTTGCCGAGTCGCCGATGAAGGCGGGCGATCTCAATCCGCATCTGTACCCGAAGCGCAGCGTCAAGGTTTGACAACGGTTCATCGAACAGAAACGCCGCGGGTTCGCGCACGATCGCACGCCCGATCGCAACCCGCTGGCGCTGGCCTCCTGAAAGCTCTTTGGGTCTGCGGTCGAGCAGGGGGCCGAGCTGCAGGATATCGGCGGCGCGTCCGACGGCATCTTCGCGATCTGATTGTGCAGTGCCTGCGACCTTGAGGCCGAATCCCATGTTTTCGCGAACTGTCATGTGCGGGTAGAGAGCGTAGGACTGAAAGACCATCGCGAGTCCGCGTTCAGCCGCTCCAAGCGCCGTGACGTTCTTTCCTTCAATCTCAACCGCGCCGTCCGTGACCTCTTCGAGGCCGGAAACCAGCCGAAGCATGGTGGACTTGCCGCATCCCGACGGGCCGACAAACACAACGAATTCGCCGTCTTGGATTTCGAGGTCAACGCCTTTGATCACATGGACGTCGCCAAAAAATTTGTGAATGCCGGTCAGTCCGATCGCGCCCATCAGTCCAGTACCTCCACTTCTCCGAGACCCCAAGCCAGCCAGATGGCCGCGGTCCACGAAAACGTTCCTCCTCCGCAGCCCTCGCCGGTGACGGGGCTGAAATACTCCGAGAATCCGGCGTCGCGAATGAGTGCGGCCGTATCGCCGCGCAGTCGGTTCGCCCACGATTCCTCACCGATATCAAGGAGCCCTCTAGCGATCATGAAGTTTACATGCGCCCAGACCGGGCCGCGCCAGTAGCGGCGGTGATCGAACAGAGAACTGCGTGGATCATAGCTCGGCACCAGTCGGCCGACGGCATGGTCGAATGCGGCGAGCTGCTCGACCAGTTTTGGCTTTCTGTCGGTGATGCCTGCGTAAAGCGCTAGAAATCCGGCCGAAGTGCTTGCTTCCGCATGTTTCCCGGTTCGAAGATCCAGCGCACAGTAATTGCCCGCCTCCGGGTTCCAGAGCCGGTCAAATCCAGCTTCCAGACTGGCTATACGCTTGGTGGCCCCGATGGAGGGCTCATCCAGCAGCTGAGCCAGCGCCTCAAGGTCTCGCTCGGCCCGCAGAAGTATAGCGGTCGTACCCGGATCGGCGACGAAAAACGGACTTTCAGCCGAGATCCTGCGCTGGTTCCACTGCCGCTCGGCCCCGAATCTCACCAGTGCGATGTAACGGTCATAATCCTCTTTGCGCGGCCGCATTTCTGCCCCCACCAAGTCGGTGTCCCGGCGGGAGTAACCCCCGACATCCTTAACATTGATGGAGTCTCCTGGAGCATCCCAGTCCGGAAGATTGTCACGCCCGGATTCCCAAGGGTGGGTGACTGCGATGACGCCTAAACCATCCGGATCCCGCGCCTCATGAAACCAGTTGTGCCAGGCGTCCAGCTTTGTGACATATGGCCGTGCCCGTTCCGGCTCTTCCCTGGCGAGTTCCAGAATTGCCGAAGCGGCAACCGGTGGCTGCGTTATGCCCGAGGACGCAAGCGGTCCATTGTTTGCCTGCCAGACCGATGGGCCAGGGAAGTAACTCGGATCGTCGGCGCGGAATATGATGTGTGGGATCATTCCATCCGGCCATTGGGCCTCGAAGAGCGTGTCCAACTCACGCCATGCGCGTTCACGGTCGAACGTGGCTAGGCCGAGCGAAACGAAGACTGAGTCCCAATTCCATTGGTACGGGTAGAGGCCGCTGGTCGGAATCGTGTGACCGCCCCGGTCGTTGCGCCGCAGAATGTCACGGGCGATTTCGTCATGGGTTCGGATCGTCAGGTCGTCCATATATCAGCCTTTCACGCTGCCAGCGGTCAGCCCCTGCACCAGGAACCTTTCGAACCACAGGAAGATCACAAGAACCGGAATCGTAACAATTACCGCCCCCGCCATCAGGTGCTGGCGCGGTACTTCGGATGAGTTGAGCGAAACCACCGCGCGCGAGAGAGTGAAGATCTCCGGACTGTCGATGAACATGAATGCGAAGAGGAATTCGTTCCATGCTATCATGAACACGTAGAGCGCGACCGATGCGATCGCCGGCAGCGACAGCGGCAGGGTGATGCGCCAGATCACCGCAAGGCGTGAACACCCATCCATCAATCCGGCCTCTTCCAGTTCGTTGGGAAGGCCCCGGAAATATCCCTGAAGCATATACAGCGATACCGGGATCGTCGTTGCGGGATAGACGATCAGAAGGCCCAGCAGGCTGTCGCGCAGTCCGAGCTGTGAAAAGACCGCGTAGAGCGGAATTACCAGTACGATTGCGGGCACCATGTAGATCAGCAGGATCGAGCGGGAGAACGCCACCCTGCCGGGAAAGCGCAGCCTGCTGATCGCGTAGGCTCCGGGAATCGACGCCGCCAGCGTCAGAATCACTGTAGACAGCGAAACGACCGTTGAAACGAGAATGAACCGGCCGAAATCGAAGGTGACAAACAGTTCGATATAGCTGGAGAACAGTTGGACAAACCCCTGGGTCAGGTCGATGGAATAGTCCAGAGGGTCAGCCAAAAGGTCAGCCTGCTTTTTGAAGCTGGTCATCAGCATGGCATAGAAGGGAAGGAGCACGATGCTGCCGAAGAAGACAAAGCCCAGTCCCTTTAGGGTGCGAGCGATGACCTCTTCCATGCGGTAGCGGTTCAGGCTGCTCCAGTCTTTGCCGCGGAATGCGATCGCGATGGCTCCGATCGTTAGGGCCGCGAGCGTAATGGTGACCACGACGCCGGTCACCGGCACCGCGCCGAGCGGCAGCCCGAGCGGCGCCAGCTGGGTCAACAGGCACAGAACTACGGCATAGACCAGCATGGCAACCAGAAACGCGGTTCGTCCGCTCCATCCCAGGTCGCGCCCGAACAACAGGCAGACCGCTCCGGGAATGCCGGCGACCAAGGCCGCGACGGCTGTCATTTCCGTGCCGACTCCGAAGACCAGCGTAACCGAAATTCCTACCACAGTGGCTGTGACAAATCCCCAGATCGCGCCGAGAATTGCGGCAAGTACGACGCCCCGCACCATTACATGCCCTCCTCTTTGGGAGCGAAACGGAAGTAAAACACGACGAATACCGCAAGCATGAAGAATATCAGCACGGCAACTGCGGCGCCCGCGCCGAGATTCGAGAGCGCAAATGCCTGTTCGTAGACGTTCACGGTGAGTGTCCGGGTGCCGCTGGCGCCACCGGTCAGCAGGAAAATGTCATCGAACTTATTGAAAGTCCATATGAATCTCAGGAGGAACAGCGTGGAGATAATGCCAATCAGCTGCGGAAGCGAAATATACCAGAATCTCTGGAACGGCGTCGCGCCGTCCATTTCCGCAGCCTCGTCAAGGTCTGTGCTCAGGGACTGCATCCGGGCGAGAATGAACAGGAAAGCGAGTGGAAAATAGCGCCATGCCTCAAAGGCGATGACGGTCCAAAGCGCTACGCCCCGCTTGCCGAGGAAGTTGATCGAACCCTCTGTCACGCCGGTCTGCTGCAGAATGGCGTTCATGGTTCCGGAAAAGGGATCAAGCAGGAAAATCCAGGTGAACGCCACAGCGATGACCGGCGAGACGTAGGGGAAGAGGAACAGCCCGCGCAGAAGCGCGCGCCCCGGAAACGCCGTCATCAGGAGCTGGGCGGCAAACAGTCCCAGCAGCAGAGCGCCGCCGGTACCGAAAACAGTGTAGACGATGCTAACCCAAAGCACCTCCCAGAATTCCGAGGCATCGAATACCTTTCGGAAATTCTCGAAGGTGAATTCGAGGCTGGTCAATGCGTTCGGTGCGTGCCCGGTGACCTGTGGTCTGGTGTCGTTCGGCGGGCCAGCGCCAGTGCTGAAATAAGCCGCGGTGGCGGAGAGAACGACCTTGATGCGCTGCTGTTTCTTTGGTTCCAACGTACCAAGGTCGCAGCGGATGGTCTGCCCATCGGCGGCGCAGGGCGCTTCGATCTCAGTGATTTCGAGACCATCCGGCACTGCGTCCGCGAGGGTGACGTCAAAGACCGGATCATTCGGCGAGCTGGAACGCACGCGGTATTCGATCTGGTAGACATCACCTTCAGCTTCGACCTCTCCACGAACGCGCTCGCGAACCAAGGGCTTGGCGGCGCGCAGGTCAGCAAGCTCCACCGGCTTCACGCTGATCCAGAAATTCGCCAACACCGGAACGAGCACGACAAACAGCACTGCTGCGACAGTGGGAAACAGCATCGAATAGGCAAGACGCATCTCCCGCCGTGCAATGGGTCCGATGCGCTTTGCCGCACGGATCAATTCGGCGTCGGCAGTTTCGGTCATCTGGCGACTCCCTTCGGCGGGCCGGATGATTCCCGCACTTGAAGTTTTACCGGTAAGTTCACGGTACGCAGGGGAGAGTGACTGTTGGCTCTGCGCTCCAGAAGCGAAGCGGCGAGCTGTCTTCCGATTCCGACCGGATCGACCGCGACCGTAGTGAGCGGCGGTGACCAGAGCCTTGCGTCCTCAATGTCATCGAAGCCTGTGACCGACACGTCCTGGCCCACGCTCAGTCCAAGGCGCGACAATCCAAGCGTGGCTCCCGCGGCGACGACGTCACAGTTGCAGACCAGTCCGGTTACATCGAAGTGCTCTGTCATGAGACTAACCGTCGTTTCCATCGCCGCGGCTTTCGTCTCGGCGCAGGGCCAGACAATCTCAGGCCGGGCGCCGACGCTGATCATTGCTGTGGCGAATCCGCCGATCCGCTGGATGATGGTCTCCGAGCCATGGTCGCCGCCAAGAAAAGCGAGCTTCCTGTGTCCCAGATCAAGCAGATGCCGTGTGGCGAGTGAAGCGCCAAGGGTTGAATCGATGCCAACATGGTCGAATGGATGTCCCGGCATCGGCCGCAACAGCGAAACTGTTGTCGAGCTTCGGGCGCGCACCCAATCGATGGTTTCCTGATCGGTTCCAGTGGCCGGAACCCAGAGCAGTCCGGCGAGAGAGCCTGCCAGCATTGTCTGGAGGTAGCGTCGCTGGCGCACCGGATCGTCAAGCGCGTCAAGAACGAAGACCAGGTAGCCCTGTTCCTCGAGATATGAGTTGACGCCGACCATGACCTCCGCATTGAACGGATTGCGGATGTTGTGAATGAGGAGCCCGACTTCACGGCTTTCTCCCGACCGCATGGCTGAGGCACGGCGGTCCTGGACGTACCCGACTTTTTTTGCGATCCGCAGGACCTTGCGTCGGGTGCCCTCCGAAATGCGGCCCTGTCCGCGCAGAACCTGACTGACCGTAGATATAGAAACCCCTGCCTCGTGAGCGACGGTATGAATTGTCGGCCGTGGCGGCATGACAGTGGCCACTTGGTCACGAACCGCTCCGCTAATGGTCTCGGCTGTCGCTTCTTCAAACATGGCTAGATAGAACGATAAATCGACTGCATCTGTCAATGACGACGAAATGCACCATAAATTGGTAATACTCTTGAATTTCCGTCTATATATAGCGGTTGACTTGGTAGAACGTTTTATCAGATATTGAACTTTATGGATGCACTCGCCGAATCAATGGCGGGAGCCCCTTCAGATCAGCAACGATCAGTCCGCTCAAAGGGAGAAGAGAATGCCCAAATCACTCGGAACTGCAGCTATTGGCGCGATCCTGGCCGCGCAGATGGCACATGCCGAAACAATTACTTTCTGGACACCGGAGGAACAGCCTGACCGCGTAGCGATTCAGGAAGAAATGGCCGCCGCCTTTTCGGCAAAGACCGGCCATGAAGTCGAGGTCGTTCCGGTAACGGAAAAGGATCTTGGTACCCGCATGACCGCAGCCTTTGCGGCGGGCGACATGCCGGATGTAGTCTATCATTCAATCCAGTATCTGCAGCCTTGGGCAGAGGCCGGAGTTCTGGACACAGGCGCCGCCTCCGAGGTGATCGAGGCTCTGGGCGCCGGCACATTCGCGGCGCGTCCGCTCGACATCGCTTCTGTCGGCGACGGCGAGTATGCTTCCGTTCCGGTTGATGGTTGGACCCAGATGGTCGTGTACCGCAAGGATCTGTTCGAAGAGAATGGCCTGGCCGCCCCGGACTCCTATGAGAACATCGCTGCTGCAATCGACAAGCTCCATGATGGCGAAAACATGTTCGGTTTCGTTGCCGCCACCAAGATTGACGAGACCTTCATGATTCAGGTGCTCGAGCATGTCCTGCTGGCCAACGGCTATTCGCCCGTCGGCGATGACAGCGACAGCAAACTGATCGAGGCGCTTGATATCTACAAGAAAATGGCTGCGGCCTCCCCGGAGGGCGAGCTTTACTGGAAGCAGTCGCGTGAACTCTACTTCGCCGGCAAGGCAGCGATGATCATCTGGTCGCCTTTCATCATGGACGAACTGGCTGGCCTGCGCGACAGCGCTCCGCCAACCATCAATGACGATCCGACCAGCCGTGAGCTCGCGTCGAGAACAGGATTCGTGACCCGCATTTCCGGACCTTCGAATCCCGAAGGCGCTGGCTGGGCAGACATCCGTTACATGGGAGTCACGACAGATGCTGATACCGATGCAGCGATCGAGTTCGTCAACTTCGTGATGGACGAGGGCTACAGCTACATCCTGCGGATCGCGCCAGAGGGTAAATTCCCGGTTCGTCGCGGCAATGCCTCCGATCCGGAAGCCTACGTCAAGGAATGGGCATCCCTTCCTGTCGGCGTTGACCGGAAGGCGCCTCTTGCCGACATCTATCCACAGGACGTGATCGACAATATTGTTGCCGGCCTTTCGACCGGAGACCGCTGGGGTCTCAACGAAGGGCAGCTCAACAGGGCATCGAAGATCGTTAACTCGCTGCTGTTCAACCGGATTGTCCGCGAGTACATTGACGACAACATCAGTGCCGAGGAAGCGGCGGCAATGATCCGCGAAGAGGTTGCGAAGATCGAGTGACCGGAGTCCGGTTCCTTTCAAAGGAAAGGCCGGGCTATGCGCCCGGCCTTTTTGTTTCCATAGCGTAAACTCCGTGCGTTCCCGCCCGCCACTGAACGCGTGATGGCGCGGCGACCGCACATGCTGTGTTGCCGAGAACCTATGATCGGAAGCACTTCGACCGGATCGGGTGGCTTGGAAACCGCATTGCCATTGTCCGGGCATTCTCGATTTTGCGCACCGGTCGGACGAGCGAGTGGGAATTCAGGATGTGGTCGACAGCGCTAAAGTTATGGTGCTGCCGCTTGCCGATCTGCTTCTGCCGAACGGCTAGGGCGCGTTAGTCCAGTCCCACTGCAGAGCGCCTCCGATCGGTTCGGCAGGTTCGCGTTCAGATATTTTCTTCCAGCACCAAGTCTCTTTCCAATACCGTCCATCCGCGCTAGCCTTGTTATCAGCAGACGCCGGTAAGAGGAGACCGAAGTGACACATGAACTGAGAGCTATCGCCGCGGCGCTGGTCCTTAGCGCCAGCACCGCCTTCGCACAGGACAGCATCACCATCGGAATGCAGCTTGAGCCACCGAATCTCGATCCAACAGGGGGGGCAGCAGCTGCGATCGACGAGGTGGTCTACGCCAACGTATTCGAAGGGCTGACAAGATACAAATCGGACGGAAGCGTCGCGCCGGGTCTGGCTGAACGCTGGGATGTCAGCGATGACGGAACTGTTTACACCTTCCACCTGCGGTCCGACTTGAAGTTCCACGACGGGACGGACATGACGGCGGATGACGTGAAGTTCTCGCTCGACCGGGCCCGGGCTGAGGACTCGACCAATGCCCAGAAGGCCCTGTTCGCGGGCATCGAAAACGTTGAGGTCGTGGATGACGTGACGGTGAAAGTCACACTCGGCGCCCCGAACGGCGGCTTCATCACCAACATGGCGTGGGGCGACGCGGTCGTTGTAGCGCCGGAAACAGTCGGGCAGGCCGCCACCGAACCGGTCGGGACAGGACCTTTCATGTTCAGCCGCTGGGTTCAGGGCGACAGGATCGAGTTGGTCAGGAATCCTGATTACTGGGGCGACCAGCCAGCATTGGCCAACGCCACATTCAGGTTCATCAATGATCCGACTGCGGCCTTCGCTGCGGTTATGGCAGGGGATGTCGACGCGTTTCCCGGCTACCCGGCGCCTGAAACGCTGGTCCAGTTCGAAGCGGACCCACGGTTCCAGCTCCTGATCGGGTCGACCGAGGGTGAAACCATCCTGTCAACCAACAACAAGGCCGGACCACTGAGCGATGTCCGGGTGCGCAAGGCGATCGCGCACGCGATCAACCGGCAGGAGATCATTGACGGAGCAATGTTCGGCTACGGCACGCCGATCGGAACGCATTTTGCGCCGCACAATCCCGATTATGTCGATCTGACCGGGAATTCGGCTTATGATCCGGAACTTTCCAAAGAGCTTCTCGCAGAGGCTGGAATGGAGGGACTGACGCTGTCCTTTAAGCTGCCGCCGCCGAGTTACGCGCGACGGGGTGGCGAAATTGTGGCAGCACAGCTGCGCGCTGTGGGAATCGAAACGGAGATTTCCAACCTTGAATGGGCGCAGTGGCTGGAGCAGGTGTTCAGGGGCAAGGACTATGACCTGACCATCGTCAGCCATACCGAGCCGATGGACATCAATATCTACGCGCGGCCGGACTATTATTTCCAGTATGACAATCCTGACTTCCAGAACCTCATGAAGGAACTGGATCTTGCCAGCGACCCGGGCAAGAGGTCTGAGATTCTGGCCACCGCGCAACGGACCATCGCCGAGGATTACGTCAACGGTTACCTGTTCCAGCTGGCACGGACGGGAGTCGCGAACGCGAAAATACAGGGGCTTTGGCCGAACGCTCCTACCCAGGCAAATGATCTGACAGGCGTCAGCTGGCAGGATTGACCTGATTCTGCCGCAGTCGCCCCGGTTTACCGGTAACACCGTGCACCGGGGCGGCTTTCCGAAGTTCTTTGCCTGGCGCTTAGTGGCTCAGTTGCCGCATATGGTCGGGTGTATGCCGTCCGTGCGCTTTGAACCCTCAGCCTCAACGTCCAGAACATGATCAGATACGCGCTCTCCCGACTGGTTTCTCTCTGCATCAGTCTGGCTGTAGCAAGCGTCGTCATTTTCGGGGTAATCGAGGTGATTCCCGGCGATCCGGCGGCCTTCATGCTGGGCCTCAACGCCACTGAGGAGACCGTGGCGGCGCTGCGGGCTGAACTCGGCCTCGAAGGCAGCGTGGTCACACGGTACTTTTCTTGGGTCGGAGGTCTGCTCGCAGGTGACTTCGGCACTTCCTACACATACCGGGTTCCGGTGAGCGACCTTGTGCTGGCGCGGCTGCAGGTATCTCTGCCGCTGACCGTTTATGCACTTGTGCTTTCGACGGCAATTGCGATTCCAGTAGGAGTCGCGGCAGCTGTGCGGCGCGGAGGTGTCGCTGACTACGGAATCATGGCGGCGACGCAGCTTGGGATCGCCGTGCCTAATTTCTGGTTCGCCATGCTGCTTGTCCTGGTCTTTTCGATCGGTTTGGGCTGGTTCGGTGCAGGTGGATTTCCCGGATGGGAAGCCGGAGTCTGGCCCGGTATCAAGGCGTTGACGCTGCCTGCAGTGGCGTTGGCGCTTCCGCAGGCGAGCATACTGGCCCGCGTCATGCGGTCAGGTCTGCTTGAAGTTCTGGGACAGGACTACATGCGCACCGCGCGTGCCAAGGGTCTCTCAGGCCAGCAGGCAGTGATAGGCCATGGGCTGCGGAACGCCCTGATTCCGGTCATGACGATTCTCGGGCTGCAGTTTTCCTTTCTGCTGGCCGGGGCGATCATCATCGAAAACGTGTTTTTCCTGCCTGGGCTGGGGCGGCTGATCTTTCAGGGAATCACTCAGCGTGATCTGATCGTTGTCGAGTCCGTGGTCATGCTGCTCGTTTTCGCGGTCATTCTGGTGACTTTTCTGGTGGATATCGCCTATGCGGCCATCGACCCGAGGCTAAGGCGTTCGGCATGAGGATTCCGGCTCAGCTCTGGGTCGGCGCGGCACTGTCGGCGGTGTTCATAGCAGCGGCATTGGTTTCACTCGCTTGGACGCCCTATCCTGTGGACGAACTGTCCATAAGCGAGCGTATGAGGCTTCCCGGCGAAGGGTACCTGCTGGGAACGGACCAGTTCGGGCGGGACATACTTTCGATGCTGATGGTCGGAGCGCGGACTTCGATCGCCGTAGCCGTTGTGGCAGTGGGAATCGGGATGGCGTTTGGCGTGCCGCTTGGCCTGCTGGCGGCAGCGAACCAAGGGAGCCTGATCGATGAAGTGATCATGCGCACCAACGATCTGGTTTTCGCCTTTCCTTCTCTGGTCATCGCGATTCTAATCACAGCGGTGTTCGGACCCTCGGCGTTCAACGCGATCCTCGCGATCGGGATATTCAACATTCCCGTATTCGCTCGCGTGACGCGGGGCGGCGCTCTTTCGCTATGGACGCTGGACTTCGTGCTGGCTGCGCGCGTGGCGGGAAAAGGCCGCCTGCGGATCTCGCTGGAACACATTCTCACCAACATCACGAACCTGCTGATCGTTCAGGGGACAATCCAGTTCTCACTCGGCATTCTCGCTGAAGCGGGACTGAGCTATGTCGGGCTCGGAGCACAGCCGCCGACGCCGTCCTGGGGACGGATGCTGGCGGAGAGCCAGACACTTGTCGCGCTGGCGCCGCACATCGCGGCGTTTCCGGGGATGGCAATCGTGCTGACGGTGCTCGGGCTGAACCTGATGGGAGACGGATTAAGGGATGTCCTGGATCCCCGACTGAGGCCTATTCGATGATGCGCAGACTCTGGAGGCCACGGGAGGGCAGGGAAGTTTCCGCCAGTGACCAGGAATCTGGGTCGCGCGAAACCGCCCAGCCTGTCCTGAAGGTAGAAGCCCTGTCGATGGAAATCTTCGGCAAACCCATCCTTAGTGACGTGTCGTTCGACGTCCTTCCGGGTGAGGTGTTCGGACTCGTTGGCGAAAGTGGATCCGGAAAGTCCATGACCGCGCTTGCCGCAATGGGCCTAGCTCCCACCGGTTCGGTTTCAGGTGGCAAGGTGCTGCTGTCCGGCGCCGATCTGACAAAACTGTCCGAGCGGCGCATGTGTGACATACGTGGCCGCGAGATCGGAATGATATTCCAGGAACCGATGACAGCGCTGAATCCTGTCAAAAACATCGGCGACCAGGTTGCGGAAACACTTCGGGTACATGGCGTTGCCTCGCGGTCCGAGGCCCGCCGTGTCGCTCAGGAAAGGCTTGCACGCGTCGGCCTTCCGCCGGAGCGGTTCGGACTTGATCGCTATCCGCACGAGCTAAGTGGAGGCCAGCGGCAACGGGTCTGCATTGCGCTGGCGGTTGCGCTGCGGCCGAAGCTCCTGATCGCCGACGAGCCGACGACCGCGCTGGACGTGACGACGCAGGCACAGATTCTCAGACTTCTGCGTGGCCTGGTGGCCGATGAAGGCATGTCGCTTTGGCTGATCACACATGATCTTGCGGTGGTCGCTGGAATGGCGACGCATGTAGCAGTTATGCGAAAGGGACGCGTGATCGAGGCGAACCGGACAGAAGCGCTGTTTCGCCAGGGAAGCCACCCGTATACCCGCAGGCTTCTGCAGGACTCCTCGCATCAACCTCCGCAGAGAGCTGACGTCATCGGCACTCCGGTACTGCAGGCGCGGGACGTCGTGCGTGACTACCCATTGAAGCGCAGGAGACTGCTCGGCGTTCGTCCAAGCCATAGAGCGGTCGACGGTGTGTCACTGACCATACATCAGGGCGAGAGTGTTGGGCTTGTGGGTGAATCGGGATGCGGAAAGTCGACTCTGGCCCGAGCCGTTCTTGGACTCGACAGAATGCAGGGCGGCGCGATTCAGATCGAAGGGCTGCCGGTAGACGCGGCCAGAGCAAGAATTCAGGTGGTGTTCCAGGATCCCTACGGTTCGTTCAATCCGCGCCACAAGGTAGGGAGGCTTGTAGCGGAGCCATTCCACCTCGCGCCGGTTTCCGCGTCGGAGCGGAGCGCACGTGTTGCCGAAGCGCTTGAGGCGGTTGGACTGATGGCCGAAGACATGGACCGGTACATCCATGAATTCTCCGGTGGACAGCGGCAGCGCATCGCGATCGCACGGGCGATCGTGATTCGCCCGAGGCTGGTCATTCTGGACGAAGCCGTCTCTGCGCTGGATGTTTCGATCCGTGCACGAATTCTGGATCTGTTGACTGACCTGCAGGGACGGTTCCGGCTGAGCTACCTGTTCATCAGCCATGACCTGGGAGTCGTGAAGTCGATTACTGACAGGGTGCTTGTCATGCATTCAGGGCGCATCGTGGAAGAAGGTCCAACCGTGCAGGTTCTGCAGAGTCCCGGGCATGCCTATACCCGTGAGTTGATCGCGGCGACACCACAGATACCGGAGGAATGGATTCGGGCTGGAACTGAGACCGGTTCATCCGACTCCCGAATGCAATGAAGGACTCAGGCGCGGCAGGAAGAATCGCCTGTAGCTGGCGCGTCAGCGCCTGGTCAGGGGTCAAATTGACCGGGCCAGTCGAACCGGTTGCGAATTTTCGCCCTTCGGACACACCAGGCAAAGCGCCGAGCCGGAGGAAACTTCCGTCCGGCCTCGTTGTGAAGATCAGCCATCGAGCCAGATGGTGACGGGACCATCGTTGACAAGCGTGACTTCCATTTCCGCGCCAAACCTTCCCTGTTCGGTTCCGATGCCTTCAGAGCGCAGCGCTTCCGCGAATCGGTGGTAGAGTCGCTCGGCGTCAGTCGGGGGTGCCGCGGTGGAGAAACCCGGCCGGTTCCCGCGACGGGTATCCGCCGCCAAGGTGAATTGGCTGACGACCAGTACCTCACCGCCCGAATCGCGAACGGAACGGTTCATCTTTCCGGCGTCATCACGGAATATTCGCAGCTTGGAGACTTTGGAGGCGAGCCTGTCCGCATCGGTATCGGTATCACCCTGCATCGCGCAGACAAGCGCCAGGAGGCCCGGCCCGACTTCGCCCACTGTCTCGCCGGAAACGGATACCGAAGCACGGGTAACCCGCTGCAGAAGCGCTCTCATGGTTCGTTGCTCCAAGGCTGGTTCGGACTTGCGTGACCCTTCACTGCCGCGGTGGTTCGGATACCAGCGGTAAAAGGTTCCATCAACATTGTTTCATCAGACGAGTGCGGTTCCCGTATGGTTCGCTTTCTGTATTTTTTACGTTCTTCGCGAATCATGCGGCGAGCGCGACCCGCTCTACGGGCTGGCTGTCGTTGGCGCATTGCGGCGGTTTCCATCGTCCGTAGCGGTTCAGGCGCGGCGCGACGGCCGCCCATGCCCAGCCGAACCGTCCGAACCTAAGAAGCGAACGGAAGGTCAGGACGCCCTGGCCGCCGTCGCGGCCCCAGCTTTGCCTGGAACGTTTCATACGTGCCGTCACGAGAACTCTGTTCGCGGATTCCACGGCGCCGGAACCGATCGCGAAGCCCGGCTTCGGCGGCAGCCGCCCTGTCCTGTACTGCGGAACAGTCCAGCCGCGACCTGTCGAACCGCCCCGGGAGGTGCGGCGGATCGGGCACGGATCGACAGCTGCGGAATTCACGTCCTGAAGGGATCCGCCAGATCGTCGATCGGAGACGGCTTCGGCAGGTGCGTATCTTCATCCGAACCTTCCGGTCCTTCTGACGCAGTCTTGCCCGACCGACCTGCCGGTCTCGGCCCGGAACTTGACAGTCTGTCAAAAAGCGCGACCGCGACGGCCTCGCACCGGTCACGAACGTCGCTCCATTCCCGCAGATCCTCAGCCAGGCCGCGGAATATCGCCGTTCCCTCCTGTCCGAGGTCTCCGGGAAGAGGATTGGCCAGCTGGGCCAGCAGCTGCTGCGTTGCGGACTGGTCGTTGTCCTGGGGATACAGCGCGTCAAACGACGACATCGCCGTTGCCGCTCCGTCATCTCCGAGGCTCGCCGCCAGCGCCGCGAAGTCGACATAGTCCCGCAAGGCGTTCCGTTTCAGGATCAGGACCGCCTTGATCCGCAGTGTCTCCGCCATGGATGGAACGACGACCTTCCCTCCCTCGCATGATATTTCGACCGTCTCCAGAGGCGCACTGCGCATGAGCTGCCTTGTGCCGGTCTCGATGCCGTCAAGCGAACCGAGGAGCTGAACGGGCGGCCTGATACGGGGGTTTTTCCAGCCAGCCACGGATTCCAGGTCCGCGAGCACTTCATCGAACCGTTGACGGGGATCAGTCAGCACATGATCCGCATCTCGGGAGATACGGTGTCCGGAGTGAACGCCGGCAGCCGTTCCGTCGACGAGGACGGCATCCGGAAAACGCCGCTGCAGACGTGCGGCCGCAGCGATCACTTTCTCCCAATCAGGGTGCTGCACGGCGTAGTTTCCGCGCATAGGCCAGCCAGAAATGATGACGCTGCGCACCGCAGTCGCCGACATGCATGCTGCAGACGCGTTCCACGACGTCCAGCAGAGATGGCTGTTCGTCGCACCACTGGCGAAGCATCGTCCAGTCCGCCCACAGCCCGCGGTCGATGATGTCGTCGATCGCCGTCGGCGACCGCGCCGCGGCTTGCGTGTCGACAAGATGGCGATGCTGCATGTCTCGACCCGGCCCGGCGTGAAATGACGGCGCGTTCCGTCGCTTCACCAATACCCGTGACAGGCCCGCAAATCAAGGAGAAGGCGACCTTCATCAGACTCTCCTTTGACTGCTGTAAGCCTGAACTCAGGATTACTGTACGCTTGCATGCAACGGCAACCGCGAGGCTATGCGCCGCACCGAACATGGCTTCTCGCAAATCTACATGGGAAAGCGCCTTTGACGCGCTGCAGCAGAAACAGCCAGCCTTGGCGAAGGGTGCCTCTTCTCAAGACGCGCGGCCATGTCATACGCTGTTTGAATATCTTCGGCCACGTCATAGGGTTGATGTGATGGTCCAGGGCCGTTTAAGCCTCCTGAAGCTGCTGCACAGGACGCTGTGCCTGGCAGCCCATCCCATCCCGGCGTCATGAATCATGGACGTGGCGGCGGTGCGCAATTCGAACGATCAGGATGCGGATGTCCCTTTCGTTGATCTCCGCGACGATCCTGCAGTCTCCGACACGGTACCGCCAGAAACTGCGGTGCCGTCCACCGTGCAGCGGCGAACCAAGCTGCCGGGGATCCTCCATGCCAGCCAACCTGAGTTTGAGGAAATCACGGATGCGGCGCTGGACCTGCCGGTCGAGGCGGCGGACGGATTCCCGGACACTTCTGGCATACTCAATCGTCCAGGCCACGCCACATCTCTTCGGCCGACAGCACCTCCTCCTCGCCCTTCCGGACGCGTTCCAGAACCCTGCCGCCCAGATATGTGTCTTCCATCTCCTCGATCTTCTCGAGGATGGCCTCGCGGGCATAGTAGCTCTTGGTTCTGCCCGTTTTCCTGGCAAGAGCCTCCAAACGGGCTTCGATGTCGGGCGAAAGGCGGAGCGACAGCATGGGAACCTCCTAGCTGTACGACATGCATGACGGATCCGGGAACATGTCAAGGCTCCCGGACATGTGCTGTCCGGGAGGGAATCGATGAGTAGACGGCTTCTATCGATGAATGGTGGTTGGTTTGGGAAAAGGCTTATTGCCTTTGTTCAGGTGCGACTGGATGTTGCGGCGATGGCCGGGCGGCTGAATCGGTCGGTTCGGCTCGGCTCCGGCAACGGCGGCAGCAGAGCGGGCGGCCCGGCATTTGGGTGCGTTCCGGGAAAAGAGTACGGAGTCCAGGCAGCGAACGGCGCGTTTCAGGCGCGCTTGGCTCCACCGTCCCGGCGATGAAAGCCCGAAGCTCCTTTCTGCCGTAATTCCCTGTCTTCTCCAGACGGATGCGCCGCGGCTCGCCGCGTTCCGAAAGTTCCACTGCACCGGGTAAGAGGATCTTTCCCTCCCCGCTGCGCCCTCTGGCCTTCGCTTCAGGCGCTTCCGGCGCCGACGTCTCCGACCGGATAAGCGATTAAAGCACGGCGTTGGGCGTCGGGCTTGATCCGACCTGCCCCTGCGTGAGGCTGTTCCGGTACGATCACATTTACCGGTTACAGTGAGTCTTCAACCTGCCCAAGTGATGACTTCGCTCAAGGGTGCCCGATTCGTCCGGAATGCGTTGGCCGGGTGCTCAACATCCTCATACCCGAATGAAATCCCGCAGACGACCTGTCGGTTGCTGGTGAGCCGGAACCAATTTCGCAGGAACGCCGAGTAGCCTGCCAAAGCCGCCTGTGGAATCGAGGCGATCCCAGCGGCCTCCGCAGCCAGAGTGAATACCGTCACAAAGGCGCCGCAGTCGATCGCGCCATAGGCGCCAAGTTCGGCCTCGGTTGTGATCAGTGCGACATGGGGGGCGCCGAAAAACCGGAAGTTCTCGAACATCTGCCTGGCCGACGCTTCACGGTCTCCCTTTTCGATGCCCACCGCTTCATAGAGCGCCCAGCCGCATACGCGCCTACGCTCTTGGTGATTCCCGCTGTATCTTTCAGGAAACGCGATGTCAGGAGCAGCCGTCGGCAAGGATTGAACATGTTCGCACAAGGCAATACGGAGCCGATCGGTTTCGGCCGGACGTGTCACGACCGCCTCCCAGGGCTGCGCGTTGCACCAGCTCGGCGCTTTGCCAGCAGTGGTCACGATACGCTCGACCAATTCGTCGGGCACTGGGTCGGACAGGAATGCCCGGCAGGAATGGCGGCGTTTGAGAAGGCCGGAGAGCGTCTCGGATTCGGTCATTTGGTTCGCAGCTTGAAATTGTCGTCGCGTAAGTCGTTAGCGGTAAAGGCAACGATACGCCAGCCAGCTGTGATTTGGGGCCGTGATCTCGGTAATCGGTTCGTTGCCTACAGTAGATCGGATAGATCGGTGCGTCACATCCGGTCTTCTCGTTCCAGTTTAGCTTTCAGCGCCAATATATTGTAAACGCTTTAAATTACCGAAGACGTTATGCGTCGAAGACTCGTTTGGCTAAACAGACATCATGGTTTGAAGGCGGCTTCCATCAAGCCGCCCAATCGTTCTGGATGGTTGCCAGCCACCGGCCTCTGAGGTCAGTTCAAACCATTTCCTGATTCTCCGGAGGTCATTCAATGTTTCCTGGATCCGTCAGCACTGTTCTATGCTGTACTGCTGCGGTTCGCGGAGAGTTTTCGGGAATAACGGGACTGAACGGCTTCAACCGCAACGAGCACGACCACTGAGAAGTAGAACGTGGTCTTCGACATGGGCACAAGTTCGTAGCCAAGGATACGTATCTGGAGGCCGGTATCGTGCATGGCGTGCGCTGCCGCCGGGCCAGCCTCTCCAAGCAATACAACGCCGACGATCAGCAGAATGAAAAGCCCGAGCACTTCGTACATGCGGTTCCGTTCCAGAAATTCCGTGACACCATCGGCGAGTATCAGCATCGCAGCCCCGGAAAGGAATATCGCGAAGGCCAGCACGGGAAAGACATCGGTGATGGCCAGTGCGGAAAGGATCGAGTCGAAGCTGAAGATCAGGTTCATCATTACTATAAGAGTGACGACGCGAGCAGCTGACATGCGGTGCCCCTGGCTATGGTTCCCGCCCAGATGGTTGGATGACAGCATGTGGGCGATTTCCGTGACCGCAGTATACATGATGAAAACACCACCCAGGACGAATACGATGGTCGCGAAATTCACGCCGCCTTCGAGATAGCCGGTCCACTCCATGACAAAGAACGGCTCGGACAATGCGTCAATGAGCCGGATCATGGCGAACAGAAGCACGATACGCAGCGCCACGGCGATTATGATGCCCCAGAACCGCACGGATTTCTGTTTCTCTTGGGGTGCCCTCTGCGACTGGATTGAAATGTAAAGCAGGTTATCGAACCCGAGCACAGCCTGCAGGAAGCACAGCATGATCAGGTTTCCGAGGTTTTCCAGTGAAATCAGTTCTGACATTTGTTTGGCGTCCGTCATTCAGGATGCTGTGGTTGGTGGACATACAGGAACAGGATTGAGCGGCAAGAGGGCGAAAACGCCACCGGTGGCCAACTGACTGCCATTCGTTTGTGGAGTTCCAACTTGCACACGGACCGTTCAAGGAAAGGAGCCGAACGGCGTCCGGACGGGAACAGTGTTGTTTACCGTTGCCGGGCAGATCTGCCCGATGCATTCGGAGAGCTTCTGGACAGCCCCAACTGGTCACGAAGCACCCGCTGCTTCACTTCCCGTACTTCGCCGCGTTTGAGAGTTCCTAGCTGAAACGGACCATAGCTCAGCCGGATCAGGCGGCTTACGGAAAGACCTGCTGTCTCCATCGCGCGTCGGATTTCCCGGTTCCGCCCCTCACGCAGACCAACCGTGAGCCAAGCGTTCGCTCCCTGCTGTCTGTCAATGGCGACCTGCATCGGCTGGAATCGCTCTCCGTCGATATTCAGCCCCTTCCGTAGCGGCTCCAACATTGCGTCCGATGGCTTTCCATTGACACGAACGCGGTACTTTCGAAGCCAACCTGTTGACGGAAGCTCGAGGCGCCGCTTCAGGCCGCCATCGTTCGTAAGCAGCAAGAGGCCCTCCGAACTGAGGTCCAGCCGGCCGATGGGCATGACGCGGGGCATGTCCTCCGGGAGAGAATCAAAGACAGTCCTGCGGCCTTTCTCATCGCGGGTTGTTGTAACAAGTCCGGGAGGCTTGTGGTAAAGCCAGAGCCGTGACGGTTCGGCAGTGTTGGCGGGCTTGCCGTCAACTGTGATTCTGTCCTTCGCTGACACATTTAGCGCTGGCGACAGGATTCTCTTCCCGTTCACCGCAACCCGTCCATCCGCGATCATGCGTTCGGCCTCGCGTCTGCTGGCGATTCCTGCGCGTGAGATGACCTTGGCGATGCGGGATCCGCCGTCGGTGCTGCCGGTCACGGTTTGCACCAGCTAGCGGACAGCCCGGAAGAAAACACCTTGAGCGCGCCGCGCTCTGGGTGCATTTGGAAAGCATGGTCGGCTTCAGTAGCCAGATGGAGAGAGCGCTCGCCGAGGCGCGGATTGCCGCGGCGCATGGTGAGGTGCCGGTTGGTGCGGTGGTGGTGGACCCGCAGGGGAGGGTCGTCGCTGCCGCTCGCAATCGAATGCGGGAACTGTGCGATCCTACAGCCCATGCCGAAATCCTTGCGCTGCGCGATGCCTGCGCGGCTGCCGGGTCGGAACGGCTGCCGGGACATGCGCTCTACGTTACGATTGAACCCTGTGCGATGTGCGCAGCCGCAATTTCCCACGCCAGGATCGCAAGGCTCCTGTTTGGAGCTGCCGATCCAAAGTCCGGGGGAGTTCTGCATGGCGCACGCGTCTTTCAGCACCCGCAGACCCACCATGTTCCCGAAATATACGACGGAATCGCTGCAGAAGAGTCCAGGAATCTCCTCCAGGATTTTTTTGATAGGCTGCGGCATGGACGGAAGCCAACCAAGACAGCCTCGGCTTAGCGTTGACTCTGCGCGTGACTGACGGCCCAGCCCCTGACTCCCTGCCGCGTCCATCATTCTGATTGAGGTAACTGTATGAACGTATCCACCGGTGGCTCAGATCGGGACTGCCTGCATCACCTCCGGCTCAATGACGTTCACACCGGGAAGACCGTTGACCAGCTTTTCCGCCGATTGCTCAAGGAACGGGAAGGTTCTGTAGTGGCAGGGGATCACAATGTTGAAATTGAAGAACTTTCTGGCCGCATAAGCCGCTGCCTTCATGTCCATCGTGAAATGTCCGCCCGCGCTCAGGATTCCGATGTCGGGACGGTAGTAGTCGCCCATCCATTGCATATCGGCCATGATGTCCGTGTCACCGGAGACATAGATCGTATGTCCTTCTCCCCGAATCATGTATCCGACTTCCGAGCCGCCGGTGCGGAGTCCTTCTTCAGTGCTGAACGTTGAACTGTGGGAGGCCGGAACCATCGACACTGCGACGTCTCCCAGACTGACGGTGCCACCCTTGTTGAACCCGACTGTCTGGATGTCTTCATGTTCCTCCCAGTAGCCCATAAGATCGTACTGACCCACCACCGGAACCTCCAGCCTGCGCGCGAGCGAAAGCATGTCGCATACATGATCAAAGTGAGTGTGGGTCAAAACGAGATGCGTGGCGCCGGTGACTGCTTCATCGTGGCTGTCCTCAGGGAGTGCGGGATTTCCGGTGAGCCAGGGGTCGATCAGTAGAACCTGATTCTCAATTTCGATGCGGAATGAGCCGTGGCCTAGCCAGATGATCTTCATGATTTCCCTCCAGATTCATTTCAGGTCGAAGAATAGCATCATGTACGATGCTGTCACGGTCGGATTGCGGAGCCGCAGGGCAGTATTCCCGGCACCTCGGGATCCGCTGTCTTCTGGACGGAACGATCAATGAGCGCAATGTCCATTCCGGTCTATTCCTGAAGGCTCCTGACGCCGACGTCCCCGGCGCTCTGGACCTGCATCGCCAGCGCTGCGGCATGGATTGCAGCCGCCGTCGTGTAATAGGGAACACTGCCCATGAGCGCTACGTTTCGCATCGAGCGGCTGTCCAGCACCGCCTGCGCACCTTCCGTTGTGTTCATTACCAGCGCGATCTCACCGTCCTGTATCGCGTCTATGATGTTTGGACGGCCCTCGAACGCCTTCATGACCTGGGTGGCCCGGATTCCAGCGCCCGAAAGAAAGGCTGCGGTTCCACGTGTGGCGGCGATCGAGAATCCCAGATCGACAAGTATGCGTGCCGTCTCCAATAACTGCGGAGTCTTGTCGTCGTCTTTCACGGAGAAAAACACGGTGCCGTGCGTGGGAAGCATCGTGCCCGCTCCGAGCTGCGACTTCAGAAACGCGCGGGGAAAGTCACGGTCCCAGCCCATGACCTCGCCGGTGGAACGCATCTCAGGCCCAAGGATTGTGTCCACCCCGGGGAACCGGCTGAATGGGAGGACGGCTTCCTTTACGCTGAACCACGGCATGGCCGGGTCGGCGAGCGTCATTGGGTCCGCGAAAGGAAGCGAATCGCCTGGAAGCGCATCCGAAGGGTAGGGTGGCCGATTCGGAAATCCACCCAGTGATTCGCCTGCCATAAGGCGTGCTGCGATCGAAGCGATCGCCGAATCAGTCGCTTTGGCGACGAACGGCACTGTGCGGGACGCCCGCGGATTGACCTCGATCAGGTAGACACGCCCGTCCTTGACCGCGAACTGCGCGTTCATCAGGCCCACGACTCCGAGCGCTCGGGCGAGCGCGTCGGTCTGGCGCTCGATTTCGGCGACCGCCTCCGCTGGCAGCGTGTGGGGCGGAAGGCAGCAGGCGCTGTCGCCGGAATGGACACCTGCTTCTTCGATATGTTGCATTATTCCGGCGATATGGGTCTCCCTGCCATCCGAAAGAGCGTCCACATCCACCTCGACAGCACCCCTGAGATAGCTGTCGAGAAGAACTGGGCTGTCACCTGAGACAATGACGGCATCGGAAATGTAACGCTCAAGCTGGATACGGTCATGGACGATTTCCATCGCGCGCCCGCCAAGTACGTAGCTTGGACGTATCACGAGCGGATAGCCGATCCTTACGGCGGCCTCCACGGCCTCGGAATCGGTCGACGCAATGGCATTGTTCGGCTGCAGCAGTCCAAGATCCCTGACAAGCGCCTGGAACCGCTCGCGATCCTCTGCCCAGTCTATCGAATCGGGAGTGGTGCCGAGAATCGGAACACCGGCTGAGTCCAAGGCTTTGGCCAGTTTCAAAGGTGTCTGGCCACCGAACTGGACGATGACGCCGTGCAGCGTGCCGTTTTCCCGCTCGGTACGGAGAACCTCCATTACATGCTCGAATGTAAGGGGGTCGAAATAAAGCCTGTCGGACGTGTCGTAATCGGTACTGACCGTCTCCGGATTGCAGTTGATCATGATGGTTTCGTACCCGGCATCCGAAAGCGCGAAACAGGCGTGGCAGCAGCAGTAGTCGAATTCAATTCCCTGTCCGATGCGGTTCGGTCCGCCGCCGAGGATAACGACCTTCTTCGCGTCGCTGGGACGGGCTTCGCATTCCACCTCTCCCATGACAGGGGTTTCATATGTCGAATACATGTAAGGGGTCTGCGCCTCGAACTCGGCGGCGCAGGTGTCGATCCGCTTGAACACCGCCTGTACATTCCTGTCGATGCGCAGGTCGCGAATCTCCGCCTCTGTCCGGCCGGCGAGCTTGGCAAGGCGGGAATCGGTGAAGCCCAGCATTTTCAGCCTGCGAATTCCGGTCTCGTCATCCGGCATCCCATTGGTCCGGATATCGGCTTCCGCGTTTACAATCTCCCGAATGCGGGCGAGGAACCACGGATCGTATTCAGTCGCCGCCTGGATTTCGGAATCGTCGAGTCCTTCCCGCATGGCCTGGGCGATACGGCGCAGCCGGTCGGGGTGTTGAGCGGAAATGAATTTGATGATCGCAGCCGGATCCTCGCCAATACCGGGCACTTCGATCTCGTCGAAGCCGGACAGTCCGGTTTCCAGGGAAGCCAGCGCCTTCTGCACCGATTCGTGAAACGTGCGGCCGACCGCCATGGCTTCGCCGACCGACTTCATCGCAGTGGTCAGCGTCGGCTCCGCGCCCGGGAACTTCTCGAAAGCGAATCGGGGGATTTTGGTGACGACATAGTCGATTGTCGGCTCGAAGCTCGCGGGAGTAACCTTAGTGATGTCATTGTCGAGCTCGTCAAGCGTGTAGCCCACGGCAAGTTTTGCGGCGATCTTTGCGATTGGAAAGCCGGTCGCTTTGGACGCAAGTGCGGACGAGCGGCTGACTCTCGGGTTCATTTCGATGACAACCATGCGCCCGTCTTCGGGACTTACAGCCCACTGAACGTTCGACCCGCCTGTCTCCACCCCGATCTCGCGCAGAACAGCGATCGAGCCGTTGCGCATCATCTGGTATTCCTTGTCGGTAAGCGTCAGGGCGGGAGCGACGGTTATCGAATCCCCGGTATGCACGCCCATCGGATCGACGTTCTCGATGGAGCAGACGATGATTGCGTTGTCCGCCCTGTCGCGGACAACCTCCATCTCGAATTCCTTCCAGCCAAGCAGGCTTTCATCGATCAGGATCTGGCTGACCGGAGACGCAGCGAGGCCGGCTCGGCAGATGCGTTCGTAATCGCCGCGGTTGTAGGCGACGCCGCCGCCGGTGCCGCCGAGGGTGAATGCCGGGCGTATGATCGCAGGCAATCCGACGGAATTGATCGCGTCCATCGCCTCCTCGATGGAGTTGGCGATGGCCGCTCGGGGGTTTTCCAGACCAATTCGGTCCATCGCCTCGCGAAACAGCTTTCGGTCTTCCGCCATTTCGATCGCGGCGCGTTTCGCGCCAATCATTTCCACTCCAAACGCTTCAAGAACACCTTTTTCGGCAATATCCGGACCGAATTCCGTTGCCAGTCTGGTCAGGTCGTCGTTCTGGAACGCTTCCGCGACGCGCATCTGCTCGACGGCGAGCGATGTGTTCAGGCCAGTCTGGCCACCCATCGTCGGAAGCAGTGCGTCAGGCCGTTCCCTTTCAATGATTCGGGCGACAAAAGTCGGAGTGATTGGCTCGATATAGGTTGAGTCCGCCAATCCAGGATCGGTCATGATTGTGGCTGGGTTCGAGTTGACCAGGATGACGCGGTAGCCTTCCTCGCGCAGCGCCTTGCATGCCTGAGCGCCGGAATAGTCGAACTCACATGCCTGGCCGATAATGATTGGACCTGCGCCGATGATCATGATCGACTGAATGTCTTCCCGTTTCGGCATCAGTTCCCCGGCGTTTGCAAATTGCCGGGTTTATAGTCTTCCAGAATCGGTGTGCAAGCCCCAACGAGTTTCGGTCACGGCAGAACCGCGGACGGCGAGTTGCCAGCGGCTTGCGGTCGCGAATCCGCTGCCTGCGGAGGTTCGGCTAGATGGCGCAGAGATGACTCCCTGTGGAAGAAGAGGAAACACTGTCCTCATAGGGCGTTGCAACTGGCGGCAAGCCTGTTTGCCGGGTACGCTGAAGGCCGTTCGAATGTTCAGCGATGCGGCGGGATCAACGGAAAATTCTAGCCGGGACTGTTCCGGGCCGCGCGATCGGTCATCTGCCGAAGGGCATCGTTCCAGCGGGATGGGCGCCTTTCAACCGGACACTGTTGACTCGATGCAGCTGACGCCGTAGTCCCGGCTGCATGAGAATCGGGATCCGACACTACTGCACCGAGACGGTTGACTGGCTGAAGGCGCGGCTTGGGGCCGGGGACTGCACGCGGACCTTCCTGGCACGTGAGCTTTGCGAGCGCGAGGACTGGCGGAACGCGAA
>JAJEAY010000131.1 GCA_022824145.1 Rhodobacter sp. | reverse complement strand
CAGGTCGCCGAGGATTCCGCGAACCTTTTGGCAGTAGTCCCGCGCGGCAGGGGTCAACTTCAGCCGGACACCTTCCCGGGTCACCATCCGAACTCCTACCTGTCCTTCCAAGACCTTGATTTGGCGACTGACCGCACTGTGGGTCAGGGCAAGTTCCTCCGCAGCAGCGGTCGCGCTGCCCAGACGGTCCACGGCCTCCAATGCGAGAAGCGAAGGGATAGACGGCAGAAATCGGCGGGGACCAAACATGTGAGTTTTTCTCCAGTATGCGTGAGAGAGTATTGATAAAACACATTCAGATTTTATGGCAAGAATGGTGAACGAACCGGAAAACTTGTGATGAACATGAAAAGTGTCTGCGAGTCAGGGATACAAATTGCCAGCTGGTGTCGCGGGTTATCCGGTTCGAAAGTCGCATTGCAATCGCAGTATCATGGCAACCTGCAGACTGCCGGCGGTAGTCAGATTGCACCCGCCCAAACGTGAGAAACGCACATGAACGCACCCCTTTGCTCAGACACAAGCGGCCACGGCCCGTCGCTGGCTGCCTTCGATTGGACCGAACCATTCCAGTTGCCGAACCAGTTGCATGAAGACGAGCGCATGGTGGCCGGCAGTGCCGCCGCTTATGCGTCCGACAAGCTCCTGCCTCGTGTGACGGATGCCTATCTCTTGGAAACGGTGGCCCCGGAAGTCTTTGCCGAAATGGGGGATATGGGGCTCTTGGGTGTGACAATCCCCGAGAGGTACGGCGGCCTAGGTGCCGGGTACGTTTCGTATGGTCTTGTAGCGCGGGAAATCGAGCGAGTGGATTCGGGCTATCGCTCGATGATGTCGGTGCAGTCCTCGCTGGTGATGTACCCCATCCAAGCCTACGGTTCCGACCACCAGCGCAAAAAGTACCTGCCTAAGTTGGCCTCGGGCGACTGGATTGGCTGCTTTGGCCTGACTGAAGCAGACGCGGGGTCGGACCCCGCTGGCATGAGGACGACTGCGAAGAAGACCAGCGACGGATACGTTTTGAACGGTTCGAAGACGTGGATTTCCAACAGTCCCATAGCCGATGTTTTCGTCGTTTGGGCCAAGTCGGAAGCCCATGGTGACAAGATCAGGGGGTTTGTGCTCGACAGGGGAATGCCTGGTCTTTCGACAACCAAAATTGACGGCAAGCTCTCTTTGCGCGCCTCGGTGACTGGCGAGATCATGATGGACAGTGTCGAGGTGGCCACTGACGCCCTTTTGCCCGGAGTCGAGGGACTGATAGGCCCCTTCGGCTGTCTGAATCGGGCGCGCTACGGCATCGCTTGGGGTGCGATGGGCGCGGCCGAGGATTGCTGGCACCGTTCTCGCGCCTACGGGCTGGAACGCACGCAATTCGGCCGACCCCTTGCGCAGACACAGCTCTTTCAGAAGAAGCTCGCCGACATGCAGACCGAGATCGCGCTCGGTCTTCAGGCCGCGCTGCGGGTAGGACGGATGCTCGACGAGGGCACTGCGGCTCCCGAGGCGATCAGCCTCATCAAGCGCAACAATTGCGGCAAGGCACTGGAGATTGCACGCCAAGCTCGCGATATGCATGGCGGAAACGGGATCATGGCGGACTACCATGTGATGCGCCATGCCCAAAACCTGGAAACGGTGAACACCTATGAAGGCACCCATGACGTGCATGCGCTCATCCTGGGTCGTGCGCAAACCGGGTTTCAAGCGTTCACCTAGGGTTGGAATATGGATCGCGCGGACATCGTTCACGAGGCGTTTCTTGCTCGCGTCGTGGCGCGTGATTTACCGGCTGGATGCCCGCCAACCGGATCGCTGGCCCCAGCCACGGCTGTTGCGCTCTACCGCGCGGGTTGCATCAGCCGTGCACTCGACAGGCAATCGCGCGCCATGCAGAAGGCCGGCAAGGGATACTACACCATTGGCTCGTCCGGGCACGAGGGCATGGCAGCCGTAGCCGCAGCTTTGCAGCCCACCGACATGGCGTTTCTGCATTATCGCGACGCTGCCTTTCAGATCGCCCGCGCCGGTCAGATTCCCGGTCAGTTCATCACGTGGGACATGGCGCTTAGCTTCGCCTGCTCGTCCGAGGACCCGATCTCTGGCGGACGCCACAAGGTCTTGGGATCACGCGAACTGATGATTCCGCCGCAAACCTCCACCATCGCTTCGCATCTGCCAAAAGCGGTTGGTGTGGCCTATTCCATCGGAGCCGCACGCCGCCACCGACCGGAGCACCAAGTCCTCGCCGACGACGGGCTTGTGGTCTGTTCTTTTGGCGATGCCTCGTCCAATCATTCAACGGCGCAAGGCGCATTCAACGCCGCGGCCTGGACCGCATTCCAGTCGGTGCCGTTGCCGCTCCTCTTTGTTTGCGAGGACAACGGGATCGGCATCTCGGTCAAGACACCGAAAGGCTGGATCGCCGCGAATTTCGCCAGCAGGCCGGGGCTCGCGTATTATTCCTGCAACGGGCTCGACATCTATGACACGTACAGTGTCGCGCAACAGGCAGCCGAGTTCGTGCGTACCCGCCAAAAGCCGGCATTCCTTCATATGCGCACCGTCCGCCTGTACGGCCATGCCGGTGCAGATGTGCCCACAACATATCTCGCGCGTGCCGAGGTGGAAGCCGAGGAAGCGCAGGATCCGCTTCTGCATTCGGTGCGGCTCTTGAGCGAGGCCGGCGTTCTTACCCCCGGCGACGCACTGAACATCTACACCGATACCTGCGCCCGCGTCTGCCGGGTCGCCGAAGAGGCTGCGACCCGCCCGCACCTGAAGTCCGCCGCCGAGGTGGCCGCATCTCTCATACCACCTCCGCGCACCTGCCAATCCTCCGACGGTCCCGCGCCCAAAGCGCGCGCAGCGGCATTCGGCGAAGACTTCATGGCTATGGACCGGCCGCAGATCATGTCGCGGATCATCAACTGGGCACTGACAGACTTGATGCTGGAATATCCCGAGATCGTGCTGATGGGCGAGGATATCGGTGTCAAGGGCGGTGTCTATGGCGTTACGCAGAAGCTGTGCCAGCGGTTCGGGTCGGATCGCGCCATCGATACACTGCTGGACGAGCAATCGATCCTCGGTCTCGGCATCGGCATGGCCCATAACGGCTTCCTGCCGATACCTGAAATCCAGTTCTTGGCCTATCTGCACAATGCCGAAGACCAGCTGAGAGGCGAGGCCGCAACCCTGCCGTTCTTTTCCAATGGACAGTTCTCCAACCCAATGGTGGTGCGCATCGCCGGACTGGGCTACCAGAAGGGGTTTGGTGGCCATTTTCACAACGACAATTCGGTCGCCGTGCTGCGTGACATTCCTGGCCTGATCCTGGCTTGTCCGTCCCACGGCGCCGACGCTGCGCAGATGCTGCGTGAATGCGTGCGTTTGGCAAGGGAGGAACAGCGCGTTGTCGTCTTTCTCGAACCGATTGCCCTCTATTCGATGCGTGACCTTCACGAGTCCGGTGACGGGCTCTGGATGTGGCGCTATCCTGCGCCCGACCAGCGGATTGCACTGGGTGAGGTCGAGGTGACTGGCGAAGGGCCACTGGCGCTTGTCAGCTTCGGCAACGGCCACTTTCTGTCGCGACAGGCGCAGGCGGCGCTGGCCGTCGAAGGAATCGAAGCCCGCGTAATCGACCTGCGCTGGCTTGCACCTTTGCCCTTGGACGCGCTCCTCGCGGCGCTTCACGGCTCGACGCATGCCTTGATCGTCGACGAAACTCGGTCCACCGGTGGTGTGTCCGAGTCCCTGATGGCACAACTTACCGAGCGTTCCGATTTGCGGTTGGCACGTCTGGCAGCCGAGGACAGCTTCATCGCAACCGGCCCCGCCTATGCTGCAACGATGCCTTCGACCGATAGAATCGCATCAGCCGCCCGGGCTCTGGTCGGGCCCGAAACATGAAGACCGCAGTGTTAGTTTGCCCCGGGCGCGGCACGTACAACAAGACCGAACTTGGGTACCTGCGCCAAAACTTCCCTGACCCGCTCCTGTTGGCCGATTTTGACGCTGCGCGGATCGCCGTGGGACAGGAATCGGTAACTGCGCTTGACGGAGCTACACGGTACTCGGCTGCCAAGTTCGGGCGCGGCGACAACGCTTCGGCGCTGATTTGCGCAGCCACGCTGGGCGACTTTCTGTCCATCGACCGAACGAAGGTCGAGATCGTGGCCGTCACCGGAAACTCAATGGGCTGGTATTCGGCGCTGTCATGCGCGGGAGCGATGACACCCTTGGCGGGATTCCAGTTGGCCAACACCATGGGTGCACTGATGCAGGAGGCGCTGATCGGCGGTCAGTTGATCTACCCGTTCATGGGCACCGATTGGCGACCAGATCCTGCGCGGAAGACCGAGCTGCTGGCCCAGGTTACCGAAATCAATGCGCAGCCTGACCATACACTGGCGCTGTCCATTGACCTCGGTGGAATGCTTGTTCTGGCAGGCAACGAGGCAGGCCTCAAGTCATTCGAGAGCGCCGTCCCGCAGGCTCAGGAACGGTTTCCCATGCGCATGGAAAATCATGCCGCGTTCCATACTGAGCTGCAGGTTCAGGTCGCCGAGCGGGGCCGTGCGCTCATAGGTGTAGAGTGCTTCGGCCAACCTCTACTGCCGCTCATCGACGGGCGCGGTGAAATTTCGTGGCCGGGATCAAGCGACGCGAGGAGCCTTCGAGACTACACGCTTGGCCATCAGGTCACCCAGAGCTACGACTTCACGCGCGCGATCACCATCGCCGCACGGGAGTTCGCGCCCGACATCTTTATAGTCACCGGTCCAGGCACCAACCTTGGCGGGGCCGTGGCGCAATCTCTGATCCTGGCCAGCTGGCGCGGCATGGACGACAAGTCGAGCTTCCAAGACCTGCAGGCCCGGACACCGATTCTCGTCTCACTGGGAGTCAGGACGCAACGGCTAAGCGTAACAAGAGAGGAACTCAAACCACCTTATTTGGAGGCAAATTGAAGGAGACAACAACATGAGGCTGTTACGGCCGCCCTCGGCCCCAAACTGCCAGTTTGCGGCCCTCGCACAGTCGTTTGAGGAACGGCATGACAATTTCTTCCCGCCTCGAAGCGTCAAGGCGATGAAAACGAAGTTCTTATAGTGTATCGAATGGAAGATAGACGCTGTGCTCTCGAATTCGCATGAACTGTTCACAATATGTCACCAGAAAATGCGGAGATTCAGACAATCAAATTCCATAAACCGAAGAGCATAGCCGCAAACGGCGTTCAATTCAATTCTCTGAAGGAAAAGGTCAGCAATTCCCGGTAGCCTGATCGTCCGCCTGCCAATGGCGGTTCCGAGCGGACGACATGGCAGTACCGTTTCCGGCGCGCACGACTGATGGCCGGGCAGCTGCCCGGGTTCTGAACATTCGGCGAAGGGCGGGATCGGCG
>JAJEAY010000053.1 GCA_022824145.1 Rhodobacter sp. | reverse complement strand
CGCCGATCCCGCCCTTCGCCGAATGTTCAGAACCCGGGCAGCTGCCCGGCCATCAGTCGTGCGCGCCGGAAACGGTACTGCCATGTCGTCCGCTCGGAACCGCCATTGGCAGGCGGACGATCAGGCTACCGGGAATTGCTGTCTGATTTGCGAATGCACTTGATAGATCTTGCGCAATGCGCTAGCATAAATTTTGCGTTATGCCCGAAAAGTGACTTTTGAGCCTTGCGTTAGCAATCATGACAGCGCGAATACCCAAAAAAATTTGGCAGACTTACAAGACTACTGAACTGCCCCTGTCGGCGGTATCCTGCACCCGATCTTGGAAGCGCCTCAGTCAAGGATGGGAATATCGGCTTCTGAATGATCGCGAGATTGACGCATATGTCCGCATGCGAGGCTCGACAGATGAGTATGCGGCATTTTCAAACCTGCCATTAGGCGTGATGAAGGCCGATTTCTGGCGTTATTTCGTTCTACTTAAGGAAGGCGGAATCTACAGTGACATCGATACGGTTGCAAACGACCGGCCCGAGAACTGGACAGGCGACGGTACGACGCTTGTCGTTGGAGTCGAGGATACTCGGGAGTTTTTCTGCCAGTGGACCATCGCTGCTCCGCCGAACCATCCTGTGCTTCGCATCGCGCTTGATCTCATTGTCGACCGCGTACATCTGAATCCCGACTACCGCTCGAGAGGGGCGGTCCATCACCTTACCGGACCAAAGCTCTGGACTGACGCTATCAAGCAGTATCTGGCCTTCGAAGGTGGACCAGAAATCGCGATGTCGCAAGCGGAGCAGATTCAGTTAGACCGTGAACTTTGGGCTCGGCGAAATATGCTAATTCACCCTTGGCACGTACTGTGCTGCAGTGCCGTCAGCCATCTCTTCGCGTCGAAACGATGGCTTGATCTACCCGGTTATGAGTCCTGGCGGATGTTGCGCCATCACCCCGATCCGACCCGTACAATCTCGTAGTTCCACTATTGTCCTGCCGCGACCGCGGCAGGTTGTCATTTGAAATCAAATGACAACTTTCTGGAAGTTCTATATCTCACGAAAGCAATCAAGCGGCTCTTCCTACTTTCGGACCGTGCTCGACATTCTGGTGCGGGTCTCATATGGGTTCGATCAGGGTGCTTATGACGCCCTCGACCCTTTTCTTGATCTTGCGGTCTTCAATGGCAACTGTCACGAAGCCGCTTTAGCCATTGATGGTCCGCCATCGGCCATTGTGCCTAATAGCGGTGAGTGCATTGAGTAGATGGCATTCCTGGACTATTCGCAAGGATAAGGCGCCATTTCAATGGGTTGGATTCAGCATGCAAGAATTGCCCCGATGGAACATCCTAGAAGCGTCCTTGGCGGAAACCACGACCTCGAGCCGCGAGAGAGAGATTACGACTCATCAATGCCGCGCAGAATCAGGCGCGTTCGCGGGACTTGAATGACAGTGTCACGTCGAGAATTGGAGGCGAAGGCCACAAGCATGTTTCCAAAGACCATTTGGCAGACATACAGCACCCATGAAATTCCGCTGGTCGCAAGGCCTTGCGTCAAAAGCTGGGCCCGCATGAATTCGGACTGGACCGTCAAGTTTCAGGACGATGCGGAAATCGCGCATTTTGTGACCGACTATTTAGGCGCCAAAGCCGGGCAGCTTCTTCGATCATTGCCGCTTGGCGTAATGCAAGCTGATTTCTGGAGATATGCCGTGCTGCACAAGTACGGCGGTGTCTATGCCGATCTCGATACCGTCTGCCGGTGTCCGATCGAGATGTGGTGCAGCAGGCCGAAAGGACTGCTCCTAGGTGTAGAAAACAAATCAGGAGTCCACTTTTGCCAGTGGGCATTCGCGTCTGTCCCTGAGCATCCGGTTCTTGAAACAACTATCAATCTCCTGATAGCACGCGCAGAACGCGGGATAGACACTCGCCGGCCACACTACGTCCACTACCACACCGGTCCCGCCCTTTGGTCGGATGCCATTCGGCTCTATCTTGGGTTGGGCACCGAAGCGGAGGCCGAGAAACGTGACTTAGATCAGCCCTCGGCACAAGACATTTTGCAAAATGCCCACCTATGGCAAAACACGGACGTTGTCCTGTTGTCAGACACAGCATTCAACGGAAATCTAGTTGCTCATCTCGCGGCGTCAGAGAGATGGCACGGTGTTACTGGCTACGAATCTTGGACGGCAAACCGATTCCTAGTTTAGCAGTCTACTGACTTCTAACTCGCCAAAGGCCGAAGAAATATCGACGAATCACCATTTCCATCGGCGGACTGCGCACGACCGTGCCGAGGCAATCAAGGCACGGTCATCCAAGCGACTTCATGCGTTTTGGAACACGCCTGCCCGCGACGGGCTGAATGGCTCGATATCGTTCTGGTAGCTTGTCTCTCCGTCAATTGCCAAGTCGGTGAGAACGCGCCCCCACAGCGGTGTAAACTTAAACCCCCGACCAGACGCCATGCAAAACAGAGAAGCACTGTCCCAATAACTTGTACTACCCGGACCCTTCGGGATCCTGCCAAGAACCATGTCACCATCCCCATTCATTGAGTAATTGCACGCATCCTCCGATCCAGACAAAGCGTTGTTAGAACTCAATGTTTCCTGCTGGAATAGCGAACCCAGCCGATTCGTAATCGCGTTGAGAATATCCTGACTCGGCGGAGTCGTTATCGCCGTAGCTACGTTATTTGTCTTGTTGTACGTAAAGTCCGCGGAAATTTTCACCGCATAAGGGTACTCCGACATTGCGTTTTTCGGCCCCTGGCCTGTCGGCTGAAAGCCATAGTAGAGACCATTCTCCGCACTTCCGAACTCGTACCAAACTGGCAGCGTGTTTCGGTACATCGGAGCCGTATTGTAGTATCCGAGAGTCATCGTCCAGATCGACCAACTGTTCGCAGCCTGAAGTCCGAAGTATTTCAGAGTATCATTCAGCCAAATTCCTGGAGCAAGAATGAGAAACTTCGCCTCAATCTGGCTTCCATCAGCAAGGGTCACCAGGTATGGAGGGCCTTCGGCTCCCAAATCTATGGTGGTGGCTTTGGTACTTGTGATGAATTTCACTCCGTTGTCTCGTGCCAGTCCTTCGAATGCCTTGAAAGAGGGTTGAACGAGGATCGTAGCACCCATATTTTGCCGAAGACCGACATAGTTGGACGGCATGCCATTTGGATTGAACATCGGAAACGCGTTATTGATCTCGGAAGGCGAATTCAGTCTATCATATGGGATGCCAAGCGTATCCATTGTGTCAGCGATAGCCTGCAAACTGCCCTCGAAGGTCGCCGAGTTTGGAAATCCGAAAAACAGCATCGGATGCTCAGCCAGGATCTGGTTTCCTGTATACGCTTCCATTTCGTGCCACATAGCATATGCGGATTCGACGAGACGAGCCCTTTGCCCCGGGGCATACAAGACACGGTACATCCGTTCGTAGCCCTTCGAACTGTTATTGTCATTGTCTACATCATACTGGTCCACCAGAGCTACGCTATAGTTCTTCCCTTGAGAATCCCTCCGGCAGGATGCGTGATAGGCCGCAGAAAGGCCAATTGTCCCTCCACCAATGACAATCACATCATATTGCACAGCCATGATATTTCTCCTTATTCAAGACGATCCCTAAATGCTGGTATCATGTTACAACTTATCGCCATTAGGATCTCGCCTCTTATGTGAAAATAGCCTAGCCGGTCTTCTGGGACAAGAGAAAGTCGAGCACATCATCGTTTTATATGCCATAATTCGATCTCATGATCAATTGAGTTCTGGCAAGTGGCAGCCAATTGTTGCCTTCCTTCGCAGCATCTGCTCCAATGAATTCTGTTACGCATCCTCCATATTGATTTTTAATGGGAGGCCACGCCTGGGCAAATCTGCCATTTAATTCAACCAAGACCTGCAAAACAGCTGTCTTATGGCGAGTTTTTCCATCCAGTCAGCGTCCACGTCACGGAATGACCAGAAAACGAAAGTGGATCCGGCATTATGTCGGAACTCAGACCCAAGGAGCCGAAATGTTTCACAATTGAATTGCGTGGAAAATCTTGAGTTTTCCTCAAGTCGGATCGACAGGGAATTGCCCGAAACAGGATTGTCGTGACGGGACCCTGGCGGGTTCAACAGCCATCGCCATGCTTGCAGCGGATTGGACGAGCTTCGGAAGGAAGGCGTCTTTCCGACCTGTCCTCTTCAATTTGCCGCACATGGATTGCTGCCTGTCGGTTTGGTGCGAGGACGCAGCGGCATTCGGGTTCCGCGACAAGTATCGCACGTTGTAAGTGCATCGTCGCTTCAGTGTTGTCGAAACGCGAAACGCTTGATCATGCAGACGGCCAAGGAAAATCTTCAAACGAGATGGCGTCGGCTTCGGGGTCATCTGAAACCGGCATGGCCTCGACAACATCATACTTCATCAACCAGACGCATGCCGACAAGAGTTCGGCTCGGCTCAACCTAGGAAATCGCTCACTGAGGTCTTGTATGTTGACTTCGCCGCCCATGAGGACATCGACCAAGTATTTCAAGTCGTCGGGATCGGCGCGTGTGCACTGCGGATAGCCGCACATTGGCTGACGCAAGAGCGAGTCCAGAAGTTCACGGGCGTCGCTGCGTGTAATTGACAGCCGGGTGGTCAACGACAAAGTGCTGGTCGGATAGCCTCCAAACATCTTCAGCGGGTCGCCATGATCTGGACGAAGCGCTTCAGCCAGTCCAGACCTCACAGTAGGTTTCGATTTCGAGTTTCGAATGGCCGCCAATTCGTCAAACGCCTCCCGATATTGCGCCAACACTACCTTCCAGGCATATTGCTGCACCGCGCGTGCCCGACATTTTTGGGACATCTCATGCCGCAAAGCATGATTTCGGGCCAACGCAACGATCGCCGCGCCACACTTGCGGACGTCAACATAGGTCAGTTGCGCAACACCGTGAAGGTAGCCAGCTTCTGAAATCTGGTTGCCACAATACCGGTTGCTCAGTTCAGCGCCGAGACCGAACGATGCATCGGGAAAGCCGGTAGGAATTCGCAGCCCTGTCTCTCCGTGAACCACCGTTTCTTTGTAGCCGTTCCAGTCGCTGACGATACTTGGCAAAGAAGCCGCCATCGCTTCGATGGGGGTCAATCCAAAACTCTCTTGGATGTTGTCCGAAAGGGACAGGAATATGTCTGCCGTCTGCCAGCTGGCCTGGCAAAGGACGGCGTCCTTTCCATCGACCCAATGCACGTCAACCGAGGGCGCGTATCTGCGGGCTGCGGCCACGATTTCCTGTTCGGCAGCTTTGGCCGGCAAGAACGTGCCGACCATGGCAAGATGGAGCTTCGGGTCACCCACCATCTCACGCTGCGCCCGCTCGACTGACAAAAACAGCGGAACAGGATGTGCCTTGGTTGCCGGATCGATGCGCCCGAGAGAGAGCAATACAACATCATCTTCGCCGATACCGCGCGCCTTGCGAAAAGACCTGGCAGCAGCCTGTCGTTCATCGGTCGCGTCAAAATGATCGCAGTGCACGCCAAGCGGAATTACGGGAAGCTGCACGGGAGGACGAGGCGCTCGAATGCCGCGGGAATTCAGATAGCTCAGATAGCTCTCGAACAATGTCTCGATAGCGGACTTCACCGATTGCGAGGTGCAGATTAGGGCGTCCCAGGGCTGGAGTGGATCCAATAGATAACGGCACAACGACGGGGTCGCCTGCAGGGTTGCAACTGTGTGATTGACACCAACAATGGAATAAGCGTCGTCGGATCGGGTACGTCGGGCCCAAGCATGATTAGTCAGTATCGGGCCGGGCGAATAAAGCGTTCCAAATCTCGCCAGCGCGGTCTGATCGGACAGCGCGACAGTATTGGCGGTCGGCAACGAATCGCGGAACTGCGCCATTGCAAAATGGATTGGATGGAGATCGGCCTCCGATGCGACCGCCAACGCATAACCGTCCTTGTCAACATAACGACACAGCGCCTCCAGAAATCCGGCCCCAGCAGATCGGCGACCAAACTTCATGTCGTCCACGGCGACATACGCTTCCGGAAACGCGGCGATTGCGCAACACAGATCCAAACGCTCCCCCGACAGGCACGCGGTTAGATCTTTAGCTTCAGAATCCAAGACCCCACCCTCCTACGTGATGCCAAATCGACCGACGCCTCCCGCAAATGTGCAGTTGGGCCAACATATTTTGTTCTCCCATCGGTCAGCATCAGCTACAGTTTTTGTGCGACGACCTAGCTCGCCCAAAATTACGATGTATACTGAATAATCAATTAACATATCCGATGCTCCGGACAAGTGCATAAGGCAAGCCCAAACATTTTCGGTAGGGCGACGTGGAGCTCAATATGACTGGCGATACAGTCAAGGATTTCCGTGATCGCGCTCGGAACGGCGAACGTTCCAGCAACTGGGCTGGCCTTTCCCTGGACCTGCTCCAGGCAAATGTGGCTATTGTCCCGGAGGCCTGTGCCGACCCATTCCATGTCTATTGCCTGAATGGCGCTATGCCCCGTCCGCGTGTCTATGTTGGTGAAACCGGTGCCCGCTCCAGAAAAGACTCGGATCTGATATCGACATCCGCAACGACGTCCCGCGAAACAATGAATATCGAGATGGTCGGTTGACCGACTACCCATAGGACATCTCGAAGCATTGGGCCGACTATCTGGTGGCCTTCGCTCTGGGTCGAGACGGAGCCGGAGAATGAATTCTCGACCATGCTTGTCGTCCGCATGCGGCTGATCCCAAGGGAACATGTGGGCGCCGTCACTGAGTTGTCCCGAAAATACCCATTCGAGCACGGTCCGCCGTTTCATGTGGGCCACTCCGGAAAGACCGGAATAAGCGACCTGAGCGGACCCGACTGGGGCGACCCTAAAAAAGTTCATGGCGACGAGATCACGGCCCTCTGGGCGTCCGGAGTGACCGCACAGGTCGCTCTCGGATCTGCGCGGCTGCCAATCGCAATTACGCACCGGCCAGGTGCCATGCTCATCACCGACATTCCCAAGCAAGAGGTCAGATTGAACGAGAGATAAGCGATACAGTGCGTCAAATTTGACTTACGCGAATTAGGGCGTATACTTCTTTTCTCTTCGCAAACCCATGTTGGCCTGGCCACTAGGCATTGGCCCAAGAGAGGAAAGCAAAATGAAGACAAATCAGAAAACTGCGTCTGCGGTCTCGGCTGTCATTCTTGCCACCGGCATTGCTGGTGCGGCGCTGGCATCCGACCTTCCGGCGACGAAATTCGACTATGTCGGGACTTGGGGGACACTTTCGCTGTTCAACAAGGTCGAGCGTCCCTTCTGGGAAGAGACCGTTCCCGAACGTTCCGGTGGAGCGATCACAGTGAAAGTCCAACCGTTCACCGAAATGGGCTTGAAGGGCGGTGAGATACTCAGGCTGCTGCGCAACGGCGTGCTGGATATGAGCGCGACGCTCCTCTCCTATGTCGGCGGCGAGGTCCCTGAAGCGGAAGCCATTGATCTGGCCGGAATCACCCGCAACATCGATGACGCACACAGGATTTCGGACGCCTACAAGCCCGTTCTCGCCGAGGTGTTCGGGGAGCGCTACGGTGTGAAGCTTCTCGCCATTATCCCGTACCATGCCCAGATCGCGTATTGCCGTCAGCCCATAGCCAGCATTGAAGACTTCGACGGACTGAAGGTGCGTGCGTCAGGCAGGTCTCAAGGCGACATGATCGAGGCGCTGGGCGGCATCCCCGTCGGCATGGCGTTCGGTGAAGTCGTACCTGCGCTGGAAAAGGGTGTCGTGGACTGCGCGATCACCGGAGCACTCAGCGGCAATCTCGCCAAATGGCATCAGACCACAACGCATCTCTATCCGTTGCCGATCAGCTGGGCGATCACATTCGTCGCAGCGAACGGCGATTTCTGGAACGGTCTTGATGCGAACGTTCAAGCGTTCCTGGAGACCGAGATAGACGCGTGGGAGGATTCGGCCTGGGAATCCGGACGGTCCGAAACGAATGACGGCATTTCCTGCAACACCGGGGGCGCCTGCATTGACGGCAATGTCGCTTCAATGACCTTAATCCCGGTTCAGGACAGCGACTACGACAAGATCCGCGAGATCATGGCGAATGTCGTCGTCCCGCGCTGGGCCGAGCGTTGTGGTGCCGACTGCGCCGAACGTTGGAACAAGACAGCCGGCCAAGTCGTCGGCCTGAGCGCGCCGACCAACTGATCTCGCGGTGACGTCGGTTCAGTTGAGGCTTCTGGCGGTCAGCAGGACACTGGTCTGCATTGCCGTGTGGGCCAGTGGCCTCATGATTGTCGCCGTGGCACTGCTGATTGGCATCGAGGTCCTGCTCCGGAAGTTCGCCGGCATCTCGACAGGCGGTGCCGACGAGCTGTCAGGATACGCACTTGCAATCAGTTCCAGCTGGGCGTTTGGCTTCGCCCTGCTTCGGCGCGCGCATGTGCGCGTTGACGCATTCCATACCTGGTTGGGCACGCGGGCACGAGCTTACCTTGACTGCCTCAGCGTACTGTGCCTAGCAACGTATGGAACATTGCTGGCCTACTTCGGTGCCAGAGTGCTTCTTGACTCGATCGAACTGCGCGCGACGTCTAACACGACACTGGGTGTTCCGCTTTGGATTCCACAGACTTTGTGGCTCGGCGGGCTCGTGCTGTTTGCAGCCGTCGGCGCGCTGATGTTCGTTCTGAGCCTAGCCATGCTGGTGCGGCGCGAATTCGAGACAGTGCAGATGCTTGTCGGTAGCCGTACCGTCAGTGACGAGATCGCCGACGAGATTGAGCCGTCCGCCGCCCCGCCGACGGAGTCTCGATAATGCTCCAATTCTCGCTGATCCTGTTGTTCATTCTGATTGGCTTGTCCATCCCGGTGGCTGCGGCTCTGGGCCTTCTTGCACTAATCCTCGATGGCATCTTCTCACCCATGCCTCTACATCGGGCGATGGGCGACATCGCATGGTCCGCTTCGACCGAGTTCCTGTTGGTGGCGATCCCGCTCTTCGTGCTGATGGGCGAAATTCTCCTGCGGGCAGGAATCGCCGACAAGGTCTACCGTGCCGTTTCGACCTGGCTTTCCTGGCTGCCCGGAGGGCTTATGCACTCCAACATCGGCGCCTGCGCATCATTCGCCGCAATCTCCGGCTCGACCGTCGCCACAGCCGCAACCATCGGCACCGTGGCCATCCCGCAGATGAAAAGAAATCGCTACAATCGTCGCCTTTTCCTCGGAACGCTTGCATCGGGCGGAACGCTCGGCATTCTGATCCCGCCTTCGATCAACATCATAATCTACGGCGCACTCACCGACACTTCGATCCCAGAGCTCTATCTTGCCGGAATCCTTCCGGGCTTGGTCCTTGCCGTCCTCTTTTTAGGGACAGTGCTTATAGCTTGCGCCTTGCGCCCCGAGTTTGGCGGACAGCGTCACACCTTTTCCTGGACCGATCGTTGGCGCAGCCTACCTGACCTGATCCCTCCAGCGCTGATCTTCATAATAGTGATCGGATCAATATATGCTGGCTTTGCCACGCCTACGGAGTCGGCGGCGCTGGGCGTGCTCTGCTCGATCATCCTGGCGGCGGGGAACCGACGGTTGACCTTCGAGATCATCAAACAATCTGTTGAAGGCGCGATGCAGACGACAGCGATGATCATGCTGATCATTGTGGCCGCCTTCTTCCTGAACCTCGTTCTGTCGACGATCGGCCTGCCGGAAACGGTAAGCGACTTTGTGACAGGCCTGGATTACTCCCCCACAATCGCGCTGCTTCTCATTATTTCCCTTTATCTGGTGCTGGGGCTGTTTCTCGAAACTCTGACACTCATGATTACCACTGTCCCAATTATCGCGCCCGTCGTCTTCGCGCTGGGCTACGATCCGGTGTGGTTCGGCATCCTTCTGATGCTGTTGATCGAGACGGCGCTCATCACCCCGCCTGTGGGGCTCAACCTTTACGTGATCCAGGGAGTGCGAAAGTCCGGACATGTGAACGATGTCATCGTCGGCGCTCTGCCTTTCGTGGCGGCGCTTCTCGTGATGATCGGAATGTTGATGGTCTTTCCCCAACTGGCGCTGATTCTGCCGTCGCAGTTCTACTGACCTGTTGGTTCAAAATACACCGCCCCCGGCCAAGGCCGGGGGCGTGAACTCATGGTCTTGGATGGTCGCTTATTCGAATGCACTCGCCGGATAGAACCGAACGTTTACCCACTGGCCGTCTTGGGCAGCTTGGATCGAATAGGATCCGGGCACGGTACCGCTTGCGTCGAAGCTCAACGGCCCGGATGCACCCTCATAGTTTATGTCCTTGCCCTCGGCCAGAGCTGCCTTTCCTTTGGCAAAAGACGATACGGCTTCACCACCATCTGCGACGTCCCGGATCGCCGAATTGATGCCAGCTCCCGAGCACTCGCCGCTGGCTTCCAGCGACAGCGCCACCAACTTGACCATGTCAAAGGAATTGGCCGCGAACGGGCCGGGCTCTCCGCCGGCGGCCTCGATATGCAACGATTCGAACGTCTTGTATTCCGGCAGCGAATTGTCGGCATCGGCGAATTCGACATAAGCCCGTCCGTTCAGCAACTCTGCGCCGGCGGCATCGAAAATCTCCGGCACCGCGAGGTCAGCGGTGAACAACCACTCGCCTTCGAAGCCGCCCGCAGTCGCCTCCTTGATGACGGTTACGCCGGATTCCTGACCGCCGGCCAGATAGATTGCGTCGGGCTCGTTGGCCAAAACCGAAATCAGTTCGGCCTGATAGGACGGCTGACCTGGATTGTAGATGACGTAGTCGGTCAACTCGATCCCCGCATCTTCAAGCTTGGTGCGTGCAACCTGTGCGGGCGAAATGGTTGATTCCTCGTTCTGCACAAGAAAGGCGACGCTCTTGTAGCCACGCTCGGTGAGCCAAAGCCCCGAAGCGGCCCCGTCTCCAAGGTCGGAGGAAACCGTCCGGTAGACGAAATCACCACCAAGCTCGTTGAGGGTGATCGTACCCGCATAGGGCGACATCACGACCGTTTCGGTCCGCTTCGCCATGTCAACCAACGCGACCATAACGCCCGATGTCGGTCCGAGGACCGCTACCGCCCCTTCGGATTCAATCATCTTTGTGGCTTCGCGGATACCCAGCTCGGGGTTGCCTCCCGTGTCCGCGACCACAGTTCGCAGCGTCCCGCAGGACGTGCCGCCTGCTGCATTGACTTCGGCCACGCCAAGCTCCACGGCGTTTGCAACGATCTCGCCAAACTCTCCAAGTTCGCCGGTCAGCGGCACCAGCACACCAACGGTGACTTCCTCGGACTGCGCCACTGTAGCGACACCCGAAATGATGGTTGCAGCCACCAATGTGTTACGATGTATACTCCGTTTTAGCATGTAATCCTCCTGTTCCCTTAGAAGTTGTCCATTCTCTAGCTACTTTCCTATTGATTTGGCATGCGACCCTCCATGTTCATCTCTCTTTCTAAGCCTTCCCTCCGCCACTCCGTCCGTTGGCCTACAGCAGTACGCTTTCGAGCCGCCCCGGCTCAAGAAGCGACTTGCTTTCAATCGTGTCCGCATTTCGCCCGGCATCGATGACATATGTGGTTTCAGAAATCGCAAGAATCTTCTCTGGATTCTGTTCGACAACCCAGGCCACGCCCATGCCTTCCTGGGCCAATTCACCCACCCAACCCAGAATGCGGTCAACGAAAATCGGGGCGAGACCGGACGTAGGCTCGTCGAGGATCATGACGTCAGGTCCGGTTACCAGCGCAGTGGCGATAGCCAGGGTCTGACGCTCACCTCCGGAAAGCGTCGATGCACGTTGGTCGGCTCGCTCCTCAAGAATGGGAAAGCGCCTGAAAACCTCGGCCACCCGCTCGGCCGCCCCTTCGAAGGCCAGCGACGACGCGAGCAGGTTGTCGCGAACCGACAAGTCAAAAAAGACGTTCGCCTCTTGGGGAACATAGCCGATGCCGGCCAGACAGATGCTGAGCGCACGGTGTCCGACGAGTGACTTGCCGTTGTAGTGGAACGTGCCACCCATGACTGGCAAATGACCGGACAGGGTTTTCATCAAGGTGCTCTTCCCGGCACCATTCGGTCCTAGCACCGTCGTGATTTTGCCGGAAGCCACGGTGAATTCGACGCCGTGCAGAATCTGGACTTTGCCATATCCTGATTTCAACGCGGTTGCCTCAAGCAGCATGATCGGTCCCCAGATACGCTGCGACGACATTTTCGTCGGATCTGATTGCTTGCGGCGACCCCTGAGCAAGCAGCTCGCCGTTCTGCAGCACTACGATCGAGTCGGCTATGCGCAGCAGGAAATGCAGGTTATGCTCAACAACAATCAACGTTGTCCCATCTGCGTGCAGCCTGACCAGAATGTCGCTGAGCTTGCCTTGCAGGCTGGGATCAACCCCCGCCGTCGGTTCGTCAAGCAGCAGGATTTTCGGGTCGCGCACAAGCTGGCGGGCAACTTCGAGCATCCGAAGCTCACCTCCCGAGAGACTCGCTACGCTTTCGTTCATCCGGTTGCCCAGCCCGACTAGTTGCAGAACGGTTGCCGCCTTCTCTTTCAGCTTTGGCTCGCCCTGCCGCCAGCGGCCCGACAAAACGGAGCCTAGTCGTTCGCCAGCGCTGTCGGCACCTACGATCACGTTTTCCAGAATCGATAGCGAAAGGAAGGCCCGAGGGGTCTGAAACGTTCGTCCCAACCCATGTGCAGCGATCTCGGTCGGACGTGTTTCGGACAGGTTTTGCCCGTCAAGATACACAGCGCCGGTATTGGGCTTCAGCACACCGGAGATGACATTGAATATCGTGGATTTGCCAGCGCCGTTGGGGCCGATCAGACCCAGAAAGGTTCCTCGCGGCACTGTGAAGCTCAGCCCGTCTTCTCCGCCCAATGCCTGCAGCCCGCCGAATCGCTTCGTCACACTGTCCACTATCAGAAAGTCACCGCTCATCCTGGCAGGCTCCTTCGGATGGAAATCCTCTCGAAGACCTGCCAGCGCAGAATCATTACGAAGATGGCCCCCGTCAGCATGTGTTCGACCGATGCCGCAATCTGGGCGGAACGCACGGTCTCGAACGGAATGCCCCGTACCACCTCCTGGAACAACACCAAGACAATTGTGCCCGCTATGGCTCCGAGCATTGTCCGTTCACCGCCCAGCACAAGCGCGATCCAGACAAAGAATGTCACCTCGGCGGTAAAGAGGTCAGGGCTGACAAGCGTAGTGATCATCGCATACAGCGCGCCAGCGAAACCGATCGGGACAGCCGAAATTACAAAGACCTCGAATCGCATCCGGGCCACATCCTTGCCAACGGCCTCAGCCGCCATCTCATCATCGCGGATCGCGTCCATCGCCCGACCGTAAGGTGAAACAAGAATACGCCGGTAGACGACAATCGTGGCGAGCATCAACAGTAGAGCGGCGACAGCGAATACATAGCTGTCCGGCACGTCTTCCCAAGAAATGCCGGGACGTTCGACATTCGCCATGCCGACGCTGCCATTGCCGATTCTGCGTTCGTTTAGGAGAAAGGAGTGCAGCATTTCCGCAAAAGCGAATGTCGTGAGTGCAAGGTACTCCCCTCGCAACCTGAGTGTGGGCCAGCCCGTCAACACCGCAAAGCCTGCCGCACCGACACCCGCGACAAGAAATCCGAGCCACCAGGGGCCGTCGAATCCGATCAGGTACTGGTCAAGTCCCGAAGGCGGCTCCTGCGTCACGATTGCATAGGCATAGGCGCCGACCGCGAAATAGGCGACGATACCGAAGTTGATCATGCCACCCCGCGCATATTGGAGGTTGAGCGAAAGCGTCAGCACTGAAAACAGGCATCCGAACGTCAGGACGGCGACGAGAAGCGACTCGATATTCACGCCGCCCTCCTCCCCGACAGACCCTGAGGCCGGAACAGCAGGACGATGATGACGATTGCGAAGGCGATGAGCGGCCGATAGCCAGCCGGAATCCAGTACACGGACATATCCATTGCGATGCCGACAATCAGGCCCGACAGGATGACGCTGTAGAGCGACCCGAGCCCGGCCAAGATCGCAACGGCCAGAATCTTGAGGATCTGATGGAAAGCGATGTCCGTCGAAAGGGTCGCAATCATTGCCAGCATCACGCCGGCGAGCCCGGCCAGACCCGACGAAATCAGCCAAGTCGCGCGTGAGGTCTTCCGGACATCAACGCCGCGCGAGGCAGCGAGTTCGGGATTGGCGGCGACCGCACGGATCGCAAGGCCTGTGTTCGTCTTGTTAAGAAACAGCGCCAGTGAGACACCGGTGAGCGCAGCGAGCGCGATGACCATGAGTTGGTAGTTGGTGATGCGAAGTCCGTAGAACTTGTAGGAAGTCGCCAATGGGATATCTAGCGTGCGAATCCCGGTGCCTATCACCGCATCAACGCCACCCCCGATCACATAGGCAACCCCAACCGAGGTGATGAGCAATACCGCCGGACCGAGTTTCTTGATCGGGTCATAGACCGCGCGCGCAATCGCAAGACCGAGCACGGATGTCCCGAAGATGGCAACGGTGGCGGCCGGCAATAGCGGCCATCCGGCCAGCACGTTCAGGCCCCAGGTTATGAAGGCCGAGACTCCAAGCAGTTCGGCATGTGCGATGTTCAGGAATCCCTCGACCTGACGGGTCAGCGAAAAACCGATCGTCGCAAGAATCAGGAAGCTGCCGGTCGCTATGCCTGTCACGAAATACTGGGCAAGAAGCGACATCAGCCGAACTCCCCGCCGCACTTGGCCAATCGGCCGTCGCTCCACGTTGCCGGCCCCGCACAACCACTTCCGAACGTCTGTCGCCGACGGTCTCCCATGAAGCACCTCCATACTTGACATAAAGGAGTATGCTTCTCTTTTTTGCAAACGCAAAGCTTTTTCTGCACGTCATCTTTCAGGCAGTGGCATGCAGAAACATTTTTATTGCATTGCAGATAGTTATGCTAAACCGTGCCCAGAGGCGCCCGACTCGCTTCGTTGTTGGCGTTCACCAGCTTTTCGATCAAGCGAAGAAATTCGTCGCGCTCTTCATCGTTTAGCGGTCCGATCAGTCGTTCCTGTGCCCGCACCATCATCGGGCGAACTCGGGAAACGCAGTCCTTCCCGACGTGAGTGATACGGATAATCTTCGCCCGTCGGTCATGATCGGATGCATCTCGTGTCACATAGCCGCGCCGTTCGAGACGGCGAATGACATCGGCACCGCTGGTGCGGTCCACACCGACCGAGGTGGACAATGTAAGTTGGTCCATCTCCTCACCATTCTGAAGCACGGTAAGAATGCCGAATTGAACCGGCGTCAAATCTTCGCCGCCGCATTCCTCGGCGAAGAGACCCACATGGATTTGATGGAGGCGGCGGACCAGATACCCAGGCCGCTTCCACAACTCACGATACTTGCGGCTCTTGGCCTTTCCCGGCCGCATTCGCGCCGGTCTGTTGTGCATCGGTTGACCCTTGCTCATTTTCCTGTCCATCCGGAATTTCCATCCCACAAGGCACTCATTGCACAGGACTTTATGCTGCGTGGATGCCGCAATTGCAAGTAAGGCGGTTGAACCGCCATCAATATGGGGTATACTCCTTAACAAGGCAATGGTGAACGGGCGGACCTGTGATATCATGGCCTTGATGCCAGATCGTTCGGGACAACACCGGCATCGATTTCTATGCTTGTCGGGAGGCACTGGGCCAACGTGAAAACGGGAATCGGTGCACGGATCCGGCGGAAAGAGGATCACCGCCTGCTCCTCGGGCAGGCCAAGTTCGTGGGCGATCTGCGATTTCCGCGACAATGGGAGGCTGCGTTCGTCCGCAGCCCCGTCGCGCATGGCCGCATCATCCGGATTGCCAAGCCCGAGATGTCGGAAAACCGGGTCTTTACGTCCGATGACCTTTCAGACGTTCTCCCAATCCGCGCAGAGTCCTCCTTGCCGACGTACAAGGCGTCCGACCACAATCCGCTGGCCAAGCACAAAGTCCGGTTTGTCGGCGAATGCATCGCAATCTGCATTGCGCCAACGCGCGCAGAGGCCGAAGACATCGCCGAAAGCGTTGGCGTCGAAATCGAGCCCTTGCCTCCTCTGGTCGATGCCCGCGCCGCGATGGAGCCCGGGACGGCGTTGGTGCACGAAGACTGGGGTGACAACCTTTTCCTGAAGACCGAATTCAACGGAGACATCGAAGCGGCCCGCGCCGCCGCAGCCATCGTAGTCAAAAGGAAATACGACACCGCGAGGCAGTGCATGGTGCCGATGGAGGGCAAGGGCACTCTGGCCATGTGGGATGGGACGGCAGACCAGCTCGTCGTTTATACATCGACTCAGGTACCGCATCTGATTCGGACAGGCATAAGCCAGTGCCTGCAGATGGATCAGGGCCAGATCCGGGTTATCGCACCCGAAGTCGGCGGAGGATTCGGCTACAAATGCGTGCTGCAACCCGAGGAAATCTCTGTTTCATGGGTGGCAAGGACGACAGGCCGGCCGATTCGTTGGACCGAGGACAGACGCGAGCATTTGGTGGCTGGTGCCAACACGCGCCAACATCACTACACGATCACTGCGTACGCAGACGCGAACGGTCGTATTCTCGGGCTTGACGCCGAAGTCATCGTGGACGTGGGCGCCTATTCCGTCTGGCCATTTACGGCCTGCTTGGAGGCTGCACAGGCCGGCGGCAACCTGCCCGGACCCTATGCAATTGATGCCTATCGCTGCAAAACCTATTCAGTGGCTACCAACAAGCCCTCCTTCACGCCCTATCGTGGCGTTGCACGACCCGGCGTCTGCTTTGCAATGGAACTCACAATCGATGCTATCGCCCGCGCGGTGGGTCGCGAACCATCCACGGTACGAAAGGAAAACCTTGTTGCCGCAGACCGGATGCCGTACACGAACGTGACCGGTAAGTTCTACGACAGCGGCGACTATCGAAAAGGCGTGACCGAGGTCGAGGAGGCAATCGACCTTCACGGTTTTCGCCAACGCCAGAAGGCTGCTGTTGCCGAGGGCCGCTATCTCGGCATCGGCTTTTCCAGCTTCACCGAGCAATCCGCCCACGGCACCAAGGTATTTGCGGCTTGGGGTTTGCCATTGGTACCGGGCTACGAACAAGCGATGGTGAAGATCACACCCTCGGGATCTGTCGAAGTGCGTTCTGGCAATCACAGTTTTGGCCAAGGGCTGGAAACAACACTGGCACAGGTAGCCAGCGATTGGCTTACCATCGACATTGATCGAATCAACGTAACGATGGGCGACACAGGCGTCACCCCGTACTCAACCGGTGCCTACGCCTCGCGTGGGATGGTGATGGCGGGTGGCGCGGTATCGAAGGCGGCGGAGGTTCTGGCGGAAAGGGTCAGGACGCATGCCGCGCATCTATTGCAGTGCCGGCCCGAAGACGTTCAGCTGGACGGAGGTCGCGCCGAACATCGCGGCGGGAGCGTCAGTTTCGCTGAAATCGCCCGGGCCTGGTATCTGAGGCCCGATCAGCTGCCCGACGACGTCGACACCGCTGGCCTTGAGGTCACCGAAGGCTACAAGCCCGATATCGATACCGGCGTATTTACCTACGCGACCCATGCCGCCGTCGTTGAGGTCGATGTGGAAACGGGACTGGTGATGATTGAGGACTATGCAATCTTCGAGGATTGCGGAAGACGTGTGAACCCGATGGTCCTGGAAGGCCAAGCATATGGTGGCGCGGCACAGGGCATCGGGACAGCACTGTTCGAGGAAGTGCTCTATGACGGCAACGGGCAGCCATTGACTTCGACGCTCGCGGATTATGTTCTGCCCGGCCCGACTGAACTTCCGGAGTTTCAACTGCGCCACAAAGAGACACTCTCGCCCTATACTCGCCACGGCATCAAGGGCATTGGTGAGGGCGCGGCCATCGCGCCGGGCGGCGCAATTGTCAACGCGATCAACGACGCGCTGCGACCGCTGCGCGCTGAACTGACCGAGATACCTGCAACCCCGGAGAAGATCCTCGCCGCCGTGATGGCCGCCGAACGGACCCAGGATGCCAAAGAATGAAACCCGTGGCTTTCGACCACACCGTTCCGAACACGCTTGATGCAGCCATTGACGTACTCACCGCAGATGGCGAGGCCAGGCTCCTGGGAGGTGGGCAATCTCTGGGCCCGATGCTGAATCTGCGGTTGGCGCGGCCAGATCGGTTAGTTGACATCGGAAGGCTCGACGAACTCAGATCAGCCACCGCCACAGCTAAACATGTAGAAATCGGTGCCGGCGTGACCCATGCCGAGATCGAGGACGGTGCGGTTCCCGACCCGATCCCAGGCATGCTATCCTACGTAGCATCAGGCATTGCGTACCGGGCAGTTCGGAACCGGGGAACCTTGGGCGGCAGCCTCTGCCATGCGGATCCCGCGGCCGACTGGATCAGCGCAATGACGGCGCTGGATGCACGTGTTGTCACTGCGGCTACGGGTGGCGGCCGCGAGATCGACATGATCAGTTTCATGCCCGGGGCATACCGCACCGTTCTGTCGCCCGGCGAGGCCGTCCGCGCAATCCGCGTGCCTCGTTACTCCGAGGAAGCGGTCTGGGGATATCACAAGACCTGCCGCAAGGTGGGAGAATTCGCGACTGCCATTGCCGTATTTGTGGCCGATCCGGCCGGGGCATACTGTCGGGTTGTCTTTGGCGCCGCCACTGGTGCACCGCTTGTATCACCCACACTGGCCCGCTCGATCGCCGAGACCGGCTGCGTACCCGATCTTGTCACAATCGAGCGCGAGTTGGCAACACTCGACCCCGCATTGCCGGATATAAAGGCCAGGCAGCTTGCTGTCGCCCTCCGCCGCGCGGTCGCCGGAGCGATCGAATGACCGAAACTGTTCGCCTTACCGTCAATGGCGAGGAACAGACAGTAACCGCTCCGGCGCGTGCGCAGCTGGCAGAAGTGCTGCGCGACCACCTGGAGCTAACCGGTACGCATCTGGGCTGCGAACATGGTGTCTGCGGTGCGTGCACGGTGATGGTCGACGGCAAGCCCGTTCGCTCCTGCATTACTTTTGCCAAGAGTTGCGATGGTGCACGTGTGGAAACCATTGAGGGATATGAGGGCGACGAGGTGATGGCGATGCTACGCGAGGCCTTCTCGCGCCGTCATGGATTGCAATGCGGGTTCTGCACGCCTGGTATGCTGGCAACAGCTCGTGACATCGTCGCCCGGTTCGACGCTCCGGACGAAAAGACGATTCGCATGGAACTCAGCGGCAATCTCTGCCGCTGCACCGGCTATGTAGGTGTTGTCCGAGCCATCCAGGACGTCATCAAATGGCGCAATGCCCGTGGTCTCGAGAGTGCCGGACATTTGCATCCCGAACCTCCAGCACCGAGAAAAATTGCGAAATTTTCGATCCGCGAAGAAACAGTCCCGGGAAATTTTATCGAACCATCCGGTCAGGTCCGCACCGACGGGGCCTGGACCATCGTAAATCGTGATTTCTTCCTTGCCGTGCCGCCGGCAAAGGTCTGGGAGCTGTTCGCGGACATTCGGTCCGTGAGCAGCTGCATTCCCGGCGCAACGGTCATCAAGGTGTCGGAGGACGACTTCGAAGGTACCGTGGAGATCCGATTTGGCCCGATCCGAGCTGCGTTTCGAGGGGTCGGCAGATACAGCACCGACGCGAGCCGCAGATCCGGCACTATTTCCGGCAGAGGCGACGACAGGAATGGACATTCGAAGCTTGAAGGCGAAATGGACTATGCAGTCTGTTCTGGAACGCATGGTGGATCGCTGGTCTCGGCCGAAATCCGGTTCCGGATCGAGGGTTTGCTGGCACAGTTCAACAGGCCGGAACTGATAACGGGTTTCGTGGACTATCTGCTTGCCCGGTTCATTTCGAATTGCGAAGCGGTGCTGTCGGGCGCCAAGGCCACGGAGGCGCGGCAACTCAGCATCCTGGGTCTTGCGTGGACCGTGCTGAAGAGCCGCCTGCGCTCACTGTTCAAGCACCACTGACGCGGTGCCCTCTGCCGCCTCGGAGCTCTTCAATCAGTTCCGGCACAGCGGTGAAGAGATCGGCGACAAGGCCGTAGTCGGCCACATGGAACAGCGGCGCCTCTTCATTCTTGATGATGACCACGATCACCTTTCTGTCTTTCATGCCAGCAACGTGCTGGATCGCGCCGGGAATCCCCACCGCGACATAGAGCTCGGGCGCAACGACCTTGCCGGTCCGTCCCGCCTGCCAGTCGTTTTGGCACGTAGCCGGAATCTACTGCCGTACGGGAGGTGCCGACGGCCGCGTCAAGCTTGTCGGCGAGGTTCTCGATCAAGGCGAAATCCTCTTCCGAGCCGGCCCAGCGACCACCCGACACAACCACTCTGGCCGAGGTCAGTTCCGGTCGGTCGTATTCAGCCACGCTGTCCTCAACCCATTCGCTGAGGCGGGGCACGTCGACGGCACAGATCGTCTCCAACGGTACCGTGTCGCCCGTACCGGCGGCATCGAAGGCCGAGATTCGGATCGAAGTCACCTTCTTGGAGTCGCTCGACTTCACCGTTTGAAAGGCATTGCCCGCAAAGACAGGTCGCACGAAGGTATCGTCGCCCTGGAATCCGGAAATGTCCGAGATCATCATCCCATCCAGAAGAGCCGCGATGCGCGGCCTGATGTTATTGGCGTTCGTCGTGGCTGGTGCAACGATATAGTCGTTGTCACGCGCAAGGCTCACGATCAGGCGGCCGCAGGTTCGGCCAGCCGGTGTCTGAGCGAGTCGCCATCGGCCACAAGAACTCATGAAACTCCTTCGATTCTGGCTGCCGACTCAGCGGCATTGGCCGCTGCTGAGCCGATGCAAAGCACGGTGACGTCACCCAGCATGCTTGCCGCTGTATCCGCCTTTGCCGTGGTGTCGCGCGACAGTTCATCGGCATTTACTTCGGCCAAGAGAAGGACAGCCATCAGAGCACCCCTGCCTCGTTCTTCAGTTTTGTCAGCAGTTCTCCAACCGATGCGACCAGGACACCGGCCTTGCGGACATCGGGTTCGGTCGTTCTCACGACCGTCAGGCTCGGCGTGACATCGACGCCGTAATCTGCGGGTGTCTTTTCATCCAGCGGCTTCTTCTTGGCCTTCATGATGTTTGGCAGGCTGGCATAGCGTGGCTCGTTCAGGCGCAAATCCACGGTCACAATTGCTGGAAGCACGACCCTTACGGTTTGAAGCCCGCAGTCAACGTCGCGCGTGACCCTGGCCGTCTCACCCTCGACCTCAATCTCGGAAGCAAATGTGGCCTGTGCAAGGCCGGTCAGCGCCGCGAGCATCTGACCGGTAGCGTTCATGTCATTGTCGATCGATTGCTTGCCGCACAGAACCAGACCCGGCTGTTCCTCGTCAATCACGCCCTTGAGCAGTTTGGCAACCGCCAGCGGCTCGACATCGATGTGCGGATCATCCGTGGCCTCGATCAGGATCGCCCTGTCAGCACCCATCGCCAGCGCCGTCCGCAACGTTTCCTGCGCTTGCTTGACACCGATTGAGACGGCCACCACCTCGTCGGCTGTCCCGACCTCCTTGAGTCGAATCGCCTCTTCGACAGCGACTCCATCGAACGGGTTCATCGACATCTTGACGTTGGCAAAGTCGATGCCGGATCCGTCGGCTTTCACCCTGACCTATACGTTGTAGTCGATCACGCGCTTCAAAGGGACCAAGACTTTCACGAGAGACCTCTCCCTCAGTCGACGAAGGCGCGTTCGACCACGTATTCCCCGGGCTTGCTGTTGGCACCTTCGGAGAATCCGTGATCGTCGAGGATTTTCTTCATGTCCAGATTGAGCCCCATAGAGCCGCAGATCATCATGCGATCAACGGTTGGGTCGAATCCCGAAACGCTGAGATCGCCAAAGAGCTCACCGGTCTCAATCAGCGTTGTAATCCGCCCCATCCTTTCGGAAGGTTCTCGGGTGGTTGTCGCGTACCTGACGAACTTGCGTGTCGCCTCATCGCCCACCAGCGGATCATCCGGGAGACTTCTCGCCAGATCCTCACCGTAGGCCAGCTCGCTCTTGTGGCGACAGGTCTGTGTCAGGATCACTTTGTCGAACTTCTCGTAGGTCTCGGGTTCCCGCAATAGGCTGGCGAAGGGCGCGACACCCGTTCCGGTCGAGATCATCCAGACACGTCTTCCGGGCAAGAGTGCATCCAGCACCAGAGTACCGGTGGGCTTGGTCTTCACGATAACCGTGTCGCCAGGCGTGATCCGCTGCAGCCGCGAGGTAAGCGGACCGTCCTGCACCTTTATTGAGTAAAATTCCAGTTCCTCATCCCAGAAGGGTGATGCGATGGAATAGGCACGCAAGATCGGCTTGCCGTTGTTCCCGGGCAAGCCGAGCATGACGAACTCGCCAGAACGGAAGCGTAAACTACTGGGGCGTGTAACGCGAAACGAAAACAGCCTGTCATCCCAGTGACGTACGCTAAGCACGGTCTGACCGTCGGGAATTGAATGCAGCGAGGTGTCAACTTGTGTCATTTGTCGAGCCTTCCGGTCGGAGCCCCCAGGGCACAGGCGAATGTTCACCATTCTCAATTGTCGATGCGCAGACCATCAACTTCGTAGCCGGACCTGTCCTTGGGTGCGCGCGGCGGAAGAGCGACTTTCTGAGCGCCGTCTTCGGCCTTGGGGAAAGGAACCTTGGCACCATCAATCTCGTAGATGCCCGTCCCGCCATCCTCCAGGGGTGCTCCGGCGGGATAGACGGGTTTCTGCGCATGTGGTTCTAGCGGACTTTCCCCCGTAGCCAGCAGAACCGCCTTGTCCGGTTTCCCGTTCCAGTCGTCGGCATCTGGCGGAACGGTTCCGGCTTCGGCGATATTGGGCCAGAGTTCCGAGAATTTCGTGTTGATCTCAAGCCACGTGTCCAAACCCGCTTCGGTGTCCGGCTTGATGGCATCGGCGGGACATTCTGGTTCGCAGACACCGCAGTCGATGCACTCCTCCGGATGAATCACAAGGAAATTCTCGCCCTCGTAGAAACAATCCACTGGACAGACGGCCACGCAGTCCTGATACTTGCAGTTGATGCAGTTCTCGGTGACGATATAGGTCATGCGCGTGTTCCAATTTAGGGCGTATACTTCATTTTTTGGAAAAGGAAAGCCTATCCTTTGATCGGGACGGGTATAACGTCGTAGGCATGGCGGATCGTCCGTTCCAAAATCGGGTCGATCAGTTCAAATCGGAATCGCGGGCTGAACCGTACATTGCCAATCGCACCGCATGTGCCTCCAAAAAGAAGGGTTCCATCAACCATCGTCCCGCCGTCCTCCGACAGATGGCGCAGCATGTCCATGGGAGACAACAGCCCGGAGACACCGCCATCCTGGTAGACCACGTCCTTACCCTTCTCAAGGATGACGGCGGAAAGGCGCAGGCGGTCCCAGTGGTCCTCTACTTCCGACAGCGGCCAGAACTCGCTCGCAAGGGGCTTGTCACATAGCTGCTTGGCAACAGTGATGCCCATATGCTCGTACACGCGGTCAGTGTGGTCGGATCCGGCGCCTACCCAAAGTTCACCACGGTGCTGCATCAGGACATACTCGACCTCGCCGCTGGATCCGTCTCCAATCACCTCGATCTGATCTGCCACCGTAAGTCGCGACACGCTGACCCGGTAGAACATTGGGGTTTTCTCCGGCGGCTTGACCCCAATCTTGGCCAACTCGTCGATGTGGTGCTGCAGCGCCTCCCTGTCCCGGCCACTCCAGCCCCCCACGATGGCCGTTCCGAGCGTCACCTGCTCGACCCGCGACCCGGAGGTAGTTGTCAGTCTTGCGTAGAATGAGACGTTGGCAGGCATGACTAGTCCTCTTTTCTAGCGGCCTCGAATGGCTTGTTCGAGGCCGCGGGCCATCGACAGCAGACGTCGATCCTCGCCGCGGCGACCCATCAGCATCAGACCGACGGGCAAACTTTCTGCGGCGTGGCAGGGGATCGAGATCGCGGGCAAGTCCAGGAAATTGCCGACAGCGGTGTTGCGCAGACACAATCGGTTTAGGGCGTTTGACCGTTCGGGATCTTCCAAGTCCCCCAGTTCGGGCGGCACAATGGGAACAGTAGGCAAGACAAAGGCGTCGAAGGGCGACTGCTTGTCATCTGAGGCCAACTGAATCCGCGTCCGATCTTCGACGAGTCGAATGAATTCCTCGGCACTTTGCGACTTGCCTGCATCGAACCGCGCCCGCACCCATGGATCGTAATACTCACCCCGGGTTTCGAGGAGCGGCTTATGATAGGCGTACGCTTCGGCACCGACATAGCCGCCCTTGGCGTTGATATCTGGCAGTTCCCTCAGTTCGCGAACCGAAATAGGAGTGAGGCGAACGCCTCTGCGAGACATCCGGGTCAGCGCCTGCTGATAGGCCCCCGAAACGACCTCGTCCATATCATCGTTCACATAGGTCTCAAGCACGCCGAACCGCAGCCCCCCCTCGGGGTGAGAGCCAACGTCCTCTCCTCGTCCGCCCGAGAGGATGTCATCGAGTACCGAACAATTCGACACGTCATGGGCAAGCGGGCCGACGCAATCAAGTGTCCGGGACAGCGGCACCACGCCATCTTTCGGCACACGCCAAGAGGAAGGCTTGAAACCAACGATTCCGCAGAAGGCCGCCGGGATACGGCAGGATCCGCCTGTATCAGTGCCAATGGCCGCAGGAACCATCTCGCAGGCCACCGCCACAGCCGCACCGGAGGACGAGCCGCCGGGAATGCGTGCGATCTTGGAGTCATGAGGGTTGCGAGGCGTTCCGAAATGGCAGTTTACGCCAAGACCCGAATAGGCGAATTCGGTCATGTTGTTCTTGCCAACGATCACAAAACCTGCGCGGCGCAGGCGTCGGACGACTTCGGCGTCAGCCGATGCAGGCGGTTGTGCGTCAAGCACCTTTGACCCGGCGCGAGTCACCTCGCCAGCTACATCGAACAAGTCCTTGATCGCAATGGGAATGCCGGCATAGCGCGGAAGGTCGATGCCTTTGCGGCGCGCCTCATCGATCCAGCCTGCCTGGGCCTCGGCGGCCTCTCGATAAACGGTCAGAAAAATCCTGGCACCTTCCTCCCCAGCGAATTCCACGGCCTGAAAGGCCTGCTGCATCAGATCGACGCTCGAAATCCGGCCAGCTTTCAAACCGCGGGAAAGATCGATCAGATTGCGGATCATCGGGAGAATCTCGTGAAAAGGACGGGGCACGGTCGGATCCGCACCCCGCCAGTTCAGGGAGTTTACTGCGGATCGTAGTAGTGCTGCTCCAGCAGGAGGCACCCCTCTTCCGTGCGAAATGGCCCGTGGGGAACATGCGGCGGCCTGCAGCAATAGGTGAACGATCCGAACCGCTCACCGCCCTCCGGACCTTCATTGCCAACCCAGAGATCGCCGGAGATCACCAAGATCTCTTCCCAATAGTCATGCTCGAACGGAACCGTCGTGTAGGTGCCTGGATCGAACTTCAAGAGCCGGGTATGCCCGCCCTTGCGGTTGTCCATATCCAGCGTGCCCGAGAGAATTTTCTGCTTGATGCCAGTCGGATATCCGGTCGGCGTCTCCCAACCTTCGTCCAGATCGAGCTGGTAGAACTCCCGGTGTTCCTTGTTCACTGCCATTTGCGTTCCCTCCTATTCTTCGGCTGCACTCTGGAATTTCGGGCTGCTTGCCCGGATAGTGTCCATGTTGTTGCGGTTGGTCTTGAACTTGTCGGTTTCGAACACGGCTTCGGGGATGTCGAAGAAGCCGGACTGCAGTTGCTCTGCGGACGTCTCCTTCATCTCCACGGAGTCGAACGGGCACACATCGAGACAAAGCTCGCATCCAATGCAGTTGTCGGTATGAACGTCGATCCTGCCCTCAGGGTTCTGCGACAGCGCCTCGTAAAAGCAAACCTGAATGCAGATGTTGCAGGTGGGATTCTTGCATGTGTCTTCGTTGACCGCCGCATGCATTCGGTTCTTTGAGAATTGCTCGGAATAGTCCTTGACCGACCGCGTGGAGGCCAATCCGATCATCTCGTGCACGCTTTCGTAACCGTGCGCGTCCATGAATACTTCCACACCCTCGATGATCTTCGGCAACCACTTTATTCCCTTCACCATCAGTATCGAGCCGACTTGGACGATGCCAGCACCCGCCATCAGAAACTCAATGACGTCGCGATGGTCAAAAATGCCGTTTGAACCACTGATCGGAATGCCCAATTCTTCATGAATACGGTGCACCCAGCGGAGAGACAGCGGCTTGACCCAGGTCCCGCCGATGCCCGCCGGACCGCCGATTCTGGGCTGGCCTGTCTCGATGTCGACTACAAAACCCGTGTGCCGGTTAATCGCAGTTACGGCCGCCGCACCGGCTTCCTGAGCCGCCCGCGCCACCTCCAACGGCTTGGACTGGTCGGGCGTGAGCTTGATAACGACTGGAATGTCCACCGATTCGCATACGTGTCGGGTCACCTCGAATGCCACTTCGGGCTCCTGCCCGATCATCGAGCCGCCGTGTACGCCCGGCATCATTGCAGGATGCGGACAGCCGAAGTTCAGTTCCACCATCGGCAGACCACAATCCTCAATCGTGCGACAGATGTCCTTCCAGCCGTTGACGTCCTTGGCTCCCGCGCTCCCAATCAGATGCGCATCGCGTTCGGCGGCATACTTCTGCGTTTCGACAAGGTCACAGACCCAGTCCTTGTAGTAGGTGCTGGAATATCCGGACCGGCTGTAGAAGACGAAATCTCTAGCCGCTTTGCCGCGGATCACGTCGCCTTTGGAATTCATCACGCAGTACTTCGAGTTTTCCGTGAGGCGTGCCATGTCCTCAATGTCTGTAAGCGTCTTGATGATTGCGCCGGACGCGCCGCCGTCAAAACACTGCCGCATCAGGTCAGGGCTGTTCGTCGTCTCCAGCGAAGCGATGACGACGGGATTCTTGAATTTCACGCCACAGAATTCGACATTCATGTCAGCCATTGCGTCCTCCTCGGTACCCCGCGATTCTCTCAATCACGGCCTGAAAAATGCGATGTCTACTCCCAGTTCAGGAAACGACACTTGAAATTACTTCACCATCCGGTCTATAGGGAGTATACTTCTTTATTTCGCGAATGCAAGCCGATTATCGCTGACACGCCGAGCGTAGGATGAAGACGAAAACGACACACGACCTGACCGGACATGAGAGGAGCACGCAACCGATGCTGAGGGTTCTTGATCTTCCCGGTGGTGGCAATCTCATCGTCGAAACAGAGGACGACGCAGGTGAACTGCCCTCTGAGATCGCTCAATTGCTTGGGACGCCTGACCCGGACCGGCGCACGGGAGCAATTCCGGTCTCCAAGGGGGAGCGTATCGCGATGGCAGGGAGGGTTCTTCAGGACCAAGTAAATGCCTTGGCCGGACTGGCTCGCAACGCAATGGCCAACGATGGCCCGGCCGAGATTACCGTCGCGGCTCATGTAAAATTCTCCGGGGGCGTGGATTTCATCCCATTCATCGCCAAAACCGGCGGCGAAGGCGGGTTGAAGCTCACTATGAAATGGAAGGAAGACCACTGATGGATGCACGGGAGTTCGCTGGTCCATCGATCCGCCGCGTATTGGCTTACGGTGCAGATGCCCGCCGTCAGATCGGAACATTCTTCGCCGTGAATCCGCGCATGGTCTTGACTTGCCGGCATGTGATTGCGGGTGTTCGCCCCAATGAACGCATCGCACTGGAAGGCGGACCTATCAGCGGAGATGTCAGTGGCCTCAAGTGGCACAGCAACGAAGATAATCTCATCGACGTGGCGCTGGGAGTGCTGCCAGACGGAACACCGGATTTCAAGGACTGGCTTACGCCCGTGCCGCGCCCTCCGGCGGAATGGCGCAGTCCTGTGCATTGTCTCGGCTACCGGGAAATCGGCTCATCGCTGCAAAACTGGCAGGATCACGTTAGTGCACCGGACCACCGATTCAGGCTGGTGGTCCTGCAGAACGACGTCCACCACGGCTGTTCCGGCGGTCCCGTGCTGGATGATCGCGGGCAAACAGTGGGTATCATGGTCTCGCGCGACAGAGATGGTGTTGAAAAACAGGTGCTTCCAGTGGAGTGTTTCTACCAATGGCTGGAGGATGGCGGCTATCAGCCGGCCTCTCAATCTGGGAAAGAAGCACCCTGGATCGAGACAGTGCCAATTGGGCCGATAGTCCAGCTGCACGAAATACCTCAAGCAGTGATCAATGCGTTTGCGAATGCCTACCCAGCGCCGGTCGCAGCCAGGAACCATATCGCTCGTGCCAACAGCCTGGCCAAGACGCACAACCCGGAAGGCCTCAAAGATAGAGAATTTATGCTCCTGCCAGCTGACCAGCCAGGCTTCGGCGTACCGAAGGAGTTCTGGACACAGGTGTTCTGCAAGATAGGCATCAAGTCCCGGCGCAGCGTCGCGGCCCTGCTGGAGGCAGAAGGTGCTCCCGTCCCCGAAGTCCACGGCCAAGGAAACGCATTCGAAGCCTTCAGGAAGCTGCTTTCCGACCCAGATTAAGGAGAAGCAAATGCCAGCTGCAAAAGCGACGGCACCGTTGAAGACACTGGTTGCCCCTATCGTCGTTATTGCCGCGCTTTGGTTCGTCGCGACTGATCCCGCAGATGCGCGGGAAAAGGATATCCTTCGCTACGATCTAGCCGATACGGTCGACACCTTGGTCAGTGAACTGTCCGAGGGTGCCGGGCAAGGCAGAATGACGCTTGAAGCGCTGGATGGCAGTGCGCACCAAGCCGTGACCCAGATCACCTCAGGCCGGGACTACCAGTACGCCACTTTCTCGGCGCGTACCCAGACAACGGCACTGTTCAACATGGCGGAAGCGTTCGAGCCAGGCGAGGGCCACCGCTTCATCGCCAAGCTGCATCGGAAGATGTCCGGCAACTCGGCCATTGTTCGCCTGGATCCAGGCCTTCAGGCGATCAGCCGCGAGTTCACAGACGCCGACCTGGACCGGCCGATTCGCTTTGCGGAAGCCCGTAGCATGGCACCGACGGATCTGATCCAGCCACTGCCGAGAAACATCGAGGCAGCGGTAGAACTCTTGGCACGTGCTATGGGGCCAGGCGGTCTAGGTTCAATGACGACTACTATGCAGCGACATCTGAGACTGGACCGACCGGGAGAGTCAGGGCAGCGTGTAATCGACAGGGCCATCTTGACCTCCAGCAGCCGGAAAGAGGCGATTCACCAAGTGATCTTGGCCCACTCGCCGCCGCCCGGTCTACGGCAAGCCATGCGCAGGCTTATGCTGGACGTAGCCTCAAGAAACGCAGCGCTAGGCATGGACGCGAATTTTGGCAGAGTGCTCAGGGACCTGGGCGAGGAATCACCGCCCCAAAAGCTGAAAAATTTTGCGGAGATCGGTGACAGCTTGCAGAGCAGACAATCACAGTGGTCGGCGACATCTGGCGGAGCCGGGATTTCCAGCACGCCCAGCGATGCGGCAACACGTTCGAGGATTGGCCAGATCCTGGCAAAGGGGGGCGTGGAAGTGGAGGGCAATGACGGGGCGGGGCCTTCTGCCAATGGTGGCCCGTCCTATGATGCCAATCGCCGTGCGCATTCAGCCTATGGCCGCAGAACCTTCAGCAGCGGAGTACCACGAGAATTCTCCCGAGCCATTCGTTCGCCGCGCGCCGCTCGCGGGATCGCGATCGGTGCGAAACTTCACATGCCGGACTGGAAACCTCTGACTGCATTCTGGGTACCTGCGGTCGTGGACGACCAGTTCGGGCGCCTGGCAGTGCAAGTAAGTGGAAGAGATCGCATTGCAGTGACACGGTTCATGTTCGCAGACAGCTTCGAGGCTGCAGTCTCGACGCTTTGGGGCAATCATGGTGAAGATGCCGCCTATCGGGAAAATGAGCTTAACATTGTCATGAGCATGGACCCGGAGTCGGAGATTGCTCAAGATCAGCTCGACCGCATTTTGTCTTCAGCAGATGAGTGGCTGGAGGATCTGCGTAGCCGTGTTAGGAACAGTGAATCACCTCTTGACATCATCCTGTTGGAAACCGAACGGCAGCTGCAAGAACTGCCCCGCGGCATTGTGATACATCCCGCCCTTCATGGACGTGAACTTGCCTGGTCCGTGGCTCGTGTGGATTTTTGGTTCAATGATCTCGAGCGACTTGGTCAGGAGGGCGAAAGCATCTCGGGAATCACGCCATCGGCGTCGTTGACGGAAGCCATGACCGGTGCGGCCCAGACCTGGCAATTTTATGAGCGGGACAGCGGGATAGAGATCGTCGAGGGAACCGGATCGACGGACAGCCTGCGCGTTTTGTCGCCTGGTCCGGAACACTTCGGAGTCACGCTGTTTGCCTTTGAAGGGACGCCACCCAATTCCACGGCTGAGGAGGTTGAGGACGGCATCTGGCTGTTGCCCAATGAACAGGAGCAGGTTCAGCCGCTCTTGGACTGGGCGCTGAACAATCATCCTGACTTCATGCGCCTGAACGATTATGCCGAGGCCCTGTCCGTGCTGCGATGGCTGGATCTGAGTCGGGCAGACACGCGTCTGATCATATTGGACCCGGACGGTCAGCCTGGGCGCATCGCAACGCCGGACCGCGTGATGATTGGTGAGGTCGCCCCGAGTGCGGGAAACTAGGCTGTGGCCAGGATCCCTGCACTGCCTGAAAGCGTCACTTTCAAGACCTGGCAGTTATTCCTTGCTGGTGCACTCTTCACGGCAGGTGTGTCAAGTGCGTACTACTGGAGTGATCTGGTCACGGAGGAAGACCATCTTGCCTTGGCGACACGCCTGGACGGCCTGGAGCAAGGGCAGCAAGAGTATGCGAACTGTGTCGCGAGGAAGCTGAACCAGATGCTGGAGCAATTTGATCACATGCCGGAGATCTGGAGGCAGATCGAAATTATCAAGATCGCATACAGTTTGCGCATCCAGAAATCCAAGAGCATTATCTACAGCCAAAGGCCAATGGTTACTGATATGGAAATGCCTATGCAAAGCGGAAGATTGATCAATACCTTGCAATTCGACGAGTGCAAATTTCGAATTTGAAGAACTTTCGCGGTCTTTCGTCTTTCATGCGAGACACTGCGCCGTGAATCTCTGGCCGCCTCATTCGCTCGGCTGGCAATCAAATCAAGCTGCCTGCACCTGGCGAACACCCCCGACGACATTTGCCACCCCATGTGATTGCAACTGGCATGAACTGCTTGCTTGTCCAGCTTTCTGCCACAAGTACGCATGCCGAAATAGATGTGGGCCAGACCTATCCTTCAGCCGACGATGGTGGCAAAGGCGGGAAATCTGAAGCTAATGATTGATCATAGTGACCGATTTGATGCTCGGTTCGGATTATTTTATCAATATCCGAGAAGATCGCGTGCATCTCGGCTTCGCTATCGGGACTCTCGCAAACGACTACCAGGTTGGGCGTGTTTGCGGATGCCCGCACCAAGCACCATCCGCCATTGTCAAGGACAACCCGTGCCCCATTGACTGTCGCGATTTTCTTGATCTCATGACCCGCGATTCTCTCCCCGGCTTGATGCTTGGCCACCAATTTTTGCACCAGCCTCTCCATTACGTCATATTTCTCTGAATCGGCGCAATATGGTGACATCGTGGGGCTGCAATAGGTACGAGGAAGCGCCTTGCGCAGGTCGGACATGCTCTTGTCCGGA
>JAJEAY010000282.1 GCA_022824145.1 Rhodobacter sp. | reverse complement strand
ATGCGAAACGTTTTCTGGATGCGGGTAACATCCGACGGCTCAACGTCCGCTTTTTCCGCATGCGATCTCCACTTCTCGACGGAAGCCGCGACTTCCTCGATTGCCTGCCGTGCCCTGGCAGGTTTCAGGCCAGCATTCGAGGCGAAGACCATGAGGTCGTCATGGGAAAATTCGTTTCGCTTTCCTACCATGCTCATTTGGTGATCGCGGGTCCAGGATCCCGAGGGATTATACGAGTATGCCAAGTCGTAGGCTGGCGAAAGTTGCCATGAACCTGACTTGTCCATGAGGAAGGAGATATTCTTGACGTGGTCATCCTGGTTACGGGCCACCACGTTGAATACGGCGCGCTTGTACTGTTGCTCTACGACATCCATCCCGAGCCGAAGATCCCGGATCGTTAGGATTGCCTGCTCGTAGGAATAAGAGACCGGATCGTTGAAGTCGAAGTGCTGCATTGCGCCGAGGGACTGCATATGGATCTTGCGTCCCTGCCCGTCCCTGTCGAACCGACGGGTCATGAAGTGGCTTCGGCCGCCCTCGTGATGAAGCCTGCATTCCGACATGTCGATTCCGGCTTCGAGTGCCATCAGGTGGTACGCGTACTCAATCTTTCCGAAGCCCTGTGGGTCAGCGAGCTCCTTGTCGCGGTTGTTGGAAACGCCGTCGAACTTCAAGAGCCAGTGCTCGTACCCCTCGTCGACCTTCACTTGCCCGGACCTGAATTCGCCGGATTCCCTGTTCCAGGCGAGCACGGCCTTGGCGCGTGCGCCCCCCGCCGACGTTCCGACGTTCAAGATGTCTTCCAACGCTTTCGCGCCGTCTTCCCCCCCGAGCCGTCCAGCAAGATTCTCACGCTCGTCCAACACCTTGTTTGCTAGCTCCGCCAACTGGGCCACCTCTAGCTTCTTCGACCGCGTCGTCTTGCGGACAGTGGGTTCGAACTCCAGTGCCCCGATCCCTCGGTTGCCAATGTAGCAAAGCCGGTCAACCGGGCTAAAGCGCTCCGCGTTTCGGCCCGTTTCGGCGAGCCAGGCATCGATCAACCGGCTGCCGAACTTGTCCGGCAGCGCGTCGGCGAGCATTCCCGGCAGTCCCTTGAACGTCTCCTTTCGAAGGGCTGGAAACTCGTAGGGCGCTTCCCGAACCGGCATTTTCAAGGGTGCGATCTCAATACCCGCGCCCACGAATTCCGGATCGTATTGAAAGACACCGAGTGCGCGTGCCTCGTCCCAGCTCACTGCGCCAATGCGTCGCCCCCACAGCATGACACTCGCGTCAGTCATGTGCCTGGTCACCCCAGGTCCAGGTTGAGTTTTGCCGGCGTCCCGATGCCGGTCTGGCCCTCCTGCGCTCGTTCCCCTTTCTTGAAACGCGCTCAATGGGCCGGATATCCCCCTCAGGCAGGGCTGAGACGATGGCCTCCTCCAGATCAAGTGCCGTGGCGACCCGAAGGAACGTGTCGAGGGTCGATGGCGCCCCCGCCTCGAGGCGGCGCAGCGTGCGCACGCTGACGCCAGCCGCTTTGGCAAGGGTGGCCTGCGTTACGTTTCGCGACAGCCGCAGGCGCGCGAGACGTTGTCCGATTTCCAGTTCTGCTTGCCTTGACGTCGCCATGTCTTCCTTAAAGGCCACAAAGTGCCGGTTACGCTTGTTTTCCCGGTATTATAGGCCGCATGTGGCCTTATAGTGATCGAATTGTTAATAGGCCTTGTGTGACCTTTTCAGTCTATTTTTGGCAATAAAAAGCCATATATGACCGTTTACGGGAGTTTTAGGCTATCAGGTGCCGATGCCTTTGGCAACATGGTTCAGGATAAAGGGCTAATTGTTTTCAGCCAGGTGCCACAAGATGCTTTGGCAGTGACCCTGCCGCTGAATCGGCGGATCAGGCACGGAATCTCCGCCAGCGACGGCTCGGGGACCGTCAGAACGGCGCATTTGGGCCGGAATCCCGGAATTCAGGGGCGTTGTGCGGAAGATGGGCGGAGTCCAAGCGGAGACGGAACGCTTCAGCCGCAGGCCGATGCCCGGCAGCGGGTCGAAGGCGCTGCGGCCCTGGCCAGAAGGATCCTTCCCTCACCGTTGCGGCCTCTGTCCTTCGCTTCCGCCGCTTTCGCCAGCGCGGACTCCCGCTGGAACGGACGGCCATCAGATGGGTGCGGGGAACCATGTCGCCAGCGGAAGATGGCTGCTGCGCATGTTTTCAGCAAGAGCTCTAGACTGAGGTGGAGGCAGTCGTATCTGGACCGATCTTGGTAGAGACACGAGCTGCATTGGATACCTGCCTGGATCAGGGCTTCTCACTGACTGTCGATCCGGAGGATGCCCAGACCTTGCTATTCGCCTATCCGTCACTGGCGGCCACTCTCCGGTGGCTACGTCAAACCTGTCGTGCGATTCAAGTTCGGAGCACACAGTGTGTACTTGCCAGCCGAGGTTCGAGAGTTTTCGCTTTACGTTGATCAGGCTTTCCATGAATTCCCGGATTCTCGAGCGGACATCGCATGTCCCACGAGTGAACGCAGTCCCAGGCATTGCTGAAGGTACAAATTGACGGGCTGGTTGTTGGCCAGTCGCGGCCCGACAGAAGCCTAGCCAAATTCGATCTAGGGCATTATGGAGAGACAGCACCTCCCGCGCTTGCGGGCAGCTTCAGATGGAGTCAGGAGGCCGTCGAATGTCAACCGGAGTTTTCCCGAATTTCCGGTACCATTTGCCTATCGATCCAGAATGCGTGTTTGCGCCACCAACAGCAATTGCCAATAGCCGTGGTGAAGCGCCGACCTCAGCCAGACGCCCGGAATTCGGGCTGAACTCACGTATTGTGATATGGAACACTGCCCGCGATTCTCATGTCCAGAGGTGTGGGCAAACCAGTGAGGAAGCGAAAAATTCTCCAGCCACAGAAACCGAATATCCTGTTCCGTTCATTTTGCGGAGCGACGGTCTCCTGGATTCGAACAAACATATCCACTTGGCAGCCAGCTTCATGAACTCGGTCATGATTGCCTTCGGCAGCTGCGGGTCGACGAACTGATGCCAGCCCATAGATTCAGAATCGACGCTCTGCAGTACGCCAACTGGTCCGAGAAGATCTTTCGACAGATGCGTGATGGCGGAATCGATGCGATACATGTCACCATCGCCTATCATGAAAATTTCCGGGAAACGGTTCTCAATCTCGAAAGATGGAACCGCTGGTTCGAACAGTATCCTGACCTGATCGTGAAGGGACAATGGGCTTCGGACATCGATCACGCCGTCGAGACCGGGCGCACCGCGATCTTCTTTGGCTTCCAGAACCCCTCGCCTATCGAAGACGATATCGGGCTGGTCGAGATCATGCATGCACTGGGTGCGCGGTTCATGCAGCTTACCTATAACAACCAGTCGCTGCTGGCGACCGGCTGTTACGAAGAGCACGACGCAGGGATCACCCGCATGGGTCGGCAGGTCATAAGGGAAATGAACCGTGTCGGATTGGTTGTGGACATGAGCCATTCCGGCGATCGGTCAACCATCGAAGCCGCTGAGATCTCGGAACGTCCTATTGCCATCACCCATGCGAATCCGCACGCTTGGCACCCGGCCCTGCGAAACAAGCGCGATGACGTGATCTCGGCGGTAACCAGGAACGGCGGGATGCTCGGCTTCTCGCTGTATCCGCATCATCTGAAAGACGGCTCCGCCTGCACGCTGGAGAGTTTCTGCGAAATGGTCGCCCGGACAGCGGAAAGATATGGCGCTGAGCATCTCGGCATCGGTTCGGATCTTTGCCAGAACCAGCCTGATTCCGTAGTTGAATGGATGCGGGTCGGACGCTGGACGAAAGAGATCGACTATGGCGAAGGGTCCGCCGCATCGCCAGGCTTTCCGGCAATGCCGGACTGGTTTCGCAGTAACCGTGACTTCGGCAACATCGAGAGAGGATTGCGGGAAACGGGTCTGAGCAGCGAGGAAACCGAAGGAATTATGGGCGGCAACTGGTATAGGTTCTTTGCAGATGGCTTCCGCCCGCAGGGATAGCCACTCGGCGCGTTCCGCAGCGAACCGGATACCGCGACGCGATCCTGAACAGGTGATGCGCCTCGCTCGGCTTGGTTCCATGCATCAATGCCGGTTCAGCTTCATGCGGGTACTTACCCGGCGCATGGCTCGGGATCGTTGGGCTTTTTCACGCACGGCCTTCGACATAGACAGCAGGGGCGTTGGCCACGCGATCTATGTCGCCCATGGCCCCGAACGTTCCTATTCGCTGGTGGCGTTCGCCCATGACCTGCCGCCCGAACAGCGCTCGGATCGGGTAATCGCAACTGCCTGGGACGCGACATTCGCCCTTTTCGACGGGGAGCCCGAAGATACCGACGTCGAACGACTTTCGCAGAACGTTCCGCTGCAGGAGGCTGGAAGAGTCAGCGGGAATGAACTCACACTTTCACGCGCCAACCGCTCGGTCCGGCTTTGGGAACATGTCGTGGAAGCGCTTGCCGCGGGACGCCAGCCGGACTCGGAAAAACTGAATGCAGTCGGATACTTGATGCGGACCACTGCGGTTTACGGATCAGGCAAGTTCGGCGCGGCCGACTATGAAAGGATTTCGGACCGTCCCGAGATGCAGTCGCCGTTTCAGGCTGAGATGCTCTCGGTTTACCTGATCCGGGCCTTCGTCCGCGACCTCGTGGATCACATGGCGCAGGTTCGGGGAGGCGAATCGGCGGTAAAGCTGGACCGGGGAACCGCACGTCGCCTGGGAATTGGCAATTCGACCGGCCTGGGCCTTGGCCCGTTCATCATCAACCACCCGGTACTGTTCAGCAACTGGATTGCAGCCCGTGAAGAGGCGATCTCCCGCGTGCGGTCACTCACGGCAGCCAAAGACCACGAAATCGATTTGTTCCGGAAAGTCTTGCACGGCAGCATGCGTTCTGTAGCGAACTGGAAGTCCGATCATCCGTTTCAGGCCGAAAAACTTCTGGACCTTAAGCGTGATCTGAACCTGTTGAATGGACGTGTCTTCGGTGATGCGCTCGGAGCTGAACGCCCGTGGAACAGGTTGGTGACCTGGTCCGAGACTGCGCTCAGTGCCGAAGGGCAGGAGCTGGTTGCCTCGCTGATACTGGAGCCATACGGATATCTGGTCGACGAACTCACTCCGAACATGGCCGATACCTGTCGGGAGGCGTTTCGGATTAAAGGCGGCATGGCGGTTCGCGAACTTCGGAGCCTCATCGAACGATGCTTTGGATGGTCGTTATCATACAATTGGGCGTCGCCTGAAAACCTTGCGCGGGTTTGGTACGTGTCTCGGGAGAAGCTTGAACCGCGCATCGGTGAGCGCTTTGAAGAACCGATCGAACCTTACGAGCTCCCCCTCGCGCCAGCGCGCGACGCGGCGGCGGCTTACAGGACGCTGCGCGACTGGGACGACGGCAGTCCAGTCGCTGAATTTCTGCTGCGGCACCCGGAACACAGGCATACAGTCCGCCGTGCACAGGTCAGCGCCCGTGCGCCCTATGGCGAAATCCGCGACAACACCATCGGTGCGGAAATGATTCCCATTGATCTGCTTCGCGTCAAGCTGGCGTTTTTTGGCGCAACCCAGTTCGATCCCCGTTCGGACCGTTGGCTGCGGATCCGCATGTATTCGGGAGCGCCGTATCCAGAAGAGCTGAATGACGAAAACGCTGACATGTGGATCTATACGGAAATGACGCCGTGAACCTTTCCCTGAATGAAGTGGAGGTTATGGGCAAGAGGGCAGCCCGCGGAGCCGGCTACAGCTGGGGCATGGCCGAGGAAGCCGGAAGGGCAGTGCATTGGCTCTGCGCTTCAGGCATTGACGGAGTCAGTGTTCTGGCGAGCGTGCTGGTTCATGCAGATGGGCAGGACATGGCCGAACTGGCGCCGCGCATGCTGTCCGGCGACTGGTGCGCCAACAAAGTGGATCTGTGCCCGCTCCTGGCAGGCACTGCGCTTTCAGACAGCGCCTCGTTCTGGATGGCGGGTGGGAAGCGAATTCAGGATCTGGCGGCACCCGTAATGATTCTTCCGTTTCTGGCATCCGCAGCCCGCGAACTGGGAACCAAAGTGACCGCCGAGTGGGAGAACGCCCGGGCAGTCACTGACGGGTTTGCTGCCGCTCTGACTCTCCGCGATGCGAGGGTGCTGACAGAACCGTCCAGCCTTGTCATAGTCAGCGCCGGCGGCGAACTTGACGATCCCCTGGCGCCACAATACCGGGCGAAGCCGGATGCGGCTGCCTGGACCGTCCTGAAACGATTTGCCGGACGCACCTATGCACCGGATACTGAGGGATCCCGCCTCAAAGGCGCTGGGGCTGGCCTGACCGACAATGACTGACTGGATGAAGCGATGATCGAAACAAGAACTCTGAGCCTTTCCGAAATCACCGAAATGTCGTTGCGCGCCCTGATGGCTGCGGGCACTTCCGAAGAAAACGCTCGCCATCTCGCCGAGGCTACAGCAGCGACCGAAGCGGATGGTGTGGCCAGTCATGGCTTGGCTTACATTCCGATCTATTGCGAACACGTTCGGTGCGGCAAGGTGGACGGGCAGGCAAATCCGGTGATTGACCGTCCTCGTCCCGGACTTGTCACTGTGGATGCTGCCACAGGCTTCGCTCATCCAGCCATTGCTCTTGGCTTTGAAAAGCTGGTCCCGCTCGTGCGCGAACAGGGTATAGCGGCGCTGGCAATCCAGAACAGCTACAATTGCGGGGTACTTGGTTATCACACCTTCCGTTTGGCACAGGCTGGATTGCTGGGAATCGGCTTCACCAATGCGCCAGCCTCCATCGCTCCGTCGGGCGGAACCAAGCCAGTTGTTGGCACCAATCCGTTTTCCATTGCCGCGCCGGGACAGGATGGAGATCCTGCGGTATTGATCGACCAGAGCGCCAGTACCATCGCCAGAAGCGAGGTGATGAAGCATGCAAGGGAAGGTCAGCCGATTCCGGTGGGCTGGGCGCTCGACTCTGAGGGCAGCCCGACCACAGATCCGAATGAAGGTCTCAAGGGCTCGATGGCCCCTTCCGGCGGTTACAAAGGCGTGAGCGTCGCGCTGATGGTTGAGATCATGGCCGCCGCAATGACCGGCGCAGTTCTTGGTATTCACGCCTCGCCGTTCTCTGGCATTGCAGGAGGTCCGCCGAGGACCGGCCAGTTCTTCATCGGGATCGATCCAGCGTCTTCATCTGGTGGAGACTTTGACAGGCGCTTGAGTGATCTTGCTGCAGCGATACGGGCGCAGGAGGGTGCGCATTTGCCTGGCGATGGCAGGGCAGCGAAACGGGCCGAAGCGTATCGAAATGGCGTCGCGGTGAACGTTGCGACTCTAGAGCGGATCGAGGCGATCCTAGCTTAAGGCGCAGGTGCGATTCCCGGCGTCAATACTTTCGTGCGCCAGGCGCTGATGCAACGCGTGGTACCAGCGCCTTGACAAGGCTCTTCATTTCCAGCGTGCCGACCGGCGCACCATCCTGCGTGACCACATAATGATGCGATGTGTCCCCACCCGATCGCGCGATCAAGCTTTCCAGCGTATCGTCGTGGTCGACCTCGCCATGCGCCTGCGAAGGTGCTGGCCCACCGATGAGCGGTGTCATGATTGAGCGCACCCTCAGTACCCGCGCCCGATTTATGTCCGAAACGAAGTCTTCGATATAGGGATCGTTGGGATTGAGCAGAATATGCTGCGGCTCGCCCTGCTGCACCACATGCCCGTCCTTCAGGATCACCAAGTGATCGGCAAGCTTGAGTGCTTCGTCGAGATCATGGGTTATGAACACGATTGTCTTGTGCAGCTCCTTCTGCAGTTCAAGCAGCAGATCCTGCATGTCTGTGCGGATCAGCGGGTCAAGTGCGGAAAACGCCTCGTCCATCAGCATGATCGGCGAATTTGAAGTCAGGGCCCGGGCAATGCCGACGCGCTGCTGCATGCCGCCAGAGAGTTGGTGCGGATAGTGGTTGCCATAGCCTTTGAGTCCAACCCTGTCCAGCCACTTCCGGGCTTCGGAAAGGTACTCCTTTTTGCTGACGCCCCGCACCCTCAGCGTGGTGCCTGCATTCCCGGCTACCGTTCGGTGCGGCAGAAGGGCGAATTTCTGGAATACCATCGACATGACTTCCCTGCGCAGCCTGCGCAGCCTGTCCGCGCCGTAGGCCAGAACATCTTGGCCATCTACGTCGATCTGGCCTGCGGTGGGCTCGATCAGTCGGTTGAGGTGCCTGATCAGTGTGGATTTTCCCGAACCCGACAGCCCCATAATCACGGTGATGTCGCCCTCGCGCATGCCGATGTTGATGTCCTGAAGTCCTAGAACGTGGCCGTGCCTTTCCAGCAGTTCGTCCTTGGTGGTACCCTCACGTACATGCTTAAGCGCTGCTTCGGGATCGTCTCCGAATATCTTGTAAAGACCGCGGATCGAAATCTTGACGTTGTTGTTCATGGCAGCGCTGCTATCGCTTCTGGGCGGTGTTGACGCGGTCAAGCGCCGCTTTTGTCACACGGTCAAGAATGATCGCCAGCAGAACGATTCCAAGTCCGGATATCAGCCCGACACCCAGTTCGAGATTGCGGATACCCCGCAGAACGAGCACGCCAAGTCCCGGAGCCGAAACCAGTGACGCAATTACGACCATGGCAAGGCTCATCATGATGGTCTGGTTAACACCTGCCATGATGTTGGGGAGCGCCAGTGGAATCTGGACGCCGAAGAGCTTCTGCCAGCCGGTCATCCCAAAGGAATCCGCCGCTTCGATCACATCCTTGTCTACCAGCCGTATGCCGAGATCGGTCAGACGGATCACTGGCACGATTGCGTACAGGATGATCGCGATGCCGTAGAGCTTGGGTTCTGTGACCGAGAACAGGAAGATCAGCGGAATCAGGTATACGAAGGGTGGCAGCGTCTGGAGCATGTCCAGCACCGGTATGGTCATTCGCTGGAGCGTTTCGCTGCGCGACATCGCGATGCCGATGGGCACGCCGAACAGGACGCACAGGAAGGCGCAGACAAAGATGATCGCCAGTGTCTGCATTGCGTAGTCGTAATGGTCGATCACTGCAAGAAAGGCCAGGCAGGCGGTTACGAACCCAACAAGGCGGAAAGACTTGGATGCCAGATAGACAATGATCATGAAGACCGGAAACATCAGCCACCATGGTGTCGTCTCGAACAGGGTAAGCGTATTCCGGAGGATCCAGCTCAAAGGCTGGGTGAGCGGGTCCAGCACGAACTGAAGCAAATCCTTTATGGCGAGGAATCCATCTTCCACTGCCTTCGTAACGTCGCGCGAGCGGGTGACCTGCCCGCAGGCTTTGTTAAGTTCGTCAAGCGAAGGAAAAGGCACATGAAACAGAGACTGCTCGTCTCCCTTGCCTGCCTGGGCCAGAAGTTCGGTCATTGAGAGAGGCGCATCTCCGGTTTTGCCCGAATCGCACCAATCGCGCAGACGCAGCCAGTCAAATACAAAATCGTATGCGGCCATTCAGCGGCGCCTTTCGCTCAATACATCAGGTGTGGATCAGTTCGGGCCATGTCGGAACCGCAACGCTGGCCGAGGCCAGGCGGAGCCGATCACGGCTCCGCCGGTTTCGGTCACTTGATGAAGGCTGCCAGCCTGTCACGGGCCGCGTCGTTGACCCACTCCGACCAGACATCCGAATAGCTGGTCAGGAAGTGAACGGCGGCCTCTTCCGCAGAGGCGCTGTTCTCCTGCTGCCAGGCCAGAAGCGTACTCAGCAGGCCTACGTCAAAGCTGACCATTGCCATCAGTTCCGCCACGTCCGGCTCGCGGTCAGTCAGGTCCGTTGTTGCTACGGTGAGGACTGGGGCAGGCGGGAAATCCGAGACTCCCGGCTCTGGATTGTCGGCATTCTGGTTGCGGGAATGAATATCGGTATCGATATCACCGATTGTTACTTTGGTCATGCTGTACTGACCCAGCACGGCAGTCGGTCCCCAGTAGTAGCCAAACCAAGGCTCCTGGTTTTCGTAGGCCGCCGCGATCGATGTGGCCAGCGTTTCGCCGGAGCCGTGATCGAAGATCTCAACCCCAGCTTCGCGCATTCCGTGCGCGGTGATCAGGTTGTCATTGACGATCCGGCAGCCCCAGCCGTCCGGGCAGTTGTTGAACCTTCCACCCACGAGTTCCGGGTTGGCCAGGATGCCCTCGACCGTTGTCAGATCCGGATGCGCTTCGGCGAGATATGTTGGGATCCACCAGCCCTCGAGACCGCCCGGATCGATTACGTCGGTCAGTCGGGCAACCTTGCCCTCCTCTTCCAGCTTGGCATAGACGTCGCCTGTCGAGTTCAGCCAGAGTTCGGTCACAATGTCCGGCTCGCCGTTCTCGGCCAGAGATGCCACAGAGGTCGTTGTTGCTGACGGAACTTTTTCCACGGCGCAGCCGTAGCCTTGCTCCAAAAGGAATTTGGAAACCTCAGTGATGATCTGCGATGAAGCCCAGTTCATTTCGGTGATCGAGATGTCACCGCAGTCTGCATGCGCCGAACTCGCGGCCGCAAACGACGCGCCCGCTGCCAAACCGGCCAGTAACTTCGAGTAATTTGCCATTTTTTCCTACTGATTGTGCCCGTTTGCTCGGACACGGCATTGACTGTGAATGGCATAGCAGTATCCTAATTGGTCCATTCAATCAATCCCGTGCTATTCGATAGCAGCAATTCCCGGTAGCCTGACCGTCGGCCCGACCAACTGCTGGTCGGGGCGGTCGGCACGGCTGGTCCGTTCCGGATGCGCAAGGCTGAGGTGCAATTGGGTGAGACCCGCCAGATCCCCGGGTTTGGCCTCTTCCATCAGGTTGGTCCAGATCAGCCCGGCGCTGTGAATGAAATGCGTGACCATGTGGTCGCGCGCGGTCTGCTGGGCGGCTTCTGCCGTGGCCTTAGGGTCCAGCAGGTCCGCCAACTCGTTGTGAAAAAGGCCGGGTGGTCCATCGCTCCGGCGTGCTGCGCCGTGGAGACCACGGAATAGCCGCGCTCCACAAGGCACTGGGCGAGATCGCCGCCGATGCCCCTGTCGCTTCCGGTGATGACAGCCGTATAGCTCATGCCTCCTCCACCAGCGCCAGCACCCTCAAGGGACTGCCGGTGCCGTTCTTGATCTTCAGCGGCGCGGCCAAGAGCATCGCGCCGGTGGGCGGAAGCAAATCGAGATTGGACAGACATTGCAGCCCGTAGCGCCCCGCGCCGTGCAGGATGAAATGCGCCGGATAAGGCGGTGACAGATGCATGCCCTGACCTGCATCGGTGCCTACCGTTTCGGTCCCGAATCCGATGACGTCGCGCTCTTCGACCAGAAACCGGATGGCCTCGGGCGACGGCCCTGGCGAATGCGGCCCGTCCTCGGCCATGTTGAGATAGGCCGCGCCCTTCCGCTTGGACCAATCCGTCCGCATCAGCACCCAAGACCCCCGCGGAATGGGGCCGTGGGTATTTTCCCAAACTGCGATGTGATCCCGCGTCATCAGGAAATCCGGATCCCGGGCAGTGGCCTCGGAACAGTCGATCACACAGACCGGTCCGACAAATCGCTCGGGCGGGATCTCGTCCACTGCACCAAACGGCACGTCGCGGCCCGAGATCCAGTGACAAGGTGCGTCGAAATGCGTGCCGGTGTGTTCGGACATGGAGATGTTGTGCCACTTCCAAGCCGGGCCGCGGTGGTCATAGGCGCTGACCTCTTCCATGCGGAACCGCGCGCATTGGCCGAACTCCGGCGGCAGGATGATCACGGGGAAGTCCGGGTCCAGCGTGTGGGTCAGGTCCACGACCCGAACCGATCCATCGGCCAGAGCCCCCGCCAAAGCAGCCAAGGTCATGGCCCGTCTCCTGCGGTTGTCCGTTCGCGCTCCAGAATCTTGGGGTCGCGCAAGAACCGTTCGCGCAGATCCTTGGCCACGTCGCCGCACCAGACGTCCTCGAGCCCGCGTTGCAGGCCGTCGACGACGCTTCGCGCCAGCGCCTGCGGCGTGACCTTGGGCGGCGGTACCGGTTGATACCAGTCGTCCTCGGTCGGTCCTGCAAAGACGTTCATGACCCGCAGCCCCGAGGCCCGGAATTCTGCCCGCAGGCTCTGGCTCAGCGCCAGAGCCGCCGCGCCAGAGGCGTTGAAGCAGCCATAGTCGGGCGCGTTCGACAGCGCTTCAACGGGCAGGATGTTGACCCAGGCGACCGCCGAATTCACCCCATCCGCCGCGCGCCCGCACATCGCCGGACCAAAAGCCTGAACCAGCCGCATGAGGCCGAGATAGTTCACCTCCATCTCTTCACGGGCAAAGGCGGTGTCGCCGCGCGCCAGTACGCCGCCGGGGCGCATGAAACGCGCGGTGTTGATCAGGATGTCGGTCCTGCCGCCGTATTCTCCCGCCAGCCTGCGGACCGAGGCGGTGTCGGTTACGTCCAAGGGCTGCAGATCGACACCAAGCGCTTCGAGTTCCGCGCGCGCTGGGTAAGGCCGCCAGCTTTCGGGCTCGCCCACGTGGATCAGCGCCGTGCCCGCCTGTTGCAAGACGCGCACCAGCGTGGGCGTGGCCGGGTGGCGGGCATCGGTGATCAGCACGCGCCGGTGCTTGGGGTCGGATGTCATCAGCCGCAGCACGGGGTCGTCCTCCATGTAAGGGGTCCGGTTCGGTGGCAGCGCCAAGAGCACCGCCTGCCCGGCGCGGTCCAGAAGGTTCCAGATCCGCACCTCGGCCCCACGTGGCACATCGCCATGCAGATGCGCCATGACGACGGGACCGGCCTCCAATTGCACCGATCCGGTGCGCCAGGGCATGCGTTCGCGGAAATAAAGCTTGGTCGAGGTGCGGATGGTGGTCTCCGCCAAGAGCGTGCCGGTGGGGGCCACGTCCTGCCATGGCAGATCGGTGCTCAGGCAGATCCCGCATGCATCGCGCGGCGGATATTGTACCGCTCCGCACTCGGCGCAGCATTGCAGGGCAAAACGCCCCTCGGCCGCCGCCGCCGCCAACCCCAGAGCCGCGCGGCTGCGCGTTTCCGGCGGGCGCATCGGCGAAAGCGTGCGCTTTTGCGGATCCTTGCCTGGCGGGAGCTTCAGCGGCTCGGTCATGCCGCCTCCAGGATTGCCGCGCCGGAACACAGCCCGCGGTCGAAATTGATCATGCCAAAGCCCGAAACCAGCCCACGCCGCGCGCCCGCCACCTGCGTGGGACCGGCAGTGCCAGAGACCTGCCGGATCGCCTCCACCAGCCCGATGAACCCGCCTGCCGCCCCGGCCTGGCCCGCCGAGAGCTGCCCGCCATTGGTGTTGTGGGGGAAATCGCCGGTCACGGTCAGGTCCTTATCGCGGATGAAGTCCGGGCCAGCGCCCTTTTCGGCAAAGCCCAGATCCTCGATCTGCATCATCGAGATCACGGGATAGTCGTCATAGGTTTGCAGGAGATCCATGTCGCCGGGCGCGCATTGCGCCATGTCATAGAGTTGATCGCGGTCCATCTCCCAGCCGCCGCGCAGCTGGATCGGATCCTCTGCAAAGGCGTTGTGGCGTTCGATGGCGCCTGTGATCCGCACGGCGGGCAGGCCGCGCCGCGCGGCCTCGTCTTCGGTCATGACCAGAAAGGCCTCGGCCCCCGCCACCGGCATCACGCAGTCAAACAGCGCCAGCGGATCGGCGATGGGGCGGGCTCTCAGGTAGTCGTCCAGCGTCAGGGGCTTTTTCATGACCGCATGCGGATTGCGCAGCGCATTGGCGCGTTGCGCCACGCAGAGCCGCCCGAAATCGGCGCGCTCTGCGCCGTAGAGCGTCATGTAGCGGTCGGTCAGCAGGGCGAAACTGGCATTGGGGCCACCGTAGCCATAGGGGTACGAGGCATCCATGGAAAAGCGCGAAAAGCTCGACAAGAGCGAGCGGAAACTGTCGATATGGTTGGTGTCGCCCGCCACGCAGGCCACGATATCGGCGTCGCCAGCCTGCACCGCACGCGCGGCGCGGCGCAGTGCCACGATCCCGGACGCCCCGCCCATGGGGATGTGATCCAGCCAGCGCGGGCAAAGACCCAGATGCTGGGTCAGTCCTACGGCGGTGTCAGGAAAAAGCGTGAAGCTGGCGACGCAAAAGCCATCCAGGTCATCCTTGCGCAGGCCATTTTGCAACGTGCCGCGCAGGGCTTGCGCGATCCAGTGGTGCGCGGCGTCGATGGAATAGCGCTGGTAGGGCACCGAGACCGGGCAGCACAGCACCACGCCGTCGTAGCTTTGCCGCCTTCGCCCCATTAGGTCACCTGCCGTTTCTTAAGATGCGTCAGATTGTACGCCTTGCGCTGCGCCAGCAGATCGGCGGCAAGGGTTTTCAGCGTCGCGCGTTGGATCTTCTGCGTCGGCGTCAGCGGCAGCGCGTCGACAAAGGCGATGTGCCCGGGCACCTTGTAATAGGCCATCTGGCTCAGCGCCCAGCGGGCGATGGCCTGCGCCGTTTCGGCAGAGGGGTCAGCCACGGTGAGGCAGGCAAAGACCTCGTCGCCGCGGATCGCATCGGGCACCGGGGCTACCCCGGCGGCCATTATGTCGGGGTGGCTCATCAGGACGGATTCGACCTCGACCGCGGCGATGTTTTCGCCCGATCGGCGGATCACGTTCTTCTTGCGGTCGACAAAGAACACCCGGCCTTCAGCGTCGAGGCGCACGATGTCGCCGGTGTGGAACCAGCCGTCCGCCCAGGCCTCTGCCGTGGCGTCGGGATCCATGTAGTAGTGGCTGAAGAAACCCTCGCGCGGGTTGGTGCCTGCGCGGCGCACCAGCAGTTCGCCGGGCGTCTCGGGGCCCGCATCGCTGCCGTCCTCGGCAACCACGCGCATCTCCATGTCCGGTCCGGGCACGCCAAGGCTCGATTGCCCCACCAGCCGGTCCCTGCGGTTGTTGGTGATGGCGGTTGCAAGGCCGGTTTCGGTCATCGCCCAGCCTTCGCACAGCGGAAAGCCGAAGCGGTGCTCGAACGGCGCGTGCAGGGCCGGGTCGACGCCCGCGCCAAAGCCGAAGCGGATCTGATGGTCGCGGTCCTGCGCGGTCGCTTCGGCCTTCATCAGGATCGAGGGCATCACGCCCAGATAATGCAGGCATGTGGCCCGTGCGGCACGCACGTCGTCCCACCAGCTCCGAGGGTGGAGGCGGTCCAGCACCGTCAGGCAACCAGCCACCGACAGCATCCCCATGAAAGAGGCCGCCATGGCGTTCATGTGGAAGACGGGCAGAGGGGTGATCATGCGCTCGCCGTCTTCCGTCAGCGACACAATCCCGTCCAGCCCGCAATACCAGTCGCCCGCCATCAGGAAATAGGTGTTCGACAGGACGCAGCCCTTGGGCTTGCCCGTGGTGCCCGAGGTATAGAGCACCGCCGCTTCGCGTGCGGCGCCTGTCCGAGGCTCGGCGGTGACGGAACCCGCGCGGGGCGGAGGCAGGTCGCCGCCATCTGCTATCACCGACACGGGGATTGGCGCGGCGGCTTGCAGGTCGGCGACGCGGGGCTCAGTGGCTACGATCAGCGCCGGTGCGCTGTGGCCAATCAGATAGGCCAATTCGGCGGCACGCAGGTCCGGGTTGATCGGCACCACCGACAGCCCCAGCTTGTTCAGCGCCAGCCAGATCAGGAAAAACCGGGGCCGGTTCTCCAACAACAGCGCCACGCGCATGCCTGCGGTGTAGCCCGCGCTGGTGAAGGTCGCGGCCTGCGCCTCGACCTCTTGCGCAGCGTCTTTGTAGGTGATTTCTCCGGCAGCAATGCCATAGACTTCGGCTGTGGTGGGCAGCACATTGAGCAGAGGCCGATCCGGCCAGCGCGCGGCCGTCTGAGCGAAGGCCGCATGGACCGAGGGGTGATGCACCATCATGGCAGTAACTGGATGTTGCCGAAGGCGGCGTCAGAGTTCAGCAGTTCCTCCTCCTTGTTAGCGGTCTTCAGCGCGCCATCGATCACCGTCAGGTCATGCAAGGCCGTCAGCGCCTGCAGTTGCTGTTCATCAACGCGCGTCGCGACACCATGCATCTGGGTCCAGGTCTGGTAGTTTAGGTCCCCAGCCTTAGAGATCAGCGGCGTCACACGGATCCTCCTGGCCAGCGGCAGCATGTTTGCGTGGATGCCAAGCGCAAAGTCGTTCCTGCGCGGGCTGGCCTCGACGGTATCCCCGACCTTGAGCACGTGCATGCAGGCGGAGCCGCCGCCACCCTCGCGCTGCACACCGAAGCGGTAGCCTTTCGTCGGTTCAGGCCAGCGGATCAGAGAACAGGATCTGTCGCCGGCCGGGGTTTGAAATGTGACATGGGCGCCGGGCTCCCAGTCTGGAAGATTGCCGCCGTCTGCCGCAACAACGGTCAAAACGCGAATGCCGTCCGTTTCATCGGCAAGCGCGGTGACCAATAGCGGCATAGCAGCGACTCCCTCCAATTTCGGATAAACATTAAATTTCATATAATTCAGGTCAACGGAATTCTTGAAGGCTTCTGACGCCTAACGCTCAGTCCTTTGTCGGCGACTGCCTGATTCATCTTCTGGCGGCCGTCAGCGAGCCAGCCAGCGCTCAGTTCCACGCCCATGCGCGTGCGGCCGGTTCGCAGGTGCCGGATTGGCGGAGTCTGGCCTTCCTGACGGATGACGACGGGGCCATTATCACCCGGCTGGTCGCCCGGTCGCTGCTGGAACAATCAAGGCTGACCTGAATCTTGGACCAGTTGGCCGAGCGGAGTCTTGTGACCCGTCGCGCCGATTTGCAGGACGCCGGTCGCGTGCATGTGTGTCTGACTGAAGACGGCCGCTCTCCGGCCACGCGGCCTGTGTCAGATGCCTGTCAACACGAAGCAATGCCGTTGGAGCGGCTGGCGCCGGTCGAGGCCGCAGCCATAATGCCGCTGCTAAAGGCCCTGCTGGCGTAGTTCAACGGCTGAAGTTACTTGCATTTGCATGTAATTGCCGAAATGCTTGGGGCGGCAGGAGAGACGTTATGAAAGACGCCGAAAAAACCGACAGTCGCCCTGCCGATCTGGCTGCCATCGGGTTGGACGGCTATGCGCCTTACCTGATGAACCGCATCATGGGGCGTTACAACGCCACGCTGCGTGCCGAGATGGGCGCGCTGGGTCTGTCGACGGCCAAGATGCGCGCCCTGGCGATTCTGTCGGCCAGGGATGGCCTTCAGATGAGCGCGCTCGGCGTTTACGCCGTGGTGGAACAATCCACCTTGTCGCGCGCCATCGAGGGGCTCGAGACCGACGGGCTGGTCACGCGCCAAACGGACGAGATCGATCACCGCGCCAGCAGAATCACCCTGACAGCCGTCGGGCGCGCCGCCTTTGACCGGCTTTGGCCGCATATGCTGGACGCGCACGACGCCATGTTTGCCGGAATTACGGCAGGGGAACGCGAAGCCTTTCTGACGACGCTTCGGCAGATGCTGCGCAACATCCGCAAACACGACTTCTAGAGGGGGAAGATGGCCGAGCGATCCTTCCAGCGCGAAGTGCAGGACCTGAGGCTTGGTGCAGGTGACACCTTTACCGGCGAGGGCATCCTTGCCATCACCAAGGCGCTCCTGGAAAGCGGTGTCGGCTATGTCGGGGGCTATCAGGGCGCGCCGATCTCGCATCTGATGGACGTGTTGACGGATTCGCAGGAGCTGCTGTCCGAACTGGATGTGCGCTATGAGGCCAATGCGTCCGAAGCCGCCGCGGCCGCGATGCTGGCGGCCAGCGTACACTACCCAATCCGAGGCGCGGTGACCTTCAAAGGGGCCGTGGGGGTGAACGTAGCCTCGGACGCGCTGGCCAATTTGGCCTCTTCGGGGGTTAAAGGCGGCGCGCTCATCATCGTGGGCGAGGACTATGGCGAAGGCTCGTCGATCATGCAGGAACGCAGCCACGCCTTTGCGATGAAGTCGCAGTTCTGGCTCTTGGACCCGCGCCCCAGCCTGCCCGATATCGTCAGGGCCGTGAAACAGGGCTTTGCGCTGTCGGAGGTCTCGAACACGCCGGTCATGCTGATGGTGCGCATCCGCGCCTGCCACGTCACCGGGCAATTCGACTGCGCCGACAATCTGCGCCCCAGGCTGTCGGTGCGCGAGGCGCTGGACAACCCGCAACGCGACTTCAACCGTGTGGTGCTGCCGCCCATGTCCTACCGGCACGAACAGGACAAGATCACCCACCGATGGCCGGCGACTGAGGCCTATATTCAAGAAAACCGCCTGAATGAAACTCTGGGCCCGCCCGAAGAACCCGTAGGTCTGATTGTGCAAGGTGGCCATGTGAACGGTGTCATCCGCGCGCTGCAGCGGTTGGGGCTGGCGGATATTGAAGGTCGCTCGGCCGTGCCGATCCACGTGCTGACAGTGACCTACCCATTGGTGCGCGATGACATCCTCGAGTTTGCTCTGGACAAGGAAGCGCTGCTGGTGGTCGAGGAAGGCCAGCCCGAGTTCATCGAACAGGGCATCGCCACGATCCTGAACCGCGCACGCGCGCCGGTGCGGCTCCATGGCAAGGACATCCTGCCCATGGCGGGGGAATTCACGGGCAAGGTGCTGCAAGACGGGTTGACGGCCTTTCTCAAACAGGCCGCGCCGGGTCTGCTGCCCGCGCCGGTACGCGCGCCCAATGCGCCGCCGTCCGAGATCCCCGACCTGTCGCAGACCGTTCCG
>JAJEAY010000242.1 GCA_022824145.1 Rhodobacter sp. | reverse complement strand
GCTTCCATGCCTGAGCGGCGATTTCCGCCACCATGTCAGCCGGGTTATTGGCAGCCTCGAGATCAACGAAGACCGTCCCGAATTCGCCTGTCTCTGCCAACTGCCGCAACAGCTCCCGGACGAGACTTGTCTTTCCCATGCGCCGCTGCGCAGTGAGCAATGTATGCGTTCCGTCAGCTACTCGCTCCTTAAGCGCATTGAGTTTAACTTTCCGGTCGAAGAACCTGTCTCCTTCAACCCAGTTTCCGCCGCCTTTTCTCACATCTGATTTTCTTCCCAACAAATTTGTTGCCAACAGTATCGTTGGTAAAATCGTTGGTTAAGGTTTTTTCATTCGATGCTGTAAAGGTAGAGTTCGGCAATGAATGCTGCCGGCCCGCTTTCCGGAGTCCGGAAGATTCCTTTTGGGGTCAGTTTACCGATGACTCCGCTGAACTTTGGCGCACTGTGAGTGCAGGTACGCCCTAACTGCTGCCCGATGCACCTTATCGTTGGATGGAATTCCCTAACTGCCTATTGGCGATGCTTAAAGGTACCGCATCGATCCTTAACATAGTGGCCGGAAGCATTGAGTTGCGCATTTCCGAATTTCGGCATTGGCAAAAGGATCTTCCGGTGCTTCGTAGATCAGCCCACAGATCGCAGGAAACGAATTCAGCCTAATGGCCAGTCGGACGCATAGCGGTTCCTGAGCGCGGGTCTACACCAGACATCGCCAGCGGTCCCTTCATTGGCTTTCCGGGTGGTGGAATACTGTGAACTGACGCCTTCGATCCGCCTGACAGACAACTGCACAGTACACATGGCCCGGGAAGAGCTTCATGTCTGCGAAGAAGGATGTGAACGTGCCGGGAAACTGCATCCAACCATCGCTGGGTCCGTGATCCCGCGGGCGCAGGGTCAACGAAGTTCGGCGCTTCATTCGAACTCGGGAACTCAGGGCGATTCTATGTAGATTGAGCGACTTAGGCGTGCGGCCAGCAGAGATAGGCCGGTGACTCGGTCAGATGCGGCGAACGTGCTGGCGCGGATTGCGTCGCATGGTTCTTGCAACGAATCACCCGACCAAGGATGGAAGGGCTTGAAGACCGGCTCATGATTAGCGGATCAATGTCGATCCGGATGGTGTGGATCCATAGGCCAGGATACGCGGTGTCGATCTTGGTTCCGGGGATGGAAGAGTTCACTTGATTCCGCCACGGTAGATGCGCTACTGATTGCATCGGCGGGTGATTAGCTCAGTTGGTAGAGCGCTTCGTTTACACCGAAGATGTCGGCGGTTCGAGTCCGTCATCACCCACCAGATGATATCGGTGCGGTCATGTGCTTGTTGGTCTATTCCTGGCCCATGCTGGGAATTTTCGCATTCGTTCCCGCTTGACGGCGTGAATTGCTTGGCATATGTCTACGGCTCACGCGGTTGTAGCTCAGTTGGTTAGAGTACCGGCCTGTCACGCCGGGGGTCGCGGGTTCGAGTCCCGTCAACCGCGCCATTGTCAATTCGATGCCTGATCCTTTCTCTGACAAGCCGTCGTCAAGCCGATCGTGTGGGCACGATACTTCGGTTCTGCGGCTTTCGGCGAGAAGGTCGACTGGACACGGACGTTGCAGGACTGCAGCCGGGATTCACTGTCACATGGAGTTGCTGGGCGGACTTCCGGTTCGTCACGATCGCCGGTTAACGGTTTTTCAGGAACGGCCGCGTTTCGCGCCCGTGCATTTGGACGCGCCACCGAGCAGGTTGACCGCGCAAACACTACAAAGTGTGTGATCGGAGTATCCTTCAGTAAGGGATGTCTATTGCGTCAGAGCGGCCAGCACCCTTGCCCAGCTGCGGATTCCTTTGTGAAAGCTCTCAAGGTCGTACTTTTCGTTGGGACTATGGATCCTGTCATCGTCGCGCGCGAAACCGATAAGCATGGACTCCATGCCGAGGATTTCCTTGAAATATCCGGCGATTGGTATGGAGCCGCCTGATCCGACGAATGCTGCCTCGTTCGGCCATTCATCGGAAAGCGCATTGCGGGCCAGTTCAAACGATGGATCGTCTGTCGCCATGGTGCAGGCGGGTGCCGCGCCATGGCCGGTGAATTCCACCGTGCAGTCAGGCGGAACCATGCTGCGCACCATTTCCCTGAAGCTCTCGCGAAGCCGCAGAGGTCTTTGTCCGCCGACCAGTCTGAAGCTGATCTTTGCGCTGGCCTTGGATGGGAGCACGGTCTTGAATCCCTCGCCGGTATATCCGCTTGAGATTCCATTGACCTCGCAGGTCGGGCGCGACCAGATCATCTCAAGTCCTGACCGACCTTCTTCGCCTGCAGGTCGTGCGAGTCCAACCTCGCCAAGAAAGGCTGATTCGTCGAATCCCAGCGCCTTCCGCTGGTCTTCGATCATGTCAGGAAGTTCGGATACATCGTCGTAGAATCCAGGTACGGTGACGCGCCCCTTTTCGTCATGAAGGCTTGCGACAATGCGCGCCAGAACGCGTGCGGGATTGATTGCGATTCCGCCGAAACTTCCCGAATGCAGATCCCTGTCCGCTCCTGTAATGGTGATTTCCTCCCCCAGCAACCCGCGCAATGACGTGGTGATTGCGGGAGTTTGCGGGTCGAACATTCCGGAGTCGCAGATCAGGGCGAGGTCGGCACGGAGTTCGTCTGAGTTGTCCTTCAGGAAAGGCACGAGAGAAGGCGAACCGCTTTCCTCTTCTCCTTCAAAGAGGAACGTCAATCGGCAGGGCAGGTGGCCATGAACCGATTTCCAGGCGCGGCAGGCTTCGACGAAAGTCATCAACTGCCCCTTGTCGTCGGATGAGCCGCGGCCAGCGATCACACGCCCCCTGCAAGTGTCCAGAACAGCTGGATCGAAGGGATCCCGGCTCCACAGTTCGATGGGGTCAACAGGCTGGACATCGTAGTGGCCATAAAACAGTAGATGTGGCCCGCTGCCCCCCACGTGTCCAACGACCATCGGATGCCCGTTCGTTGGACGCTTTGCCGCGGCAATGCCAAGTGTCGAGAGATCGGAAACCAGCCAGTCAGCCGCCCGGTCGACATCATCACTGAAGGCTGGATCCGTTGAAATCGAGGGGATCCGCAGGAAAGAGGTCAGCCGATCGAGCGCTATGGGTATTTCGCCGTCTATTTTGGACAGTACAGCCTTCAGGCTCATGGGATTTTCCGAGTGTCGCCAGTTCGTGCGTACGCTATCAGGAAAGCGGTGCATGTCCAGCGGTCTATCCCGGCGAGTTTCAATGAATGTGCGTTCGTGACAAACTGTTTCACCGCGTCAATATGCGTTTGGATCGTCACCGGAATTCTGTTAGAACTCCACAAACATCGCATCGAGGGACTTCGTGGACTACTATACCAAATATCTGGATGAAGCGATCCAGAGGCTGCATGATGAAGGCCGCTACCGTACTTTCATTGATGTCCAACGCAGGCGCGGCTCCTTTCCCGCCGCATCCTGGCATGGTCCGGATGGCATTGAGCGGTCGGTTACTGTTTGGTGCGGCAACGACTATCTTGGCATGGGTCAGCATCCTGCTGTTCTCGAGGCCATGCATGAGGCAATCGACACAGCCGGCGCGGGTTCCGGTGGTACGCGCAACATTTCGGGCACGACGATTTTTCACAAGCGGCTTGAAGCCGAACTTGCCGACCTGCATGGCAAGGAATCCGCGCTGTTGTTCACCAGTGCATATATTGCCAATGATGCAACACTATCGACACTGGCGCGGCTTTTCCCGGATCTTGTGATCTATTCGGATGAGCTCAACCACGCGTCCATGATCGAAGGAATCCGACGCGGTGGCGCCAAGCGAATATTTCGCCATAATGACGTCGGATCGCTGCGTGCGTTGCTAGAGGCCGACGATCCTTCTGTGCCGAAGCTGATTGCATTCGAGTCAGTCTACTCAATGGACGGTGACTTCGGTCCGATCAGGGCGATCTGCGATCTTGCGGACGAATTCGGTGCGCTGACTTATTTGGACGAGGTGCACGCCGTAGGCATGTATGGTCCGCGCGGTGGCGGAGTCGCTGAGCGTGACCAGCTGATGCATCGTATCGACATCATCAATGGAACATTGGGAAAAGCGTTTGGCGTGATGGGCGGCTACATCGCGGCAAGCGCAAAGATGTGCGATGCTATCAGGTCGTATGCGCCAGGTTTCATTTTCACCACATCGCTGCCGCCAGCAATAGCGGCCGGTGCGGCAGCCTCGGTTCGGCACCTGAAGTCCGACAGTCTTTTGCGCAAACGGCACCAGACCCAGGCCCGGATTCTGAAGCTGAGGCTCAAGGGGATGGGACTGCCGATCATTGACCACGGATCTCATATTGTGCCAGTGATCGTGGGAGATCCGGTGCATACCAAACAGCTGTCGGACATGCTGCTCGACCAGCATGGAATCTACGTGCAGCCGATAAATTTTCCGACCGTGCCGAGAGGAACGGAGCGTCTGCGATTCACACCTTCGCCGAATCACGGACCTCGGGAGATGGACAGGCTGATTGCGGCTCTCGACGAATTGTGGTCGCACTGCGCATTGAATCGCCAGGATCTGACTGGTTAGTGATTCGCGGAGTTATCTGACCGGGCTCCGTGACTTTAGGTTCGAGCGCTGTGTTGCCAGAAGTGTTTTTCTCAGCACACTATGCGGAGTCAGCGAAAATTCTCTCATGGTTGCGCCATAAGTCTAATTTTCTGAGTGCATGCCCGTGACAGCTGTGCTAGTGTGTATGTGAACGGAAGGTGTGGATATTTTGAACCTCCGACTTCATGGGAGCAAAGCGGAGTGCGTAGGCAAGGGACTTAATTCGCAAGGAAGGCACAGGATGATCCGACTTCGTGCCGTGCAGCCGGAAGATTCAGCGCACTCGGATAACCCCCGAACGCCAGCGCTGAAGGGCTATGACGACTTTCAGGTCAGTCTCGGCGACATCATGCGCGCTGAGCGCGCAACGCTGGGCAAGTCGCTTCTTGATGTTCAGTCCACTCTGAAAATCAAGACATCGTATATTTCCGCCATAGAGAACAGTGATCCGTCGGCATTCGATGTCCCTGCGTTCATCCCTGGTTACATACGATCCTACGCACGCTATCTCGGGCTTGATCCAGAATGGGTTCTCGAAAAGTTCTGTGAGGAAGGAAACTACAGCCTGGAAAACCGATTCGGCCCTGTGGGATTGGGCGTCGCCTCGCACAAGCCGGAACTGACCAAATTTGCGGCACAGAAAAACGATCTGTTCAAACGGCAGAACGCACCGTTTGCCGTTAAGTCAGAGGGTTTGCTGTCGAAGATTGATCCGTCGGCGGTAATCTCTTCGGCTTTGCTTGGCGCCCTCATTCTCGCCATCGGCTATGGTGGTTGGGCTGTCCTGCAGGAACTGCAGCGCGTGCATCTCGTACAGACCGATCAGGTAGCCGATTCGTCGACTCCCGTTGAGCCGCTTGCATTGGCTGGCGTTCCGGTTCGATCCGGAGCTGACGAATTTGGGAGTTCGGTTCCACGCGAAGAGGATCTGGAACGGCTCTACCGGCGCCCACAGCCGCTTGAAGTGCCGATCGTAACCCCGCGTGATCCTCCAATCGTCACATTGGATCCAGAGCGGGTCGCCACCGTTTCCGAAATCGACATCCCCGAGTCCGAGCAGGACGTTCTGTTGGTTGGGGAGCGAAATGGTGAACTGACGCCGGATACGCCTGTCCAGGTCGTCGAAGAAACGGTGGAAGAACCGGTAAGGGAGGTCATCCTGCTTGCCGTGCGGCCGTCCTGGGTAAGAATCAGGTCGGATGACGGATCGGTGCTGCTGGAGAAAATCCTGGACGGGGGCGAGCGCTACATCGTGCCGAAAACCGAACAGCCTCCGATTCTTCGGACCGGAAATGCTGGCTCGGTGTATTTTCTCGTTAGCGGAAAGACTTACGGCCCGCTTGGAGAAGGTCCAACAGTCGTGGATGACATCGTGATGGGTCCGGAGGAAGTCGCGGCCACCTTGGAACTTGCTGATTTTGCCGACGACAGCAAGCTTGCGGAATTCGTCGTAACGGCGGCGGCCCCGGAAGCCGCGTCGGAGGGTTCCCGGTAGCGTTGCGGTCATCATTCCGCATCCGATCCAGTTCGCTTTTTCCCATTATTAACAGGCGATTGTGCCAATGTCTCTGAACAGCATCCGTCCTTGGCGAAGCATCGAACGCCGAAAATCGCGCAGGATCCATGTAGGCAGCGTACCTGTCGGCGGCGATGCGCCGATCGCCGTGCAAACCATGACGAATACTGACACCAGGGACGTGGCGGCAACAGTGGCGCAAGTGCAGGCCTGCGCAGAGGCCGGGGCCGACATCGTTAGGATTTCAACGCCGGATGAAGCGTCGACGCGGGCACTGGCGGAAATTGTACGCGAAAGCCCGGTCCCCATCGTGGCGGACATCCATTTTCATTACCGTCGCGCGATTGAGGCTGCGGAGGCAGGGGCATCCTGCCTGCGGGTCAATCCCGGAAATATCGGCAGTTCCGAGCGCGTTCGCGAGGTGATCGCTGCCGCGCGCGACTGCGGCTGTTCGATACGCATAGGAGTCAATGCGGGCAGCCTGGAACGGCGGCTTCTTGAAAAATACAGGGAGCCCTGTCCCGAAGCCATGATCGAAAGCGGGTTGGATCATATCCGGCTTCTGGAGGAAAACGACTTCCATGAATTCAAGATCAGCGCCAAAGCGTCGGATGTTTTCCTTGCGGCAGCCGCCTATCAGGGAATTGCCGAATCCACAGATGCGCCGATCCACCTGGGGATCACGGAAGCAGGGAGTCTGAATGCGGGCACGGTCAAATCCGCAATCGGTTTGGGCAACCTTCTCTGGATGGGAATCGGCGACACGCTGCGGGTTTCCCTCTCCGCCGACCCGGTCGAGGAGGTGCGCGTCGGCTACGAAATCCTGAAGTCGCTCGGACTGCGGCGCAGGGGCGTCAACATAATTTCCTGTCCTTCATGTGCTCGGCAGGGATTCGACGTGATCAGGACGGTTGAGATTCTGGAAGAGCGGCTCGAGCATGTCAGGACTCCGATATCGCTTTCGATCATCGGCTGTGTGGTCAATGGACCTGGCGAAGCACTGATGACGGATGTCGGATTTACCGGTGGCGGTGCGGGACATGGAATGGTCTATCTGGCCGGGGAGCAAAGCCACAAGCTCTCGAATGAAGAGATGATCGAGCATATTGTGGCCCAGGTTGAGGCCAAAGCTGCACAGATTGAAGCGAGCGGTCAGCACCTGGAATGACGCAGCGCCGCTGAGTCCGCTCCCCATGGGCTGAAGGACTGCCGACGTGAACCGCCCCGGCCCTATAAATCCCGGAGACCGGCAATAATGCCGCGCATCTGTTCGAGCGGAACATAGCCACGCACCATCCGGTCACCGAACACGAAACTAGGCGTACCGTCGATCCGAAGCCTTTGGGCCAAAGCGTGGTTTTCTCTGATGGCGCGCTGAACAGCCTCACCTTCCATTGCGTTCATCACCGCCTCCGTGTCGTAGCCCAGCCGTTCGGACAGTTTCGACAGGCTCAGATCGTTCACTTCGGCCCGCATGGTCATCAGCGCATCATGAGCTTTGGCATAGGCGTCGTCGCCATTGATCTGCTTGACCGCGAGCGCAAACCGGCTGGCCTGAAGCGACTGCTCTCCCAGAATCGGGAATTCCTTGACGATGTAGCGGATGTTGCCGTCCGAAGAGATCAGTTCGCCGACCTCAGGATGGGCACGTTTGCAGAATCCGCAGCGGTAGTCGAGGAATTCGACCACTGTGACATCGCCTTCGGGATTTCCGCCAACCCAGCTGTGGCCGTCTTCGAAAATCCGGTCGGCATTGACCCGGACCAGGTCCATGTCGGTGCTGGCCTGTTCGTTTGCCTCGCGTTCCTCGAGCACCGCGATGGCTTCCAGCAGAACTTCAGGGTCATCAAGGAGGTATGCCCGAATCTCGGCCCGAAAGGCATCCCGCTCCTCGACTGTCATGGCGTCGATGTCAAAGGCGTAAGCGGTTGTTCCCGCAAGGGCTGCAGCCATTGCGGCTGTCGCAATTCGTTTCAGCATTTCGGCCTCTTTGCTATCCAGCGGATTTGGCTGCGTTTAGCATGTCGCGTGCCCGATTCCAGCCCGGAGATCCCTGCGGCAGCATTTCCAGCGCCCGCGCCGCGTGGATGCCAGCGCTCCTTAGGTCGCCTACCAACGCATAGCGCTCTGCGGTCGCGACGGATGCCATTCCTTTTTGGCCGTTCCGGGCATAGGCAACGGCCAGGTCGCGCAAAAGTCGGGGATCCTGACTGTCCCATGAATACGCGCGCTCCAGCAGCCTCAGTGCCTCCGTACGGCTGCTGCGGGTGTCGAGTGCCAGAAGCGCCCTTCCGTGACCGGCAAGGATCAGTGCGTTATCCGGCTTGAGTCTGGCGGCGCGTGCGTAGGCTTGAACCGCTGCCTCTGTTTGCCCGGATTCAAGCAGGATCTGTCCACGAAGTTCGTGAACGTAGGGGTCATTGGGCAGCCTGTTCGCCAGCCTGCGAATCTCGGCAAAAGCCCGGTTTCGGTCGGGAAGGCGGTGATAGGCGATGGCGCGCCGCATGACTGCTATGTCGGAACTGTCGTCCTTTGCGATGGTGCGCAGGGTTTGGCTTGGAGACTGAATGAAGGCACCGAGTTTCGCACGTGCTCTGTTGAACCACCGGCCCGCCTCGGTGCTGGCATCGGAGCCGTCGCTATAGGCGGCTGCGTAGCCTTGTACGGCGCGGATCCTGTCCCGGGTCAGTGGATGGCTTCGGACATAAGGATCCTGACGTGCTGCCGAAAGCACTTCCTGTCCAAGAAAGCGCTGAAGCAGAATCGCCATCGCCTTAGGGTCCACACCTGCCTGCGAAAGATACCGCAGCGCCGTTTGGTCCGCTGATGCCTCTTCGGCACGGGTGTGGCTGAAGAATACCCGCTGGGCACTGCTTGCCGACCCTGCGGCCACACCCGCGGCGGCTCCCGCATCGCCCGTAGCGGCGCCGACCGCAAGTGCCATGAGCAACCCAAACCTGGTGGCTTCCCCAGCTGAGCGCTGGTTAGCGAGTCGGCGCGGGATATGTCCGTTTGCGATGTGGGCGAGTTCATGAGCGACGACTGCCTGCAGCTCGCTGGCGCTCTCCATCCTGAGGATCAACCCCGAATGAATGAGAACATGGGCAGAATCGAAAACGAATGCGTTTAGCGAACTGTCCCTGACCACAAGCAGGCTAATCTGATCCTGGCTGAGGCCAGCCGCCCTGATCAGCGGAGCGGAGAGCTGCTTGAGTGCGTTCTCGATGTCAGGATCCCGCAGGATAGTGATCGCCCGGGCCGGAGTGGCGGCGGCGACCGCCGCAAATGCGATCACCATGAGCATACGCAGACAACGTGTCCATCCGACAGCCATTGACATCCGCCTCTATGAATGCAGTTCAGGCACTACCTAGAATATGGATGTTGTTGTGAAGAACTCAAGGCGAAGCGCAGTCGATCCGTTTATTGTGATGGACGTAATGGAGGCGGCGCGACGAGCCGAGTCGGCGGGTCGGCATATCGTTCATATGGAAGTAGGCCAGCCCGGGACTCCCGCGCCAGCCGGTGCGCGCGCTGCGGCCGCGCGCGAAATGGAGTGGCAGGCGCTCGGCTACACAGTGGCGCTTGGCCTTCCTGAACTGCGGGCTCGCATCGCGAAGCTGTATGATGACCGTCACGGTATTGACCTCGACCCGGACAGGGTCATCGTGACTTCCGGTTCGTCCGGAGCGTTTCTTCTAGCATTCACTGCATTGTTCGATGGCGGTGACAGTGTGTGCATCGGTGCGCCGGGATATCCGTCCTACCGGCAGATACTCCGGGCGCTTGGACTTGTACCGGTAACCGTGAATAC
>JAJEAY010000066.1 GCA_022824145.1 Rhodobacter sp. | reverse complement strand
AGCTACGAAAGGCGGTCGAAACAGCCAAGGAGCAAGTGGACCAGACAGACCGCCGCCTGACACCGCAGACAGACCCGAAACAAGGCCCCCGGCTTCCGGCACACGCCCGAAGCGCGGGGGTTTTCTTATCCGAACGGCAGGAATCCTTATCCGAATGCCATTGCTCGGCCGCCATGCGCAGCAGGACCATCGCATTGGCGACGAAGGCCGATCCGGACAGGTCCTCGACGTCGAGCCCGAGCGAGACGCGCAACGCGTCATTGCCTGGCGGGTCGTCTTCCCGCAGCGCCTGAAGGCTCTCCGGATCGAGCATCGGCCACACCGATTCCACCACGCCGGGCCAGTCCGACAGTTCCCGCCTGAACGCCATCGCCGATCCTCCTCCGCCGAATGCCGCAGACCGCCATGTCCGCATTTCGACATCAATGACGGCACCGGATCAAGCTTCCCGGGCCGCCTGCGAGGACTCCGCCAATCGGAACGGATCCCCATTCGCGACACCGCCCGGGCCGGCCTCGGGTCCCGGGTGGTACGCCTCCAGGAGGCTGCGGCCAGCGTTCCCCCGGGCGAAGCCGGGAGCCCTGAGGCGGCCCCGGCGCCCAAAGCCGGGAGGCCCGCCCATGACCAGACGCCATTCAGGAATTCACGTTCCCACGGAGTGCCGGGACATGATCCGGGCCGGCGCCCTCGTAGCCATCTCCACGAGCTCCGGAAAGGACAGCCAGGCAATGACGATCCTGCTGTCCCGCATCGTCCCCCGCGACCAGCTGATCGCCGTCCACGCGCCCCTGGAGGACGTCGAATGGCCCGGAACGATCGAGCACATCGAAGCGACCCTTCCCTCTGCCGTGCCCCTGATCCTCGCACGCGTCACCTCCGGAAAAACCCTTCTGGACAGCATCGAGGAACGGGGCCGGTTTCCATCTCCAAGGGTGCGCTGGTGCACGAGTTCGACGAAACGCGGACCAATCGAGCGCGAACTCCGCCGCCATCTCAAGGCGCATCCCCACTTCGGCGGGCGGATCATCAGCGCCATGGGCATGCGGGCCGAGGAAAGCCCCGCCCGGGCGCAGAAGACGCCCTGGAAGCTCAGCGAGCGCAACTCCCGCGCAGGCCGGACGTGGTTTGACTGGCTTCCGATTCACGACCTCACCGAGGGACAGGTCTTCGACGTCATCCGGCACGCGGGACAGGCGCCCCATCCGGCCTACGCCATGGGCATGTCCCGGCTCTCCTGCGTCTTCTGCATCATGGCCTCGCGCGCGGATCTCCGCACCGCCGCCCGGCTCCAGCCGCAGCTCTACGCACGCTACTGCGCCCTCGAACGCCGCATCGGCCACACGCTGTCGCCGTCCGGCGTCGCGCTTCCCGACCTGACCGGCATCTCCGCGCAGCACCCGGAATTTCCCGGCCAATCGCCGCTCCCCTCACCCGCGCGTCTCGCGCATCCCTCGCATCCTCACCAGGCCAACGCCAGAACCCCGCCCGGAGGCGGAGCCGGGCGGGTCCCCGGGCAGGCGGACGGATGGCCGGAGAGGCCGTCCCCGCCGCGCAACCTCAATCCACCATGGAGAACGCAATGAACGCCATCGCAGCCATGCCCGGACCTGCCGTCCGGGAGATCCCGCTGAGCCTGCTCAGCCTCGCCCCGAATTCCGTTCCTGCAGAAGGACCAAAGGCGTAGCGACCGCCCACACGGCATGACGGCCTGACCGGAAATTGATTTTGCCGGTGCGGCAAGCGCGAATTCACGCTCGACAAGTTGCGGATGCGGTAGATTCTGCCGAAACCTGAATCCGGTCGTGTCCCTCTTCTTGGCTTCCGCAGCAAGAGATCACTGAGTGCATTGATGTTTCGTGATGCCTCCATGTATGACCGGGTTCCAGTCAGTCCAAGACAGGAGATATCGGGAATGAGCGATACGCTTTTCAAGCAAGTCAACTACGATCTCGACTCACTCGTGAAATTCATTGAGCTTGGCCAGATTGGCTTGCCCGACATTCAGCGTCCCTTTGTTTGGCCCAACAAAAAGGTGCGTGACCTGTTCGACTCGATGTACAGGGGCTATCCGGTGGGGTACCTGCTCTTGTGGCAGAACGGCTTTGGGAGCGAAACGAAGCAGATAGGTACGGACAGCAAGCAGAAGGTGCCCGACCTGCTCATCGTAGATGGACAGCAGCGCCTGACTTCGCTTTTTGCCGTGACCAAGGGCATCGACGTATTGCGCCCGACGGGCAAGTCCGAGGCGATCCAGATAGCCTTGCCGCGCTTTGGCACGGGCAGGCCGCTGAATCCAGTTCTCCCAGCCGGCTGAAACCTGTCGAGATTGGCGCTGCCGCAGCTGCAGGCGCCTGACCGATTCCGTCGCTTGGGATCAAGCGTTCGAAGTAACGAAGGGCACTCAATCCATGGTAAAGTCTGCCATTGGCTTCATCGAATAGGTCGTGAACTGAAGTCGAGGGCGCAGGACGGTTTCATGGAAAAATGAAATCCGCAATCTGTCCGATTTTACCCGCGAATCCGCAATCTGCCATTTACCTTCGTTCGTGATGGCTCCGGCTGGCAGCAGGGCTCAAGTCGTGGGCGGCAGACTAGAAGCTTCGCTCATGCGTCCAGTTCAATCACGACGGGAACATGGTCCGACGGCTTTACGCGATCTCGGATATGCTCGTCGATACGGCAGTCCGTCATCATGTCCGCCGCTTGAGGGGACAGCAGGAAATGATCGATTCGTATGCCGTTGTTGCGCCGCCGCGCACCGCCCTGGTAGTCCCAAAACGTATAGTTTTCAGGTGACTGCACCTTGGAGCGGAATGCTTCAGTGAAGCCGAGGTTGACGATTCTGCGAAACGCGTCGCGGGTTTCCTGAAGATACAGAGCGTCGGATTCCCAGACTTGCGGCTGGGCGGCATCCTCTGCCTGCGGAATGACGTTGTAGTCTCCTGCCATCAATGCGGGCTCTTCCCTGTCCAGCAGTTCCTGGGCACGATGTCTCAAGCGTTCCATCCAGGCAATCTTGTACTGGTACTTTGGTCCGGGCACTGGATTGCCGTTCGGAAGGTACAGGCCACACACCCTTATGGCCCGCCTGTTCACGACTGTCGCTTCTATCCATCTTGCCTGACTGTCGTTCGGGTCACCGGGAAGTCCTCGCTGTACGTCCTCGATCTGCAGCTTTGACAGTATCGCGACTCCGTTGAAGCCTTTCTCGCCGTGTACTGCGACATTGTAGCCGAGATTCCCGAAATGTTCGCTTGGAAAGGCGTCGTCGACCGACTTGATCTCCTGCAGTAGCGCCACGTCCGGCTGCGCCTCTTGCAGCCAGTCTGTCAGTGCGCCCATGCGCGCCTTGACGCCGTTGATGTTGAACGTTGCGACTATCATTTCGGCTCCTTGCGCAAGTCAACCTAGCAGTTGCTGGAAGTCATGAAAACCCGGCTCGAAGCCCTGGCGTCAGTGGACCCCGGCTGGCTCCCACATCGCCAATCGCTGGATCTGCGGAAATGTGGGTTTAATTTGAAGGATATGCAGCATCCAGTTCGAATCCTCTGGTTAGAGCAAGCAGCCTTGGCGTGCGACGCGCGGGCCGCTGAATTTTCCGACATCTGGACCTTGAAATAATCCGAGGCGATCTCGTGTTGCTGATTGGCGCCAGCGGTGCCGGCAAGACTACGTGCGCGAGACGGTACTCGGGCTGATCGACATTGACGAGGGCATTGTGAACCGGTCGCCTTCGCCGTGCGTGGGGTATGTGCCGTAGAGGCAGGCAATTTACCCGACGCTGTCGGCCTAGAACGGCTCGGCGACCCACCCATCTCGACATTTTCGGAACGCAAACTGCAGCGCCTCCTTCTGGCCGGTGTGCCGATTCGCGGCGCAGAACTGCTGGTTCTGGATGAACATGGTAGAGGGGTAGATGTTGCCGGAACGGAAGAGCTGTGCAACCTGATCAATTCAAACCGCAGCAAATCAGGCTGCGGGGTTCTGTGGAGTTCTCACAGCTTGAACTGGCGATGAAGGTCGGCGATGACTTCGTGGTTCTGGTGTCGCACAAGCAAGAATATCAGACCTTCGGTCTGCAAAGCTGGGTCTGAGCCATGCTGGACAATTTCGTCACCCGTGCGCTGCTAGCTGGAATCGGGGTCGCGTTGATCACTGGGGCTGCTGGCTGCTTTGTCGTTTGGCGGCGGCTTGCCTGCTTCGGCGAGACGATAGCGCACTCCGAACTTTTTTTTGCAAGTTGCATTTGCCCTTCTGGTGGATGTTTCCTTGGTGGCTGGCATCATTGGCTGCGTTGCCGTGATCGTGCTGACGCTGCATTTCCTTGAGGGGCGTGGCACGCTGCCCACGGACACTCTGCTCGGTATGTTCGCATATGCAGGGCTGGCTCTCGGCCTCGTGGTTCTGGCATTCTTTCCGACGGTAAGTTTCAACCTGAACGGACTGCTTTTCTGCGATATTCTGGCCGTTTCCCGAACCGACATCGCGATTGTTTGAGATGGTGGGGCGTTGGCGCTTGCCGCATTGCGGCGGCTTTGGCGTCCGCACTTGGCCGCGACAGCGGATTCCCACCTGGCGTCCGTGGCTGGATTCCTGCCCGAATGCGCTCGGCTGGCATTCGGGCACCTGCTTGCGGCGATCATTGCGGTTGCAATCAAAATTGTCGGAGTTTTGTTTACCGTCGCCTTGTTGGTGATTCCGCCTGCGATGGTGCGGCTCTTGTCCAGGAGTCCAGAGGCGATGGCGGTCCTGGCGGCCGCTTCAGGCGTGGTTGCTGCTACAGTTGGGTTGTGGGCTTCCGCGTAGCTTGACACGCCGTCCGGACCGTCGATTGTGGTGGCAGCCCCTGCGCAGTTCGCATCGACCCGGCGTCGCTGTGCTTAGCCCTGGGTTTGGAGGTATGCCGTGTGCGGCGGAGACTCCTATCATAAAACGAGGTTGTCCGTTGTGTAAGTCACTTGAATATTTGGCATTTTGCTGAATCGGAAGTTTGCTGCTGTAATTCCCGGTTGATCATGGTTACGCATGGCACATGATGTGCCAACAATGAATCCTGATAACCTAGTGCTTTTCAGGCCGATGTGTGTGGTGAAGGCACTATCGCCCGATCTGGAACCTAAAGGAGTGGGCTGCAGTGAGTATTCTGGTCGATCTCATTCTTCCGATCGCTCTTGCATTCATCATGTTTGCGCTCGGCCTTGGCCTCACGTTCGACGATTTCGCCCGGGTTGTGCGCAAGCCGCGCGACTTCTTCATAGGTGCGCTTTCGCAGACTCTCCTGCTGCCTGCCGTCGCCTTCGTTTTGGCCAGCATCTGGCAGATCCACCCTGAACTTGCATTGGGGCTGATGATAATTGCAGCAGCTCCAGGCGGTGTGACTTCGAACATTCTGACCGCATTTGCGCGCGGCGATGTTGCGCTATCAATCTCGCTGACTGCGGTGATCAGTCTGGCCTGTGTCATCACTGTCCCGATAATCGTGACGTTTTCCTACGGCCACTTCATCGATGAGGCTGCTGATAGACAGATCTCTGTCGCGGGAACATCCATAAGCGTATTTGTGATCGTAGCCCTGCCTGTTCTAATAGGTCTGCTTGTCCGGCGATTCGCGACGGCCGTCGCGCTCGGTTTTGAGCCGGTTGCACGCAAGGTGTCCGGTCTCCTGTTCGTTCTCGTGCTTGCTGCCGCGATTTTTCAGGAACGCAGCAACATTGTTCCATATTTCGCCGAGGCAGGCGTCATCACACTGGTGCTGAACGTGTCAATGATGGCTTTGGCGTGTCTGCTCGCTCATATGTTCGCCACTGGCCCCAAGCAGCGGATTTCCATTGCGATCGAATGCGGGCTGCAGAACGGAACACTTGCGATCGCAGTGGCGGTTCTACTGTTCGGAGGGGGTTTGGCCGTTGTGCCTGCGGCAACTTACAGCCTGATCATGTTCGCGACCGCGCTGATCTATATCTGGGTGCTAAGAATTCGGTCGGATTAGAATCTGCAGGGAAATGCCGGCCCTGCGCAGTTGGTTGCACATCGCGGGCGGCCACGTTTGGCGAAAGTGCATTTCCTTCGTTGCAAGCAGCTTCCGCCTGCCGGCCGCTGAAAGTCTCCCGAAGACGAGCATTTCCGAATCGGTCAACACACCGTCCATTCCGGCGTGCAGGCCATACATGCTGGATTTGAAAAGCAACTGAGTACGTGTCGAGGCTGTCCTGGCGTCTCAAATGGGTGGGATTCCGGCGGAAAACCGCGCTCTTGAGTGTCGTTTCGTCACAGTTCGTAGATAACTGCGGATCCTTTTCCAGCTACACTGACCAGAGACTATGAGGTTCTGGCCAACGCTGTTTCCGCCGCGTCGGTTCGCCGGGCCGTTTGCCCTGAGCATGGCGGGAAGGGATCGGGCCGTCATGGATTCCGGTGCGGGCATTTCATCCGGCCTCACGCCTGAGCCACCACGAGTCGCCGTGGATGGTGACGAGCGCCGCGCTGTGAAACAGGCGGCCGACGGTTTCGGCGATACCGGTGAGGCGCGGGGGGAGGCACTGTCTCACTGCGTGAAATCGAGGAAGGTGGTGACCAGCGACGAGCGGCGCTCGGACCGCCAGGACGATGGCTTAGAGAAATTCGGCATCCCAGCATTCGAGCGACGCCTATTCAATCACGTCGAGTAATGCTGAACTCGGCATTACTCGACGACAGACAGCTATAAGGATGTATGTTTGTTTGAAGCTCAAGTGCGGTCTGGATGTGATGCAGAAGACGGTGCGGCATCTGCCCCATCGCCTGTTCGAGACGTGAACAGATGGTGGGAGCTCCCCTGCCAGCGGTTCCGTGGAAGTCGACGAGACTAGGATGCGCGGCAAGACCAGGAATATATCGAATGCCAAACGCTCGGCCCTACGGTCAAGGTCAAGAATAAAGTACTCAACCAAGTCCGCCGCAATGGTTGCCGCGCATTCGACGGACCGGCAAAAAATTGACTGGATCGTCAGATCGAGAAGGACGTGCCGCATCCGCAGGAACTGGTCACGTTCGGATTGTCGATTACAAAGCGTGCACCGATCAGCTCATCGGAATAGTCAATGGTCGCGTTGGCCAGAAACGGAAGCGACACTTCGTCAATCACCACGCGTTCTCCATCAGGCCCGTTCAGCACAGTGTCGCCGTCCGCCGGGTCATCCAGTGAAATATCGTACTGGAAACCCGAGCAGCCGCCGCCGTCGACCGCAACCCTCAAGGCCTTGCCGCTGTCACCCGCTCCGATCCTGGCTAATTGGGTGAACGCTCGGTCGGTCACTGTTGGTGGAATGATCACGGTTTCGATTCCGGCATTCAGTTTGGTTCCGTAAATGGATATATATGGTCTCTGACCTTGCGGCAAGGACAGGCAGATGCTCAAGGACTATGCGGCACAAGAGGGCCTGTCACACGGGCGGCTCCACATTGAGAACGAAAGTCGGTTCAGGACATGCTTCCAGCGTGACCGTGATCGAATCATCCATTCGAGTGCCTTCAGGCGGCTGAAACACAAGACACAGGTCTTCATTGAGCACGAGGGCGACTACTACCGAACCCGGATGACGCATTCGATCGAGGTGGCGCAGGTAGCCCGAACGGTCGCAGTGGCGCTTGACCTGAACGAGGAATTGACTGAAGCGGTCGCGCTAGCGCACGATCTGGGACATCCGCCGTTTGGCCATGCGGGCGAAGGTACGCTGCGGCAGTTGATGGAACCCTATGGCGGATTCGATCACAACGCTCAGGCAATTCGGATAGTGACGTCGCTGGAACGCCATTACGCTGAATTCGACGGCTTGAACCTCACTTGGGAAACCCTTGAAGGCATTGCGAAACACAATGGACCGGTATCTGACGACATTCCCTATGCACTGGCCGAGTACAATAAGCGTCACGACCTTGAGCTGGACACATACGCAGGCCCGGAAGCGCAGGTGGCGGCACTGGCAGATGACATAGCCTATTGCAGCCATGATCTTCACGACGGGCTTCGCGCCGGCCTCTTCTCGACAGATGAACTCAATGAACTGCCATTGCTCAAAGGGTGTTTCTCGGAAGTAGACGCTGTGCATCCAGGCTTGGACCGGTATCGGCGGCAGCATGAAGCGCTGCGCCGCTTCTTCGGTTTGATGGTTGAGGATGTAATTGAGCAGTCAGCCAGGCGGCTTGCAGAACTCGCGCCCCGGAATGCCACTGATATCCGTAAGGCGGGGCGACCCGTGGTTAGGTTCTCCGAACCGTTTAAGGAGCGGATGAATGTCGTTCGCGAATTCCTTTTCGATCGCATGTATCGAGCTCCTGATGTCCTTAGAATGCGGCGAAATGTGAAAGGGGCGGTCGAGGATCTGTTCGAGATGTTCATCAGGCGCACGGATCTGTTGCCTGAACAATGGCGCCGGGATGTTCAGGCGGCCGAGGGTGAAACCGCAATGGCGCGAATCGTCGTCGACTACATTTCCGGCATGACCGACCGGTTTGCGCTTCAGGAACACGGGCGGCTCTGCGGTTAGGGGGGACACAGTCCCACCAGGCCAGCATACCGTTCGCGATTGCCGCGTGTCTCTTCAAGCTGGCCTTGGATCAGGACGCGGCCAAAAACGAAATAAGTGAATTGGGCGGGATTCCTGCCATGGACTGCAAGGAACTGGCCAGGGTTGAGCCCCGTTCGCCGACTTCCTTTGCTGCTGGCTTGGGTGGGCCGGCCTTTCTATCTGGCCGCACGGAAGCCTGAAGCCGAATTCGCATGTGGGTGACCCTGCAATTCGCGGAAATCCGACATCCACATTGACGCCGGTGCCGTTGATGCTAATCCTCTGCCCGCTAGGATGGACATGAACATGAACCTTTTCCAAGATATCCGTGCCGGCGTGCTGGAAGCGTTGGAAGCGATGGCTGCGGCGGGCGAACTGCCCGAGGGCCTTCCAACCGCAAATGTAACTGTAGAGCCTCCACGCGATTCCGCCCATGGCGACATGGCCACCAATGCAGCGTTGGTGCTCGCGAAAGGGGCAGGGGCCAAGCCGCGGGATATCGCCGCGGCGCTTGCGGGACGTCTTGCCAGCGACCCAAGAATTGAATCGGCTGAAGTTGCCGGTCCGGGATTCCTGAACATTCGCCTTGTGAACGAAGTGTGGTCAGGTCTCGTCGATGCCGTTCGGAACAGCGAGAACTACGGCCGTTCAAGGATCGGCGAAGGCCGCAATGTCAATGTTGAGTTTGTCTCGGCAAACCCTACCGGACCACTGCATGTCGGTCATGCGCGCGGAGCGGTATTCGGGGACGCACTTGCGTCCCTGCTTGAATTTACGGGGTATAAGGTAACTCGGGAATACTACATCAATGATGGCGGCGCACAGGTGGACGTCCTGGCTCGGTCAGCTTTTGAGCGCTACCGTGAAGCCTGCGGACTGGATCCCGAAATCGCTGACGGCATGTATCCCGGTTCGTATCTGATGCCTGTTGGAAAAGCGCTCACGGAACGTTTTGGCGACTCGCTACTGGAGCAGCCGGAAGAATCCTGGCTCAGCGAAGTCCGCAGTTTCGCCACTGGCAGCATGATGGACATGATCCGGGAAGATCTTGCCGCATTGGGCATTGAGATGGATGTATTCTTTTCCGAAAAGTCGCTTTACGGTACGGGCCGGATTGAGAAGGCACTCGGGACTCTGTCCGAAAGGGGCCTGCTGTACGAGGGCATTCTGGATCCTCCAAAGGGGAAAATGCCAGATGACTGGGAGCCACGCCGCCAGACGCTCTTCCGGTCAACCGACCACGGCGACGATATGGACCGGCCTGTCAGGAAGTCCGACGGCTCATGGACCTATTTCGCAAGCGACATCGCCTATCACTTCGACAAGGTCTCAAGAGGCTACGATACGCTGATCAATGTATTTGGCGCGGATCACAGCGGTTACGTCAAGCGAATGAAGGCGGTCGTCTCGGCGCTGTCTGATTCACGTGTCCCGCTTGACATAAAGGTCATGCAGCTTGTGCGGCTCTACCGGAACGGCGCACCGTTCAAAATGTCTAAACGGGAGGGTAACTTTGTAACTCTCCGGGATGTTGTCGACCAGGTGGGTCCGGACGTGACCCGTCTCGTGATGCTGATGCGCAGGAACGATGCGGCACTGGATTTCGATCTTGACAGAGTGCTTGAGCAGTCAAAGGACAATCCGGTTTTCTACATTCAGTATGCACATGCACGGGTCAGGTCGGTCCTGCGCAAAGCTGAGGAATTCGGTATTTCACATGACCAGCCGCCTGTAATTGAAGATGTGGCGGAACTGGCGGTCGCAAGAAAGATCGCGGAATGGCCTCGGCTGGTGGAAACAGCCGTTCGTTCCCACGAACCCCATCGGGTCGCATTCTATCTCCATGAACTGGCCGCTGAGTTCCACGCTCTCTGGAACAGAGGAAACGAATCCCCCAACCTTCGCTTCGTGCAGGAAAGCGACCCGGCGGCGTCAGCCGGAAAAACAGCGCTTCCAAAGGCAGTAGGTGTTGTAATTTCAGCAGGACTTGGTATTCTAGGGGTGAATCCGGTGGAGCATATGCACTGAACCACAAGGCGAGGCTGGCTCCTTCGGAGACTTGAGCAGGCAAGACAGGCTGGCAGGGCTTCGTGCCCTGCAGCAGTGGGGCAGCTATGGCAAATGTTGAATTGAGCATCGATTCCGAGATTTTCCCAGATGAGGATGGTCGCGGTTATTCCCGTTTTGTCAACTGGTTGGGAGCAGTTCTTTCAGTAACCCTGGTTGGCGCTCTGGGAATCTGGGGTTATCAATTGACGACGAGGGACGTGTCAAATGTCCCTATTGTCAGAGCGACTCAGAGCCCAATGCGTGTCGCTCCGGAAGATCCAGGCGGCGATCTAGCGGAACATCAGGGACTTGCGGTAAACCAGGTTACGGCCGACGGTGGAGTTCAGGCGCCGGCAGACAGGCTGGTTCTCGCGCCTCCTCCGGAAAGCCTGACTGACGACGACGTTCCGGGATTCCGATTGGATCAGGCTGGCATGGAAGGCCAGCCCCAGGTGGCTGACGTCAGCCATCAACCCAGCATGTCCGATGATGCGAATGCGGAACTCGCCTCTGTTGGAATTCCGGCACTGGAGTCGGAACAGTCACCGGGTGAGAGCATCCAGGCACAGGATCCTATGCAGGTTGAGGAAGACGGCATCCAGCGGTCGCCGCTGCCTGTTCCCCGTCCCGAGGTGGATCCGATTGCGCAGTCGGTTGCAAGAGCGGTCGCGCGGTCAGCTCAGGTCCAGGCAATTGAAGTGGAGCCGTCAAGTATTCCTGCGGGAACGCCGCTCGCCCAGTTCGGCGCGTACGACAGCCCGGAAACCGCACGGAACGAATGGGCCAGGCTTAAAGGGCAGTTTCCACAGTTCCTTCGTGGCCGGAACTGGATCGTGGAAGAAACGGTTTCCGGCGGACGTTCTTTCTATCGGCTTCGGACGACTGGTTTTGACAGCCTAATCGACAGCAAGCGGTTCTGCTCCCTGTTCACCGCGGAGGGTCAGGACTGCGTTGCCGTCCAAACGCGACGATGAATAATGCGTTGAGCGCATGCATACTTGGATGCAGCGGATCGAGTCTTCTGCCTGATGAAAGTGCGTTTTTCAGAGAGTCCCAGCCATGGGGCTTCATTCTGTTTGCCCGAAACTGCCAGTATCCTGATCAGGTTCGCCGGTTGGTCGCATCGCTGCGGAGCTCGGTTGGCCGGGATGCGCCGGTACTTGTTGATCAGGAAGGTGGCAGGGTCCAGCGCATGTGGCCACCGCATTGGAGGCAATGGATGCCGCCGCTTGACCAGACCGCACAGGCAGGTTTCCAAGGTCCACGTACAATGTACCTTCGCTACCGACTGATCGCCGAAGAACTGCGGTCCTTGGGCATTGATGTGAACTGTTCCCCTTTGGCCGACATTGCCGGCCCGGAAACCCATCCGTTCCTGAAAAACCGCTGCTACGGCACGGATGTGCAGGCGGTTACGTCAGCCGCCCGCTCAGTTTCCGATGGGTTGATGGATGGCGGGATTCTTCCTGTCCTGAAACACATTCCCGGGCATGGTGGTGCATCTGCCGACAGCCATTCTGAGTTGCCGGTAATAAATGCTCCAGCGCCCACTCTGCGGTCACGGGACTTCGCGCCTTTCAGGGCACTCCGCGACCTGCCGATGGGAATGACCGGCCATATCGTGTTTTCCGCGTTTGATGCCGAATCTCCCGCAACCTGCTCCAGAACAATGATCGGGATTGTCCGCAATGAGATCGGTTTCAGCGGTCTGCTGACGACAGATGACATCTCCATGGGTGCGCTTGATGGCGGTCTGGCGAAACGGTGCCGCTCGTCCCGCCGGGCAGGATGCGATCTGGTATTGCACTGCAATGGCAAATTGGCGGAGATGGAGGTCGTGGTCGAGGCGAGCGGCAAACTGGAAGGGCGGGGACTAAAGCGGGCGGAAGCGGCGCTTGCGTGCCGCCAGCTGCCGAAGGAGATTGACATCCCTGCGATGGAATCGGAGCTGGAAGAGATCTTGAGTGGCGGAGTCAATGGCTGAACCGGACTCTGGAAACGTAACCCGCATGGATGCTTACCAGGTCGCGGATACGCTGATCGTCGATGTAGACGGTTTTGAAGGACCGCTTGACGTGCTGCTCACATTGGCCCGCACACAGAAAGTGGATCTGCGGGCGATCTCGATTCTTGCCCTTGCCGAACAGTATCTCGCTTTCATCGCGCGGGCGAAGGAACTGCGGATTGAGTTGGCTGCGGACTACCTGGTTACGGCCGCATGGCTGGCATTCCTGAAGTCCCGCCTTCTGCTTCCTCCCGAACCGACGGAAGCTGGACCCGGCGGGGAGGAACTCGCTGCCTATCTGGCGTTCCAGCTGGAGCGACTCCAAGCCATGAGGGATCGGGCCAGCCAGTTGATGTCGCGCGATCGCAAAGGGCGCGACTTCTTCGTGCGCGGCATTCCGGAAGACGTAAACAGCATACGCCGAATTACCTATACGGCGAATCTGATGGACCTGATGCAGGCCTATGCGCGCATTCGTACAAAGGACGAATTCCGACCCTTCGTCGTTGACCGGAACCGGTTTCTCACCCTTGAAGAGGCGCTGAGGCGGATGCGGCCGCTGATCGGTCTGGCAGGAGACTGGACCGAACTTTCAAGCTATCTGCCAGAAGGCTGGGATGTGGATCCTGAATTGAGGCGATCCGCGACCGCAGCCACGTTCGCGGCCTCGCTGGAACTCGCCAAGGAAGGTTCCATCGAGATCAGGCAGGCAGAGACCTATGCGCCTATCCAGATTCGCAGGAAGGGTTCAGATGGCTGAGCGAAGCGAGGAAAGCCTCTTTGAGGCCCCCCCGATCATGGAGCAGGAGCGGATGGCGGAAGCCATTCTCTTCGCTTCGGCAGAACCGGTGAGCGTGAAGGAACTCAATTCACGCCTGCCGCATGGATCCGACGCCGCCACTGCCCTGTCCGGGCTGCGTGATCGCTACAGAGACCGCGGAGTGAATCTGGTCAAGGTCGGAGACGCATGGGCGTTCCGAACGGCGCCGGATCTCGGATTTCTTATGCAGAAGGAACGTGTTGAGACCCGGAAACTATCGCGTGCGGCGATCGAAACCCTGGCGATCGTTGCCTACCACCAGCCAGTGACACGTGCCGAGATCGAGGAGATCAGGGGCGTCAGCGTTAGCCGCGGGACGGTTGACCAGCTTCTGGAGCTGAACTGGATTCGCTTCGGCCGCAGAAAAAAAAGTCCCGGGCGTCCAGTGACATTCGTCGTAACGGATGAGTTCCTCGATCACTTTGGCCTTGAGAGCGTTCGGGATCTCCCGGGGCTGAAGGATCTGCGGACTGCGGGCCTGCTGGACAACCGCCCGCCGCCCGGTCAGTCTTTACCTACAGAGGACGAACAGTCAGGGCTGTTCGATGAGTGACAGCGCGGAGTGAAAAGGCTCGTCAATGCGTGGGAGGGCGGCACCCGATGCGCAGGTCCATGCGTTTGGCGGTAGTAATGCAGGTGAAATGACCCGTGTCAGCCGGTTCGAAAAAAATGCTTGCTGAGCTTTAGTCCCTGGCCTTGGTAGCTTGAGGAGATTCCGCTGCCGTAAAGGAGCAGCGGGCGGTCTGCCATCCGTTCATAGACCAGCCGGCCCACAACCTGTCCGTGCTCGAGAACGAACGGCGCTTCGTGGCAACGCACTTCCAGCACCCCTCGTGACCCCTCGCCGCCAGCCTCAGCGTGACCGAAACCGGGATCGAAGAAACCAGCGTAATGCACCCGGAACTCACCGACCATTGCCAGATACGGCGCCATCTCCGCCGCGTAATCCGGGGGGATGTGCACCGCCTCGCGACTCACGAGAATGTAGAATGCGCCGGGATCGAGAATGATCTTTCCTTCGGAAGTGCGGATTTCCTCCCAGAATTCGGAGACGTCGTAGTGCCCGGACCTGTCCAGATCGATGACTGATGTATGGGGTTTGGCACGGTAACCGACCAAATCCTCATGCTCCGGTCTGAGGTCTACGGAAAACCCCAATCCGTCGCCGATCACGGCCTGCCCGTCCACGAGGCCAACGGTACTGTGCAGGTCGCTCAGTTCATGATCCGAGAGCAGGGCGTTTCCTCTGCGGAACCGTATCTGGTTCAGCCGGTTGCCGGCTCTTACCAGCACCGAAAAACTGCGCGGGCAGATTTCCGCATAGAGAGGCCCGGCATATCCGCCGCGAATTCTGTCAAACTCCACTCCGCCATCGGTGATCGTCCGTGTCAGCAGGTCCAGACGTCCGGTGGACGATTTTGCGTTTGCCACTGCGTGGATTCTTTCGGGAAGCGCAAGGCGCTCCATTAGCGGAACTACGTAGACACAGCCCTTTTCCAGCACCGCTCCGTCTGACAGGTCGATGCGGTGCATCTCGAATTCCGCCAGGCGGTCGGCAACTTGCTTGCACGAACCGGCAAGAAACGAGGCCCGGACCCGATAGGCAACCTGCCCGAGGCGCAGGTCAAGAGAAGCTGGCTGGATCTGGATTGGGTCGATGGCAACGTCCGCAGCAATTTCGCCGCCTTCCACCATGGCCTCCAGTTCCTGGCTTGGAAGAACCCCGATGCCCTGCATAGTGCCTCCAAACTGAAGTCGCCATCTGCCAGGGCGCAAGCGGAGTTGTTGGTCGGGCTAGCAGGACTTGAACCTGCGACCTTCCGTCCCCCAGACGGACGCGCTACCAGACTGCGCCATAGCCCGACGCGAATGCCTCTCTAACAGACAGTTCGCCTGTAAGGCAAGAGTTACAGAGCGTCGATTCGCCGATATCGGGCTGCATCGAGCGATCAGGACTCGGAATCCATCCGTTCGCGAAGCGCAAGAAGTCTCTCGTAAATGTTCAGAAAAGCTCTTTGGTCTTCCGATTCCACGTCTTTGGCCTGCAGACTGTCCGGACCAGCCTCTGCCAGTTGATGGGCCGCGCCGGATTCAGGCGGGGATCGGGTTGCTGGATCGTGCCCGATCGCTTCAGGTCTCTCCGGAGGTCCGGCGCTCCCCGGTTGATCCGGTTCAATGGTTTGCGGCTGTTCAGCGGACTCCTCAATCGAACCGGTCCGCTGTTCAGGACCACCCGCGGCTTCATGGAGTTCGGAAACTTCAGCAGCCGGAAGGTCCGAGTCCGGCATCCCATCGGACTCTGGCGGTTCGTCTGGCACGACAGGCAGTTCCCGATCAGCCGCTGTCGAATCTGCTTCCTCAGGCGCAGCCGCAGACGCTGGCGTCGCGGATTCGGCCTCGCCGCTAAGGATTGCACGGGGCTCGGAGCGATCACGTGAATCGGAGACTGGAAGCTTGGTTTCAGAGCTCTCCGGCTGTCCATCAAGGGGCGGTGAAAGGGCCGCCACTGACTTTACGCCCTGCTCCCGGAGAATTTTCTGGACGCCGCGAATGGTGAGGCCATCTTCATACAGAAGTTTCCTGATCCCGCCGAGCAGCGCCATGTCGGAGCGGCGGTAATACCTCCGTGCACCGGCCCTCTTGATCGGCCTGACCTGGGAAAAACGGCTCTCCCAGAATCGAAGGACATGTGTCGGAACGCCAAGCCAGTCAGCAACTTCACTGATTGTGCGTAAGGCGTCTCGCGACTTTTCCATTGTGCAGGGGCCCTATCAGTCGGTTGCCGCTGCAATTCGTCTCTTGACCTGGTGTGAGAAGCGGATGCCCAGAACTCTGCGCGGAGAAATCTCCACTTCCACGCCTGTTTTTGGATTGCGGCCCACTCTGGCGTTTTTGCTACGAACCGAGAAGGTGCCGAATTTGGAAATCTTGACCGACTCACCTTTAACGAGCGTGTCTGAAATATGATGAAGTACGCTTTCAACGAGCTGACTCGCCTCTTTACGCGAAACCCCAAGTTCTCGGACCACTGCTTCGCTCAGATCCACGCGGGTTAGACTCTTGTCACTCATGGGTTCTCCTTGGGTCGTTACGCGACACAACGATTCTCGACGTGGGACAGTTTGTATTGGAGGGTATCCCCTTGGCAAGCAGGATCTTTACCAGCGCAGGACAACCGCTCCCCAAGCGAGTCCGCCACCAATGGCTTCAGTGACAATCAGGTCGCCTTTCTGAATCCTTCCGTCAGCTACACCGACCGACAGGGCCAGCGGAATTGACGCGGCGGAAGTGTTGCCGTGGTCCTGGACCGTTACGATGACATCCTCCATTGAATGGCCCAGCCGCTGGGCTGTCGCCTTGATTATCCGCAGATTGGCTTGATGCGGAACAATCCAGTCGATGTCGCTTTCCTTGAGGCCGATCTTGGATACGGCCGTCCTTGCGGTCGTCGCCAGCTTTTCAACTGCGTGACGGAAGACCTCCTTTCCCTGCATTCTCAGGTGGCCAATGGTACCCGTTGCGACGCCGCCGTCCACATAAAGAATGTCGCGGAACCTGCCGTCTGAGTTCAGGTCAGTCGAGAGAATGCCGCGGTCGTCCGAATTTCCGTTTTCTTCCCGGCCCTCAAGCAGGACCGCGCCGGCGCCGTCTCCGAACAGGACGCAGGTCGAGCGGTCCGTCCAGTCCATGATTCGGCTGAACGATTCGGCGCCGATCACGATCACGCGGTTTGCCTGGCCCGAAACGATCAGCGCATTTGCGTTTGCCAGCGCGTAGATGAATCCCGCGCACACGGCCTGGACGTCGAACGCGAAGCCTCGCGTCATTCCGAGCCGGTCCTGTACCATTGTGGCGGTGGATGGAAAAGTCAGGTCGGACGTGGAAGTTGCCAGAACGATTGCGTCGACGTCCTCCGGTGACAGGTCCGCGTCTCTCAGCGCTGCCTCAGCGGCATGAACCGCGAGGTCCGATGTGCCTTGGCCGTCGGCGACGAAGTGCCGACGCTCAATTCCTGTCCGGGCGCGGATCCACTCGTCCGAAGTGTCAAGGGTGGTCTCGAATTCACAATTTGGAACCAAGCGTTCAGGCAGGTAATGCCCGACCCCCTGAACAACTGCTCGCCTCGTCATTGTGTGGTGCCGTTTCCGGGTTGACCTTTCACCGCATCCTGACGCGCAATCGTCGCGGATGCAACCCTTGCGGCGATGCGCTGGCTGAATCTGGAGCGGGCGAGGTCGAACGCAAGTTTAACCGCGGCTTCCGTTCCTTTGGCGTCCGCTCCGCCATGGCTTTTCACCACCGTGCCGTTCAGGCCCAGGAACACGCCGCCATTCACCCGTCTCGGGTCAATTCGTTTGCTCAGGCGGTTCAGCGAGGTGTAGGCGATCAGCGCGGCGATCCGGGACAGCGGTGTCGCCGCAAACGCTGACTTCAGGAATTCGCGGATCTGTTCGGCGGTACCCTCAGCCGTTTTAAGGGCAATGTTACCTGTGAATCCGTCGGTGACGATAACGTCGACATGGGCTGACGGAATGTCACTGCCTTCTATGAAACCGATATATTCGAAGTCACCGGCTGGCGCCGCCGCTGCAATCAGATCGTTTGCGGATTTCAGTTCCGCTCGGCCTTTATGCTCTTCGGTGCCTACGTTCAGCAGCCCGACCCGGGGACGCGCCAGATCGAGGCCATTGCGGGCGTAGGATGTTCCCATCAGCGCGAACTGCAGAAGGTCGTCTTCATCGGCGCGGATATCGGCGCCGACATCAAGCATGATATTGAAGCCTTCCTTGTCCCTCCGGGGCCAGAGGCATGCGATTGCAGGCCTGTTGATCCCGTCAAGTTTGCGAAGGCGCATCATGCTGATGGCCATCAGGGCACCGGTGTTTCCGCAGCTTACGCAGACTTCTGCTTCACCGTTTCTGACGGAATCAATCGCCGACCACATCGACGTGTTCTTGCCGTTGCGCATTACATGGGACGGCTTCGCATCCATGGTGACGGTTCGGTCGGAATGTCGAATTCTGCACAAGCCGGAGAGCGGTTTCCGTCTGGAGACCAGCCTCTCCAGTTCGTCCTTGGGTCCATGCAGGATGAATCCGATCCCATCGACGCTTCGGGCAAAGCGCGCGCAGCCGGCGACAACCGCGGCAGGACCGCGGTCACCTCCCATCGCATCTACTGAAATCACTGTACGGCCAACGCTACCAACGTCTGCATCCTTGGCAGGAATGACTGTGGATGCCAGCATTCGACCGTAAACGCCGTGCGCAGATTACGCCGCGTCGTCGTCTTCAAGATCCAGCCCCGAATCCACCGGAACAACCTCACGGTCGTTGTAATGCCCGCAGGCCGGGCAGATGTGGTGGGGTCGCTTGAGCTCACCGCAGTTGGTGCATTCATTCGGATTTGCGGCAACCAGAGCATCGTGGCTGCGACGCATATTGCGGCGTGATCTGGTAATCTTGTTCTGGGGGACAGCCATGTCGTTTCCTTGTCTGCACAGGGCGGCCGTCCAGATGTTTGGTTCGCACGCCAATTGCCAAAATGCGTTCCTGTGGGCGATATCTCGATCCGCCCCTTCAGTTGAAGTATGGAAAATAAAGGGATGAATTTCATGCGCAAGAGGATTCTATCGTTCGAATGCCCTGAATCCGGACGAAACCGCCAATCAATGCACTCCACGCGATGCGGGAGTCAATAGTGAAGGCCTTTGGCCCAAGGAGTTTCGGGCGGAACTTCGCTGCCCGTCACATGGCAGTCCAGCCGGAGTCGGCATGGCAGTGCCCCGGAATGCAAACGTTCATCGTGCTCTGTGAAGTGCTATGGCTTGTGGGAAATTGCAAAAGCCCTCGGCCTTCCAAAAGCTGTCCTCATTGGATCAATCGCTGATCTTCGCACCCGGAATCTTCAGTTTCGCAAGGCTGGCAAACGGCTTCACGCTGGTTTCGCCCAGCGGATCCGTGTCGGGTGGTCCGTAGCGCGCCTCGAACGGACCGGCGCCTATAGCTCGGGGATAGGCGGGCAGAGCCAGTGCCAGTTCCTCGATCAGGACTTCTCCGAGGTCCAGTTCGGGCAGCAGCGGTTCGATGCTGTCGTCTTCGTCTATCTCCGCCTCGTCGTCCGACGATGGTTCGGGCGCGTTGTGAAGGTACTTCCGTACGACAGGTCGGTCTATTCGGGTAACCACGGGTTCAAGAGTGATGACGCATTCCTGGGTTACGGTGGCTCCAAGCTCCGCCTCCAGCCGCCAATCATCGCTGCCCAGCTGTTCGATCCGGCCTGCCAGTCTGAGCTTGCGCAGTCTGGAAACTCCCAGCAGCTTGGCAATCGATTCGTTCTCCTCACTGGTGGGCTGTGCAAGGAAACTGTGGGGCTGGTGCGGTGAAAGCCCATCCAGCCGCAGTACATGTTCGAACGGTGTGGTCGCCTGCATTGCAGTATTCCAATCTTGAACACCAAGTGTCCCTTCTGTATGCCCGGATACGAGCTAGGCCAGAGCATGGCAAGAGGAACGAAATGGGCAGGATACCACCTATGCTTAGAGGGGGACTCGTTGCGCTCGCGCTGTTTTCGGCTGTCGCCTGCAGCAACATCGACCGCAAGCATGGCTATGTTCCACCTGACGAGGAACTGGACCAGATCATTGTAGGCGTGGATACACGGATTTCAGTCGCGAATTCCGTGGGTCAGCCGTCAGTTTCCGGAATTCTTTCAGAGGGCGGGTGGTATTATGTCGAGAGCAGGTTCCGTGCATACGGGTTCCGCGAGAGGATCGAGGTCGACCGCGAGGTTGTTGCTATCACATTCGATGGGGACGGAGTCGTTGAGAACATCGAACGGTTTGGCCTGGAAGACGGCCAGGTCATAGCATTGTCCCGCCGCGTGACGGAGAGCAACATCAAAGGCGTGAGCTTCCTGCGACAGCTGTTTGGAAACATCGGCAACTTCGCAGCCGAGCAGTTCGTGAACAACTGACGGGCTCGGAGTCGGGAACCGGGTCAGCATTCGTCGGGCTGGAATTCCAGCGCAACTCCGTTGATGCAGTACCTGAGGCCTGTAGGCTTTGGTCCGTCTGCGAAGACATGCCCAAGATGGGCTTCACAGCGGCTGCAATGGACCTCGGTCCTCTTCCGGAACAGCGAGTGGTCGGCCTTTTCGCCAATCGCTTCGGCTTCCTTGGGCTGAAAGAACGACGGCCAGCCTGTGCCCGACTCAAACTTGTGAGCTTTGTCGAAAAGCTCAGCACCGCAGCAGATACATGTAAACGTGCCTTCGCCCGCGGGGAAATTCTCGTGGGTGCCGGGACGCTCGGTCGCCTCTCGGCGGGTCACCCTGTAGGCAAGATCATCCAACTGCTCGCGCCATTCGGCATCAGACTTGACGACTTTTTCCATTTGCTTGGCCTTTCTGTCAATCTCATGTCACGGCGTAACGCCGTGACCGCATTTTAACAGATTTTGCGATGGCGGAAAGCGGCCGGTGAATTGAGCAGACGTGGCGAAAGTGAGTGTGGAGAGGACGGCTACCAACCCAGTTGGCTGTAGGTGCAGCCGACCTTGACTTGGTGCGAACGCAGTGCTCCCGGCTGAATCTGACGGGCGGTCGAGACCGCTGTTGCGATGCTGGCTATCTGAAGCGACCGATAGATGCGGTCCTTTCAAAGTAGTGGAGAATGACCGGTGTCAAGCGTGCTGTTTCCCACGCATCCCACAATATCTTGCGGTTTTGCCTGCGGTACATCTGCCGATTGAATCCGGCTTAGGTTCGATCGTTCCTTGCCATACAGATTCAGAGCGGCGATCCGGAGTTCTTTGACATTTGACGTTCGATCCTGACGTCCATAGGCAGAGGGAATGGCACGCGTTCCACTTCTGCAGCTTTCTGGCATCACTTTGACTATCGGAAGAGATCCGATTGTGCAGGGGCTTGATCTCGTAATCCAGCCCGGCAACCGAATCGCGCTTGTTGGCCGTAACGGTTCCGGAAAATCAACGCTGATGAAAGTGATGGCAGGGCTGGTAGAAGCTGACCGTGGAGATTGTTCAGTCTCTTCGGGTGTTTCCGTCGGCTACATGGAGCAGGATCCGGTTTTTGACCGCTTCGAGACACTTGGAGAGTTCGCTGCGGAAGGTCTGGATCCAGGCGAAAGTTACCGAATCGAGATGGCAGCGGACGGGTTGGGCTTCGATGCAGATACGCCGGTCGCGTCGGCGTCTGGTGGGGAAAGACGGCGGGCAGCCTTGGCCAAAATTGTAGCCGAAGCGCCGGAACTCATGCTCTTCGACGAACCGACGAATCATCTGGACATCAATGCGATCATCTGGATGGAACGCTGGTTAGCGGAAACCGGTTCGGCTTTTGTCCTTATAAGCCATGATCGTGCGTTTCTTCGCTCCCTTACCAAGACAACTCTTTGGATCGATCGGGGCAGGGTGCTGCGACGCGAGGCGGGAATCGAGGGATTTGAGGCCTGGCGCGACAAGGTCTGGGAAAGCGAAGACCAGGCTCGCCACAAGCTGGACAGAAAAATCAAGTCCGAGGCCCGTTGGGCGGTAGAAGGAATCAGTGCGCGTCGGAGGCGCAACCAAGGACGGCTGCGGACTCTTGAGGCGATGCGCAGTGACCGGAAAGCGATGGTTCGCAGGCAAGGCGTCGCAGCCCTGGCGATTGAAAGAGGCAAAATTTCCGGAAAGCGGGTCATCGAAGCGCAAGGCATTTCAAAGTGCTATGGCGACACACGCATTCTTGCGCCGTTCAGTCTTCGGATCGCACGTGGCGACCGGGTTGCCTTGGTGGGGCCGAACGGCGCGGGAAAGACGACGTTGATGAATATGCTGATCGGCCTGAATACACCCGACACGGGCAGCGTGACGCTTGGTTCAGGAGTCCAGACAGCGGTCTTTGACCAGAACCGCGAACGGCTCGATCCCGACATGAGTCTCTGGGACACGCTTGTCGGCGATCGGGAAATTGGGGTGAGGGGGCGATCTGACCAAGTGATGGTACGAGGAACGCCGCGGCATGTTCTCGGGTATCTCAGCGATTTCCTGTTCTCTGAATCACAGGCCCGCTCTCCAGTGCGTTCGCTGTCCGGCGGCGAAAAGGCGCGGCTGCTTCTGGCGAAGATCTTCGCCAAACCCTCCAATCTGCTGGCGCTTGATGAACCGACCAACGATCTCGATCTTGAAACTCTTGATCTTCTTCAGGACGTCCTTGGCGATTACTCGGGAACCGCAATTCTGATAAGCCATGACCGCGATTTCATTGATCGGGTGGCCACCACAACAGTTGCCCTGGAAGGTGGAGGCCGTGCGGAGGTCTATCCCGGCGGGTGGAGCGACTACCGTTCCCAGCGCGGCGAAAAGGAAGCTTCGCCAGAGCCAGTTGCCGCAAGCACATCCGTCGCACTGCGTTCGCCTTCGAGGCGAGTACCCAAGGGGCTGGGCTATTCAGAAGAAAGACGGCTGGAGTCGCTTCCGGCTGAAATCGAGCGGCTTGAAGTCGAGATAGCCAGGCTGACCGAGTTCCTTTCGGACCCTGACCTTTTCGTGTGCGCTCCTGAAAGATTCGAAAAAGCGAGTGCAGGACTGATTGACCGGCAGGCCGCACTCGCGGCGGCCGAAGAGGAATGGCTTGAGCTTGAGGAAAAGGCTTCCGCGAAATAGCATAGCGCAGACTTGCGCGTCGCGTGGCTGCAAGTGCGGTGAATTTGGACCGCACCGCTTCCGAATGTGGGGATTGATCGATCAGAACGTGAGGCGAATTGGAAACCGGGCACGGATTTCCCTATCCAGAATCGGATTGAATCGTGCTGGGCTCGGAGTGGACAGAATCGCTTCCTTCCGTGCGGTTGCCCGAAGGATGAGATCGACTTTCCCGCGTTCGTCCCATTCTTTCGGCGAGGTCCGGTCACCCATGGTTGGATAGACATGGTCGCTCTGGATACGCTCCAGCGTTTGGTCCGTGCCAAGATAATGGCCGTCTCCGCCAAGGCAGACCGTTCGGATCTGGTCGATCGCAAGAGTTTCGTCATCAACCTCTATCCCACGTACGCAGCGCAGCGCCTGGCCGATGATATCATCGCCTAAAATCAAGGACTCGTGGCAAAAACCGAGCAATGAAGCATGCATGCCCGCGGCCTCGTAGATCATGTTGACTCCCGACAGCCCGGCCATGACATTCGAGCACATCTGTTCCCATCCAGCCTGCATGTCAGGGAGTTTTGCGTCAGCTATTCCCGCCGCAGCGCCACCCGGGATTCCATAATGGCGATGCATCTGCGAACAGCCAGCGGTAAGCAGCGCCTGTTCGCCAGACCCGGCTGTGAGCGCACCTGTTCGTAGGTCAAGGCCGAATGGCCATGTTCCGAAGATGGCCGGATGCCCTGGCTTGATGGCATTTACGTAGACAATACCCGCAAGGCATTCGGCGACCGCCTGCACGATCGCACCTGCCACGGTGGAAGGCGCGGTTGCACCGGCCATTCCGGCCGAAAGAAGCAACACCGGCATTCCGCCGCGGATGCACTCTTCCATAACCTGGCATGCCTCGGTGGCGAACTTCATTGGCGGCACAACAAAACAGTTGGAATTGCTGACAAATGGCCGGTCACGCCAGCTGCTCTCGCTGCCCGCAATCATGTGCAGCAGTTCCAGTCCGTCAGGAACGAACGCTGCTTCCGTAAAGCTCGTGCCGACATGTTTGGTCGTTCCGGAACAGCAGGCGTATATCGTATTGAGGTCGAGTTCGCGGCTGTCTTCGATTTCCCGGCAAACCATCGGACGCTGGAGAAAATGGATGTTTTCGAGACTGTTGGCGATGCATGCGGCATCGTGCAGGTCACGTACGGTCGGATTCCGGTAACTCCGGCCTTCGACATCAACTACGCTGATCGCCGCTCCGGCAGTTCCATAGTGAACCCGTGAGCCGGAAAGTTCCAGATTATGGTCTGGGTCTCGGCCGAAGAGCGTTATAGACTTTGCTGCCATGTCGACCATGTCCTCGACCAGCGCCCTGGGGTAGCGCAGTCTTCCGTCATCTCCGAGTACAGCGCCAACGCCGGTCATGATCTCAATGCCTGAGTCCGGAGCGTCCGCAAGTCCAATTTCTTCAAGTGCCTGCAGTGCGGCCCGGTGGATGCGCAGGACTCCTTCATCACTCAATGGCTTCAGTTGACCGCCGGGCATTCCGGGACGCACGGGCCTTGCAGCAGCGGGAATGGGCGCTGCGCGAGAGGCCCGTCTGGCAGCGCGGCCACCGCTCCGGCGGGAAGTCTGGCAGTTCATTCGGGGTTGTCCGCCATGGCGGCGCTACAATTCGTCATTGAATGAACGAAATTCGAGCCCTGCCGCTGCCGGCAGTCACGATCCGACTCAATGGCCGGTTTGGTTGCGCTGATCCTCGGTCCGCATACTCTCATGGTGCATCCCTCCGCGTGCATCCCTCTGCGTCCTATGTCGTTCAACGGCTGATTCGTCAGGGAGTGCTGTTCCAAATGCGGCAGAAAAGTGGTTTTCCGACATATGGTTAACATTGAATTTCGGTTGTGGTATCGGCTTCGTGTTATTCGTGTGGCACTTCAAAAGTCTTTCTCATCGGTGAATCCCAGCAGCTATGACCTGCAGAATGGGGTATGCCACGTGACTTCGTTGACAAGGAGCCGGTTTCACGACGACGCTGAGGCGAAGTGCGCGGAGACCTGACGGTTGTTGAATTCATGGATGGCCATCCGAGTCGGCACACAGTGACCTATGGACACACTCCAAAGAGGTGCGGATTAACGTCCATAATCGCTCCCGATCGGACGGACGGAGCCACACGGATTAGCTCAAAGGAGACAAGATCGGGAAACATTGAAACTCCCGAGGCTTCCAAAACTCGCCGCCCTAACGGTCCGGCTCCAACCGACGGCACCAGATGGATTGAGAGGTCATGAATCCTGCGTCCTCGAGGCGTACATACCCCACATACCCCAGTATCTGGAATGTCAGGCAAATCCGTCACCGTTCAAGCCGACTAACTGGAGCAACATTCACACGCGGAGAACTCTTTCCTCCAACATTCATCCGGTTGACAAAGTCCACATATCATGAAATGCTGAAATACCCGAAAAACACATGGCCAATAAAAGACTAGTCGGTTCTGCCAAGGAGCGCAACGGAAATGCTCACGAGATTCTACGTCGACAACTTTATTTGTCTAGAAAATTTCGAGATAACTCTTGAAGACATCAATATTTTAGTCGGCCCGAATGGTGTTGGCAAGTCGTCCATGTTTCAGGCGCTGAGACGGATTCAGAAACTCGTCATCGAGAGAGATTCCATTGAAGATCTTTTCCCTGCCGGAGACCTATGCAACTCCCTAAATCGAAGCGATCAGAAATTCGAGTTAGAGATTCAAATTGACTTCGACATCTATGGATACACCCTAGTTATTGAGCATGATCGCGTAAGAAAGGTGATGCGTATAAGTGAAGAGACTCTAACATTTAACAATAAAACACTTTTTAACTCCGCGCTAGGCAATGCACAATTGTTTCGTGACGACTTTACCGAAGGGCCAAATGTCATTCTGGACTGGAGGCGCTCAGGTATCGGAGCTATAATAGAAAGCGCTGATAATTTAAAACTGACGCGCTTCAAGAAACAACTTGGCAATTTTATTATCGCCAGCCCTTGCCCTCCGATCTTCGAGCCGGAATCGCGAACCGAAGATGTTTTTCTTGATCCTTTGATGCGAAACTTTGTTGGTTGGTATCGACATGCTGCCCAGGAGAATATGGGTGGTGTAGTTGAGCTAATTACTGAACTTCGCAAATCATTGCCAGGATTCGAGTCGATCAATTTAGAGGAGACAGGTGGCCGCTCTCGAGCGCTAAGATTGGATTTTTTTGTTCCAGAAATTCCATTAAGATTTCATGTTGATTTTGATAAACTGTCAGACGGTCAGAAAACGATAGTGGCCCTTTATAGCCTTCTCTTTATAGCTTCGAAAGAAAAAATATTTTTATTCCTTGACGAGCCTGATAATTATCTGTCACCGCGAGAAATTCAACCGTTTTTGACGATGGTTGAGGATCGGTGTGATTCAACAGTGGGGCAGGCTGTCATCATTTCTCATCACCCACATACTGTCGACTACCTTGCGGGCGGTGCCTGTTCTAGGTTCTTTTACAGAGAAACGAACGGACCGGTGAGAGTAACGGATGCGCCTGGCGCGATGGACGGCCTGTCGTTGTCTGAGACGATCGCGAGGGGATGGGAGCGGTGAGCGGCGTTAGCATCGTATTACTCTGCGAAGACAAGCAAACTGAGGTATTCTTGCGCAGGTTTCTGATGCAGCGGAGTTTCGATGGTCGTGACATCAGGACTAGTGGAGTTCCTGACGGCAAACAATCGGGCGAGCAATGGGTTAGGAATCGCTATCCTCGGGAGTTATGAGCGATTAGATCACGACAGCAGGCGTATTTGATCGTAGTAATCGATGCCGATGAGCATTCAACTCGAGAGCGAAGAAAACAATTGGACGACGCCTGCCTAAGTCAGGATGTTCAGTGCCGAACGCAGGATGATCCTGTAGCGATTCTTGTTCCACGTCGGAATATTGAAACTTGGCTTGCTTACGTTAAGGGCGAAGACGTTGACGAGACGGCAATCTATCAAAAGCTTAAGAAACCGAGAGAATGCTCCGAACACGCAAGGCTGCTACATCGTATGTGCTACAGGGAGCAAAAGCTTCGCGTTCCCGTTCCGAAGTCACTCCGAGAAGCATGCGATGAGTTTGATGGGTTGAAACTTAGTCGTTAGTTTCTCCACAGTCACCTGGAAATGCAGCACGCGGCCCACTAATCCAGTCTAGGAAACAGCTGCTATTCAATTGGGCCAAAGGGCAGTCCGACCCTTACGGCCGGGCTGTCCATGCAATTTCGACGGTTTTGCCTTGGCATGTGCACTGCGAGTAAATTGATGCCATTTTCTTGAACGACCTTTCCGACGCTGTCGAGCGGGCGTTCATCGATCTGCGTCTTGGTCTTCGGGGCGCTGAACCTCTTCCGGAGAATGCTAGCTTCTCCCGAAATTCACCGATTCAGTTGGATGTCGGCATCACCCGGCGGAAACGAGGATGTATTCTGCAGGCGCTGCAGAAGCCATCAGACGAACTGTGCGGTGCGAACGGTTCAGGGTAGCAAACGAAATACTTCGCAGGCACAGCGCCGATCCCTTCGACAATTTCGGTCACACCCGTCGTCAGAATTTTTCCAGATCAGAGGAAGCAGCCAGTTCAGTGACAACATCGTACACGGACATCACGTCGTCTCTTTTGCAGTCAAAGGTTCCAACGGAAACACGGATGACGAATTGGCCTTCATGCATGGCCTGGGTGAGATAGATGCGTCCGTCGTCATTGACTCTCTTT
>JAJEAY010000033.1 GCA_022824145.1 Rhodobacter sp. | reverse complement strand
GGCGCTGTCTCTCAAGATGAAAATTACGCTCCTTGCGGATCGACGCTTACGGAAATCGAGTCGGTTTCTCATGCCGCTGCCACCGAATTCGTAAAAGGGCCGCTTGTGGAACTGGGCGCGTCAAAAGGCTGCAAGCGTGTGTTCGAGACCCCGTTCGATATGACGCTTCAAGGTGGCGGCAGAAGCGTCCACGTTACGCGCCAGGGCTTCGTCAAACATCTGGCGGTGTTCCCCTACTGCCTCCTGGCCACGATAGGTCAGCACCAGCAGCTGGTACCGGAGATATTTGTCATAGAGAACCGCATGCAGGGAAAGCAGGTTGCGTGATCCGCAAGCCTCGATCAATGCAAGATGGAACTCCCAGTCATAGCGTTTCCAGATTTCCTTTTCGCTGTCATCGCCCGTCAGCATTTTCCGTTCCATCAGATGCAGCTTGTGGTGGGCGGCAACGAGGTTGCCTTCCCAGTCAGTGTCTCCCTTTTCGACGGAAAGGCGCAGGGCATGGCACTCCAGCAGAATACGCAGGTTCGCGATCTCGATCAGGTCTTCGCGCGAAACCGGTGTTACGAAAAAGCCGCGCTGGTCCTTTGCGTCGACAAAGTCCTCGCTGGCTAGCCTGTTAAGCGTTTCACGCAGCGTGGACATGCTGGCCTGATAGCGTTCGCGAAGCCAGTCGAGTTTCAGCTTCGACCCTGGCGCGAGGTCGCCAAAGATGATGTCTCTCTTGATGGCCTGATACGTCGAAGCGCCGACGATGTTGCGGGGTTTGCTCATGGTTTTCTATCAGATATTCTTGATGTCATGGGGTAAATAGACATTTTTCGCTGAACAGGCAATTCAGGTTTATGTCGGATAAAAATAATATCATCTGATTTTATTGCGGTAACCCATATTTTGCGTCTAGTGTCCGTCAAACCTCGAGTCCCGCGGCCGAAAGGAGCCTTGGAAATGTCATCTCGCACTCGAATCGCCGTAGTGGGCTTCGGCCTCATCGGGCGACGCCATGCGGAGGTCATCCGACGCGCACCCGACCTTGAGCTCTCCGCCGTCGTCGATCTGGATCAGGATTCCCGCGCGGCAGCGGTGGCCATGGGGACAACAGCTTATGCGGATCTGCCCGGAATGATCAAGGCTGAAGTCCCGGACGGCATCGTATTGGCAACACCGACGCCCCAGCATATCGCACAGGGCCTGACCTGCATTGAAGCAGGACAGCCCGTTCTGATCGAGAAGCCGATCACGGTCACTTCGAATGACGCGAGGGTTCTGACCGAAGCAGCGGAAGCGGCTGGCGTGCCTCTGTTGGTTGGCCACCACAGGAGGCACAACGGTATGGTGCAAGCCGCAAAGGCGGCGGTCGACGCAGGAGCGGTCGGAGAAATCCGCGCCGTGCAGGCGACGTGCTGGTTCTACAAGCCGGATCGATATTTCGAAGTGGCGCCGTGGCGCACAAAGAGGGGGGCCGGACCGATTTCGGTCAACCTTGTGCACGACGTGGACTTGCTGCGGCACTTCTGCGGTGAAGTGAATTCGGTTCAGGCAGTCGCAGTGCCATCGAGGCGGGGATTCGACAACGAAGATCTCGCGACCGCTGTTCTGCGCTTCGCTTCCGGTGCTGTCGCCACGATCAGCGTATCCGACAGTATCGTCGCTCCGTGGAGCTGGGAGCTGACCGCGAGAGAGAATCCAGCATATCCAGCAACTTCGGAAAGCTGTTACCTGATTGGCGGGTCGGAGGGCGGTCTGTCCATGCCGGACCTGCGAGTCTGGAGACACGACGCTGAGCCGGACTGGTGGACCCCGATCGCCGCACGGAATCTGAAGTGCCGAATGGACGACCCGCTGGCAGTGCAGATGGCGCATTTCGCGCGGGTCATCTCGGGCGAGGAAGCGCCTCTTGTGACCGGGCTGGAGGGCCTGAAATCTCTGGAAGTCGTCGAAGCGGTGGCGCTGTCATCCGAGACGGGAAGGGAAGTCAGGATTGAATCGTCCGGCAGTGCTTTAGGTGCCGGAAAATCAGCAGCTTGAATCAAAAATATCAGATATTATAAAAAATATCTTGCAAAGAGTGAAAAATCAGTGATAAAGTGCCGCGACGTCGATGCGACGCAGTCACCTTAGGGAGCACATCATGATGAGATTCACTCGCCGCGCGGCCATCGCTTCGGCCACAGCATTGGGACTAACCGCCAGTTTGGCAGCACCTGCCCAGGCAGATGGCGAAAGAATGACGTTCACGCTGGCAACTTCGGGATCCGAGACCGACCAGCGCTCTATCGCCATGGCCGAAGTCTTTGCGCCTATGGTTGCCGGATTCGCGGACTATCAGCCCGGGTACAATGGCACACTTTTCGCGCAGGGCACCGAGCTCGAAGCGATCAGCCGCGGAAACCTGACAATGTCGATTGCCTCGGCGCAGGAGCTTGCACAGTTCTTCCCCGAATTTTCGATCTTCGCCACCGGCTACGTCCATCAGGACGCGGCGCACCAGGTCCGCGTCTTCAATGACACGCTGATGGATCCATTCAAGCAGAAGGTTGAAGATGAACTGGGCGTGAAACTCCTGTCGGTCATGTATCTGGGCCGCCGCCACGTGAACCTGCGCCAGCCGCGTTCGGAGGTGGATATTCAAACGCCGGCGGATCTGGCTGGTGTGAATATACGTATGCCTGGCACCGATGCCTGGCAGTTCCTCGGAGCCGCCCTTGGCGCATCGCCGACGCCAATGGCATTTACCGAGGTCTACACCGCACTCTCCACGGGCGCGGTTGACGGGCAGGACAACCCGCTGCCGACCGTCGTGGATGCGAAGTTCTACGAAGTTACCGAACAGATAGCGCTGACTTCGCATCTGGTTGACCTGAACTACATCGCCTTCTCCAAGGAAACGTGGGACGGTCTTGACGAGGACCAGAAGATAACGGTTCAGCGCGCCGCGGATGCTGCAGCCGCTGTCGGCCGACTGAAGCAGCTGGAGAAAGAGAGCAATCTCGCTGAGTTCATCCGCAGCCAGGGTGTTGAGATCTACACACCCGATCTAGAGGCATTCCGCACCCACGTCCAGGAGCAGTACATCGGCAGCGAGTTCGCCGCCGCATGGCCTGACGGCGTGTTGGAACGCATCAACGCTCTGGGCAACTGAGTCCGGAACCAGCCGCGGGAGGACCGGGCATGAATACAGTCTTCAAATTGTTCACCCGCGGCGCGGAATTTGTCGCCGCCACAATGCTGGCGGCGATGTTCCTTACCTTTCTTCTGCAGATTTTCTCACGCTACGTGCTGCTCACACCCTTCGGCTGGACGCTAGAGCTTTGCCTGATCCTCTGGGTCTGGACCGTCTTTTTCGGCTGTGCGTTTCTGGTCCGTGAAAAGGATCACGTGACCTTTGACATCTTCTATCTGGCCGCGCCGCGCCGGGTGCGCCAGATCCTCGCGATCGTCGCCTGCGCTTCAGTCCTGATTGGAATGGGATGGGCGCTGCTGCCGACCTGGGACTACATCGACTGGATGAAGATCCGGAAGACGACCACGGTGAAGAACCCCCTCACCGGCGCAAAGATACCGATGCGCACGATCTTCTCGATCTACGCGGTTTTCATGGCCATGCTCATCCTTCGCTATGGATGGCGGCTCGTCGAAATTCTGCGTGACGGACCGCCCGATGAAGATCACGAAATCCCAGGGCACGAACCGGAACCGCCCGCAATCCGTCATGGGGAGGACGCGGTATGAGCATCGAGCTTGCCCTCTGTCTCGTCACCCTCTTCGGGTTGGCTGGGATTGGCACGCCCATCGGCTACTCGATCATGCTGGCATCGCTGGTCTATCTGGGGATGGCGGGAATGGACCTGGCCCTCACCGGTGAGAAGATCCTCCAAGGGCTGTACAAGAGCTTTATTCTGCTCGCCGTTCCGCTGTTCATCGTAGCGGCGAACATCATGAACGCAGGAACGATCAGCGACCGGCTTCTGAACTTCTGTGTCGCGGTTGTTGGCCGGTTCCGTGGTGGGCTTGGCCATGTGAACGTCATGGCATCGCTTATATTTTCCGGCATGTCGGGTTCGGCTGTTGCGGACGCCGCAGGCATCGGAAAGATCATCATCGGAATGATGACCAAAGAAGGGCGTTACAGCCGGGGCTACGCCGCCGCGATCACCGCAGCGACAGCCACGATTGGTCCGATCATCCCGCCGTCCATTCCGATGGTGCTTTATGCCCTGGTGTCCAACAGCTCCATTGGCGCGCTTTTCCTTGCGGGCATTGTGCCAGGACTTGTTATGGGCACAGTCCTGATGGCAATGAATTTTTTTATCTCCAAAAGGCGCGGCTTTGCGATGGAAGACCCCGTGCCGCTGCGCGAACTGCCACGCGTCACGGGAAATGCCCTGCCTGCGCTGCTGATGCCCGTGATTCTGCTTTACGGCATCTACGGCGGTGTCACCACGCCGACCGAAGCCGCCGCCGTAGCAGCATTCTACGCGCTGGTGCTGGCCGCCTTCTTCTATCGTGCGCTGTCGGTCAAGGCGCTGTATGGAATCCTCGTGGAAAGCGCGCGTTCTTCTGCCGCCGTGGGCGTTGTCATTGGCGGTGCGCTCATCCTGAACTTCATCGTAGTTTCCGAAAACATCCCGGCGATGATGTCGAACGCGTTGATCGGGCTCGAGGTGCACCCGCTTGTATTCCTGCTCGCCGTCAACGTGCTGGTGCTGCTTCTGGGCTGCGTTCTGGACGCGACAACGATCATTCTGGTGATCGTGCCGCTCTTCGTCCCGACCTGCCAGGCGCTTGGAATCGATCTGGTGCATTTCGGCGTTCTGGTCGTGGTCAACTCGATGATCGGGCTGATTACGCCGCCATACGGCATCCTTCTTTTTGTGATCAACGCAGTCACAGGAATACCGCTGAAAGAAATCATCGGTGAGATCTGGGCATTCCTCGCGGTGCTTGTTGCCGCTCTCCTGTTCCTGATTCTGGTGCCCGATGTCGTGCTTTGGCTGCCAAGGCTCTTCGGATACCAGGGATGACGCGGCTTTCGGTCGCCACGGCTTCGGTTCCTGGCGATCTGCTGACCAAGCTGGAGAGGATTGCGGCGGCAGGATTCACCGGTGTTGAGCTTCATGAACCCGACCTGACCGGCTTTGCGGGAACAGTGCGCGATGTGGCCACCAAAGCTGCGTCTTTGGGGTTGACCATCGAAATTCTCCAGCCCTTTCACGATTTTGAGGGGCTGAATGGTTCAGAGCGTAAGGCCGCTCTCGCCCGGCTGGACCGGAAGCTCGAACTGATGGCGGAACTCGGGGCCGGATCACTCCTCGTCGAGTCGAGCACACGCAATGATTCCTCGTCGGATCCCGAAGCCATTGTCACTGATCTGGCAGAGCTGGCCGTGCGTGCGGGCAGGGTTGGATGCCGCGCTGCGCTGATCGCGCTCCCTTGGGCCGCGCATGTCAGCACCGAACTGCAGGCGTTGGAAATTGTCGAGCTCGTGGACAGCCCGCATTTGGGGTTAGCGCTCAATTCGTTCTTTTCACTCTCTTGCGGCTCGCAAGCCGCCCGTCTGCGCGACATCCCCGGCGACCGCATTTTCCACGTGCAGCTCTCTGACGCACCTGCGCTCGAATTCGATGCTTCACGGCTGAAAAACCACTTCGGCCTGCTGCCAGGGCAGGGTGAACTTGACCTTCCAAGCTTTGTTCGGATTGTCGCCCGCAAAGGTTACGTAGGCCCATGGTCCGTCGCGCGAATCCGCGGGAGTGCCGAGGACAATCGCGAAACCTTTGCCCGCGACGGCTTTCGTGCTTTGGTCTCACTTCTGGATGAGGTTTCGCGGGACGAGCCTTCGCTGCCGCGTCCGTTCCCGGAACTGCCGCCGCGCGTCTATCCGACGGGGGTCGAATTCATCGAATTCGCTGTGAATGAAGACAGTGGAGGAACCCTCACGGAAGTTCTGCGGAGCATGTCGTTTCGTAAAGAGCGCAAGCACGTCTCGAAGTCGGTCGAGCTATGGCGGCAGGGCGCGGTCAACATTGTGGTGAATTCCGAGACAGAGGGGTTTGCTGCCGAAGCTCTCGCCGAACATGGTCCATGCGTCTGTGACATGGGGCTGCGCGTAAAGGATGCCGATCAAACCGTTGCCCGCGCCACGCGGCTCGGAACGCCGGAGTTTTCGCAGCCCGTCGGTTCCGGAGAACTGGATATTCCCGCGATCAAGGGCGTGGGCGGGACGGTTGTGCATTTTATTGATGAAAAGTCTAACCTGCACCACGTCTGGGACATTGAGTTTGAACCGGTTTCCAAAGCGGAAGCTTCCCAGCCGGCTGGACTCAGAAGGGTCGATCACGTGGCACAGACCATGCGTTACCAGGAAATGCAGAGCTGGCTCACCTATTACACATCGACGTTTCAGATGGAAAAGGCCCGGATCGTGGATGTGGCGGATCCCTTGGGTATTGTCCTCAGCCAGGCGCTGGCCAGTCCGGACGGTGAAGTGCGGCTCAACCTCAACGGCGCGGGTGAGAGTCGTACGTTTGCGGGCGCGTTTCTGGCGGAAGGCTTCGGAGCAGGCGTGCAGCACATCGCCTTTCTGAGCGATGACATATTCGAGACATCCAGCCAACTGGCTGCCTTTGGGTTCGAGCGCCTGTCTATCGCCGGCAACTACTATGACGACCTTAAGGTCAGGTTCGGTCTACCGGAGGATCTTGTCAGCGCACTGCGTGAAGGCCACATCCTTTATGATCGGGAGGGGCGGGCGGAGTATTTTCAGATTTACGGCCTGCCCATATTCAACGGCTTCTTTTTTGAGATTGCCCAACGTAAAGGGGGCTATCAAGGTTACGGAGCCCGCAATGCGCCGATCCGGTTGGCCGCACAGATGCACCATCGCAGGACAAAGGTACAGGAATGAGCGACGACGCGCAGGCAGTGCGCCATTGGTGGCGCACGTCGATCATCGATATGGCTCCCGGGCGAATTGCGTTCCGGCGACGTCCCATCGAGGAACTGATCGGCAACGTAAGTTTTGGCCAGATGGTCTGGCTGATGACAAAGGGCGATCTGCCTTCGCCGGAACAGGCAGCGCTCCTGGAGTGCGCGCTTGTGGCGGGCGTCGATCACGGGCCGCAGGCGCCGTCCATCGCGGCGGCCCGGATGGCGGCAACCTGCGGAGTGGGTTTGAACAACGTTTTGGCCACCGGCGTCAACATGCTTGGAGACGTGCATGGCGGCGCCGGCGAGCAATGCGCCGAGCTCTATCTCGACACCGCCGCCCGGCTTGACGGCGGCAGCGGTCTGGAAGCTGCAACGCGCGATGCCATCGATGCCTGGCGCGAAACCTATGGAAAGATCGTCTCGGGCTTCGGGCACCGGTTTCATAAACCCGTTGACCCACGGGCGCCGCGTTTGATGGCGGTTGTACGCGAGGCCGCCAGGGCTGGAACCGTCTCGGGCCGGTTCGCCGATATAGGAGAAGCCGTGCAGGCCGAGGTTGGCAGGCAGCGTGGCGCTCCGATAGCGATGAATATCGACGGCGCCACCGCAGTGATTTTCTGTGAACTGGGGTTTCCGCCGCCGCTGTCGCGTGGTCTCTTCTGCCTCAGCCGCTCGGTCGGCATTCTCGCCCATGGTTGGGAACAGATGCAGCAAGGAGGGCGAAACAAGGGGCCGATGCCCGCGGAATATTTGCCCTGATATGATGGCAAGGACGTAAATGATTGACTCTGAAAGACCTTTCCGTGTCGGACTCATAGGAACCGGCCGGATCGGTGATATCTACCTGAGAAACTGCGCAGCGCTGGACCGGCTGGACATCGTCTCGTGCGGCAGCCTGAACATGGACGAAAGCCGTGCGAAGGCGGCGCAGTTCGGCGTGCCGCAATGTTCGTGTCCCGACGAGATCATTGCCGATCCTGACATAGACGCGATTCTGAACCTGACGGTTCCGGCGGCCCATGCGGAAGTCAGTCTTGCCGCCATCAATGCCGGCAAACATGTCTATTCCGAAAAGCCATTCGTAACCGACCTGGCCGATGGGCACCGCATTCTCGATCTCGCGGCCTCCAGAGGTCTTCTCGTCGGCGTTGCGCCCGACACGTTTCTGGGGGGACGCTGGCAGACCGTGCGGAAACTTCTGGACCAAGGTGTGATCGGCGACCCGACCGGCATTGCCGCCTTCGTGCCAACGCATGGTGTCGAGCGTCATCATCCCAACCCCGATTTCTACTATGCCAGCGGCGGCGGTCCGCTGCTTGACCTGGGCCCCTATTATCTGGCGGCGATGGTCTTCTGTCTTGGTCCGATCGCCCGTGTGGCTGGCATGGCCCGAAGAACCTTCCCGGAGCGCATGATCGAGAACGGCCCGCGAAACGGCGAGATGATACCGGTAGAGGTTGACACCCATTGCCTTAGCCTCATTGAGTTCGAGAGCGGCGCGATAGGCCAGATGATGGTGAGCTTCGATGTCTGGGAAAGCGAAACGCCGCGGCTGGAGATTTACGGAACTGACGGCACAGTCTGCATTCCCGATCCGGATCCCGGCGATGGGGCGAACGTATTCCAGGGCCCGGTTTGGGTTCGCACGCGCGCCACGTCGCGCTGGACGATGCGGCCCCGGCCCAAAGCCCCCCCTGACTGGAAGGTGGCCGAGAACACCCACGGCCTGAATTTCGACGCCCGCGGCGTTGGGCTTGCCGAACTCGCTCAAGCGGCATCGTACGGTCGTGGACCGCGGGCCAGCGGGGCGCTTGGCCTGCATCTTTGCGAGGTTATGAAAGGTATGCATGACAGCCCACGTCTGGGCCGCTTTGTAGAGATCGAAAGCACCTGCGCCCGTCCGGCAATGCTCCCCGAAACCGATGAAACCGGGCTGAACGTCAATCTGGGACTCTCGCAATGAGCATAGAGACGCTGAACATCGGCGATCCATTCTTCAGGATCCGCCTGCTGAGGAACGAGACATCCCATGAAGTTTCGGGGAAAGTCATTGCCCTCAATCTCTCGGAGACTGAAATCAGGGTGCGCGAACAGACATTGGGTGCCCTGGAATCGGTCATCCTGAAGGATACCGAAATTCATGATGTGGTCCACGCGGTTGTCATTGAGGGATTCGCTGACCACGGTGACGACACAGTGCTGATGTCGCGGATCCGTCAAACCTGGCAGTCCGCGTTTGAGGTGCGCGGCGAGGAGCGGTTGCGCGGGGTCGAGCATTACATGTCGCCCAAGGTCTGGGTTGGGCAGGTCGGGTTCACCCTCTACCATTCGGCTTCGGTTCCGCTGAATGTCGGCCTGCATCGGGAGCATGCGTTCTGCCCGGTGCCCGGTTTCCGCGAGGTGCATACCCAGATTGTCGGATTCGGGAAAATGCAGCAATGCCGGGAACGCGACGTGGACACGCTTTATCTGGAAGAGCCTATGGCCCCGGGTTGCACCCACCGGCCGATGTATGATTCCGAAGGCAACTACCCCTGGCATCAGTTTGAGACGATCACGCCTTCCGTTTTCATGGCGGTGGAGATGCTGCCCGACGGTGCAAAGCCCCCGGCTTGAAGGAGACCTGACATGCTTTTGCCTGAGAAGATCGATTTCGACGGCCCGTTTCCGCGCCTGTCCCGTCGGCTGCGGTTGGGCGTTGTCGGAGGTGGCCGCGTCTCGGGCATGCAGGCCATGGCCGCGCGGTTGACCGGCCGGTGGAAGGTCGTTGCGGGTGCGTTCTCGTCCGATCCGACCCGTGCCAAGGCGGCGGCGGGGGAATGGTTCCTGCCCGAAGAGCGCTGCTATGCGTCGTTTGAAGAGATGGCGAAGGCGGAGGCCGGCCGCACTGACGGAGTGGATGCGGTGATGGTCACGACACCGAATCACGTGCACTATGCTGCCGCCAAAGCTTTTCTCGATGCCGGAATCGACGTGCTCTGCGACAAACCTCTGACGAACGAGGTGGAGGAAGCCGAGGCGCTTGTGCAGCTGGCTGGCGAAACCGGCTGTGTTTTCGGCGTCTCCTACGTAATGTCGTGCTTTCCGATGATCCGGCAGGCGCGGGAGATAGTGGCGGAAGGCGGCGTGGGCCGGATTAATCAGATACACGTTGAATTCATGCAGGACTGGATGACGCCGGAGGATGCGGCCGACGCCCCTCACGTGAAGTGGCGACTTGATCCGGCCAGGTCCGGCCGCACTTCCTGTGTCGGTGACATCGGCACCCACGCGGCCCACCTCGCGGGTTTTGTCAGCCACCTGCCGCTCACTCATCTGCGGTCCGAGTTTCATGTCTGCGGCTCGCCCAAGCCGCTGGAAGACACTTTCTTTGCATGGACGCGACATGGCGGTGATGTTCCGGGCACGCTGATGGCCACTCGGCTCGCGCCCGGCAACCGCGCTGGACTTCGGCTTCGAGTGTTTGGTTCAGAAGGGGGGTTGGAGTGGGATCTCGAAGACTGCGACCGGTTGAGGTTCAACCGATTCAGTGAACCGGACCGAATTGTGTCCCGGGGTCACGGTCATGGCGTTTCCCCAAGGACGGAACGGCTCGTGCGCACCGCACGCGGGTTTCCTGAGGGGATTATCGAAGCCTGGGGCAACCTTTATACCGAGTTCGCGTTGGCCGTTGCCGCCCGCCGTGACGGAAAGAGTTTGCCAAGAGCTTGGCTCGAAATGCCAGGCGTTTCCGAGGGAGCGGCGGGAGTTCGGTTCATCGACGCCTGCGTCCGCTCCAATGACCGGGCGGGAGGATGGGTCCAGCTCTAGAGGGTTGACCGGATGAAGAACATCGCTGTGATCGGTTTGGGCACCGTCGGCCAGCTGCATGCCGCAAATCTTGCGGCTCACCGCGAGGCAGAGCTCTCGGCGGTCTGCGACCCCAGGCCGGAGGCGACCAAATTCATTCGTGAAGAAACCGGCGCGTTGGTGACCACGAATGTGTCGGATCTGTTTGATACCCGACCCGATGCAGTCATTGTCTCTTCGTCCACGGCGACACACGGTGACATTGTCAGGGAATGCGTTGCGGCAGGCATTCCGTTTCTTTGCGAGAAGCCGCTTTCCCGCGACCTGCAGTCCGCCGAGGAGATCGTCGGGTCGGTTCAGGAAAGCGGGCTTGTCGCCGCGACTGCTCTGAACCGCAGATTCGATCGCCAGTATGCGTCCATGCGCGATGCCGTCATTGCGGGCGGTATAGGACAGTGCGAACTGCTTTGCTTCACCTCCAGAAGCACCGCACCTCCCACAGTGGAGTTCAGTCGGACATCAGGCGGACTGTTCGCCGAAAAGGGCAGCCATTTCTTTGATCTTGCCCGTTGGATATCCGGCGAAGAGCCGGAAGAACTGTTCGCCATGGGCTCTGTTCTTGTCGATCCGGCATTCGGGGATGTAGGTGAGTACGATACCGCCATCATCTCAATGCGGATGCGAAACGGCTTGCTCTGCCGCTTCGATTTCAGTTGGAGAACCGCCTATGGACAGGACGAACGCATTGAGATTCATGGCTCCGAAGACCTGCTGACAAGCCATCAGGATCCGGTAGGAACGATCGTTCAGGCCGACGGTCGATGGATGCGGCGCGGAAACAGGCTTGCGACATGGCAGGAGCGGTTTGCCGAAACCTACCGACAGGAACTTGATGCCTTTCTGTCCGTTCTGTCGACCGGCGTGCCGCATCCCGTACTTGCCACATTGGACGACGGGTTGATGGCGCAGCGCATCGGTGAGGCCGCCAGGAAATCGGCGGCACAAGGAGTGCTATGCAGAATTTGTAGTTGATGTTCTAAAAAACGTCTGATATTTTGGTTTTCATGTGAGATATAGCTCTCACATTGGAGACAGGTCGATGTCAGTGCAGGAAACAGAGCCTTCGGACGGTCCAGTGTTTTCGCTGGCGCATCTGACCCTGATCAACTGTACCCCCGCAGAGTTGGTCTACATCGCAGCACGTGCAGGATATGACGCTGTAAGCCCGCGCTTCATTGCGATGAACGTTCCGGGTGAATTCATCGACTCACCACTGGACCGGGCGCAGGTTCAGGCCATCCGGACAGCGCTGGCGACTACTGGCCTCGAAGTCCTTGACATCGAACTGGCCCGAATCACCGAGGACTGCGATCCGCGCGGTTTCGAGGCCGCGCTTGAGCTCGGCGGGGAGCTTGGGGCACGGCACATGATCATGTCGGCTTGGACGACACGCCGGGATGACAGGAATTTCCTTCTCGATGTGTATGGTGAAACCTGCGACCTCGCCGCGCCTTACGGGTTGACCATCGATCTAGAATTCCCCTCTTTCTCGCGGCTTAGAACGCTTGACGAGGTGCTTGACATCGTGCGGGCCGCAGACCGGCCAAACGGCGGAATCCTTGTCGACACCCTATACCTGCATCTCTCCCGTGTTGATCTGGGCGAGCTTCTGCATGTCCCTCCCGAATGGCTGCATTTCCTTCATGTCTCGGACTGCCTGCCGGGAATTGCCGACACCCGCGAAGGCATGATCCAGCTGGCTCGTGACGCACGGCTTTACCCGGGCGAGGGCTGGATCGACTTTGCTGGCCTCATCGAGCGGTGCCCGCCGGTGAACTACTCCATTGAACTTCCCAACCAGAGTCGAATTGCGGAGCTGGGCTACGGGTGCGTTTCTGATATGGGGTAAGTTATTCCCGTTCTGTTCACCTTTCAAACGCTACATGTTCGCCTGTCCATGTTAATCCGCGCCGTTGAGTCACGATTCCCGCCTTCCAGGCCGCCCCTTCGGCTTCCCAAGGCG
>JAJEAY010000029.1 GCA_022824145.1 Rhodobacter sp. | reverse complement strand
GTCAAACAGGTACGGCGACAGGGCCGCGTGGCAGCTTTCCTCCGGCTCGCCGTTGATGTCGGGATAGCTGAACAGCCGCTTTTCCGCCCGCGCGGCCCTTCGCTGGTCGAGGCCGGCAATGACGACGTGAACATGCGCCTTGCCGCGCGCGTCCGACCCCCATGCGAACGTCCGATGCGCGAAGGCAATTTCCAGCGCACAGCGCCCGAACAGCACAGGCCATAGCTGCGCAGCCTGCTCGCCCTGGACTATCGAGCTGGTCGCGACGAAGCCGATCCGGGCATTGCCTCCCTTCACGTATTCACCCGCCTTGATGAACCATGCGGCGACAAAGTCGAGCGTCCCGCCGCTTCTGCCGAGCGCCGCGGTCCCGCGAACCTTCGCACGCTGCGCCGCCGTCTGGTACTTCGCGCCCACGAACGGAGGATTGCCGAACAAGAAAGAGCAGTCACCCGGCGGCAGCAGCCCGGACCAGTCGGCTTCGAGCGCGTCGCCATGGACGATATGCGGCGACTTCTCCAGCGGAATGCGGGCATAATTCCAGCCGAACTCCAGGCTCAGGCGGCTGTTCATGATGTGGTCCATCATCCACAGCGCGGTTTCCGCTATGCGGGCTGGAAACTCGCCGATCTCGATGCCGTAAAACTGGTCTACGTCAACGCATGACAGGTCGGCCGTGAAAGCGTCCGTCTGCCGTCCGTCCGCCGTTTTCGGATGGATCTCCTGGAGTACTTCGGTCTCGAGCTGACGCAGTTCCCGGTAGGCGACGATCAGGAAATTGCCGCAGCCGCAGGCCGGGTCGAAGAACGTCAGGCCGCCGAGCTTTTCCTGGAACTGGCGGAGGGCGGCGAGGCGGCCCCTCCGGCGCGCTTTCACCCGCCCGAACTCCGCCCGCAGGTCATCCATGAACAGCGGCTCGATCACCTTGAGGATGTTCTTCTCCGTGGTGTAGTGCGCTCCCTGCGCCCTCCGTTCCGCCGGATCCATCACCGACTGGAACAGCGCCCCGAAGACCGCGGGCGAGATGTTCGACCAGTCGAACCGGCAGGCGTCCAGCAGCGCCCCGCGCATCGCCGCGTCGAACGAGAACGTCCGCAGGCGCCCTTTGAACAGTTCGCCGTTGACGTAAGGGAAACGCGCCAAATCCTCGTCGAGCGTTGCCGCCCGTTCGTCCTCCGGCGTGTCGAGAACCTCGAACAGCTGCGAGAGCCACGGCCCGAGATCCGCCCCGTCCCCGCCGGTGCGCGTCTCGACGAAGTCGAGGAAGATGTCGCGCGGCTCGAACACCCCGGTGTCGTCGGCGAACATGCAGAACACGGCGCGCACGAGGAACCGTTCCAGATCGTGTCCGTGATGCCCTGCATCCGCGAGCGCGTCGTGCAGCCGCCCGACCAGTTCGGCGGCCTCGATGTTGGCCGGATCCTGATCTCGGAACGTCCGGCGCTGCACGCCAAGGATGAAGCCGAACGCCTCAACGTTTGCCGGAAGATCCGCCAACGTGAACGTGACGGACTCCCGCTCGTCAAGATCGTGCAGTTCGAATGTCTGGAAGTCGCTCACCAGGATGAAGCGCGGGCGCTCGCGGTCAGGCAGCGCGTCAAAGTACTGCCCTGCCTGTTCGTAGGCAGCGTTCAGGTCGCGCCCCGCGCTCTTCTGTTCGACGATCAGGACACCCGGCCAGAACAGGTCGATGAATCCGGTGCGGCTGTCGAGCCTGGAGACGTGCTGCTCGTAGCGGGCGACATCACGGCGGCGTTTCCCGAAGACCTCGAAGAACTCGTTGTAGAAGCTCTGCGTCTCGCCCTTCTCGTAGGCCGCGTCCTTCCAGTCCTCAGCGAATGCCGCGGCACGGGCGCGGACCTCGTTCCACGAAAGGCGCATCAGCCAAGGACACTCGCTCTGCGCTGCACATGGGAAGAATTGCGGCCAGACGAATGCGAATGGCGGATAGGAACCAGCACTCTACGCGGTCCATCCATGCTGGCGCGACGAACGGTCATGTGTGCAGCGCATAGTAAGCCACGTTGTTCGTTTGATCCGCACCTTCACTGTCAGCGGTCTCGGTTATATGCATATCTTCCGTCCTCTGTCGTCCGCCACTTCGGAACAGCCCGAGCAGTCAGAGTGTTCTAAAGCTGCTCAAGCGACCCTTAAAGGCAAAATGCCCGATTGACCCAACTTCGGGCGGGCGGTCCAGGAAACCGGGCCAAACCGGCGCTCGTTCCCGATTGAAGCACCAAAATGATCGGGAACTCAGCGAAGACATTCTGACGGCTCGACCGGCCACATTCTCCAGGACGAAACACCTCATCGGAGACAGGACAGCCAATTGCGCATGTCCGACATTCGGACCCGCTGGATGCCACCCATTTCCTTGCCAGCAGGCGTGGTTGACTCGCTGCCGGCAAGTTGAATCAGGTTCGGTGGCTCAACTCATCAATCGATCAGAGACTGATTTTCAGGTTGAGCCACCGCCCAAGGCAGTTGCCGCCCGTCAGCGCAGGCTGTCCCAAGCGGCAACGGCTTCACATTGTCACGCCGCCACCGGTGCAGCCGCCGACACGTATTCGCTGTCTTCCGCCAGTGACTTCAGAAGGCCGTAAGTCATGAACAGCATGATGACAGAGATTGGCAGCGCCGCCGCGATTGATGCCGTCTGAAGTGCGGTAAGGCCGCCGGCAAGCAGCAGCACAGCCGCGACAAACCCTTCGCCAAGGCCCCAGACGATCCTGAAACGCTGCGGCGGGCTGTCATTGCCCATCGAAAGCATGGTGGTGATGACAAGCGTGCCGGAATCAGACGACGTGATGAACCATGTCGCCAGCAGCAAGGTCGCCAGCGCCGCCATCAGCCATTGCAGGACGGCAACCCCGGTCAGCCCGTCAATGGTGCTATACAGCGCCGACGGAAGATCCCAGTTGCGCACTGTATCGATGATGCCAGCCGTGCCAACACCGCCGTCAGCCATCAACTCCATGTAGATCGCGTTGCCGCCGAACATGCACAGCCAGAAAAACGCAATGGTCGTCGGAACGAACATCACGCCCACCATGAACTCGCGGATCGTGCGGCCGCGGCTGATGCGAGCGATGAACATCCCTACGAAAGGCGCCCATGAAATCCACCAGCCCCAGTAAAAGATGGTCCAGCCACCCTGCCAGCCGATTTCAGAATCGGTGCCCGCGGTCCAGAATCCCATGGGGATGAAATTCCAGAGATAGTCGCCGATTGAGGTCACGAAGAAACCCAGCAGCCACTTGAACGGACCGAAGCACAGGAAAAACGCCAGCAGCACCACCGAAAGCCAGATATTCCACTCCGAAATAATGCGAATGCCGTTGCCCACTCCTGATACCGCAGAAAACGTCGCGATGACCGAAATTACGGCGATAAGGATGACTTGGGTCGTGATGCCAGGATCGATCCCGAACAGCACATTCAGCCCAGTTGCCATCTGCGTCACGCCAAGACCAAGAGAGGTTGCGACGCCAAAGACCGTTCCGAACACGGCCAGAAGATCGACTCCATGGCCGACATGACCGTAAATCCGGTCACCGATGATCGGATAAAGGGAAGAACGCAGTGTCAGCGGCAAACCCTTGCGGAATCCAAAGTATGCCAGGCACAGCCCGACAATCACGTAGACCGCCCATGCATGGAATCCCCAGTGGAAATAGGTCACACGCATGGCATGGACGGCGCGGTTCATGTTCATGTCTACCACGCCAACAGCATCCGCATGCGGATTGTTGGGATAGCCAAAAGCGCCGGAATTGTCGAAGTAGAACACCGGCTCGGCTACGCCGAAAAACAGGATTCCGATGCCGACGCCAGCTGAGAACAGCATGGCGAACCATGAGAAATTGCTGAACTCTGGCCTTGATTGGTCGCTTCCAAGCCGGATTGACCCGTACTTGGAGCACATCAGGTAAAGACAGACGAACATCAGGAATACGACGATCAGGATATAGTACCATGCCAGCGAAGCTTCGATCCATCCACGGATCGCTTGGTAAATGCTACTGGCGAAGTCCACATTCAGAATTGTGAACACGACAAACGCAACTACCATGCCTTTCGCCGCAAAACCCATGCCAGAGTGAAGGCCCTTCATCAGCCCTTCATCCGCCACAAGCGTCTCCGGTCTATGTTCAGCCATGACGCATTCTCCTTTTCCTCCTGCAAGATTTACCTTGCGTTTATTCCGCCTCCGAAATCGATGCGCCGGGGTGCTCCGTTCAAGTGTTTCCGGAGCGCGAGGGCAGAGACGGGATCGCTCCCCGCAGCCAAATCGGCCTGATTCAGTCTTGGTAGACCGACTTGGGTTGGCGCTTGGGTTCAGAGCCTGCAATGAATTTGAGCCGAACCGCAAGACAAAATGTCACAGTTGCACCGGATCACCCTTGGCAATTCGGCATCACCCGATGAAGTTCCAGCGACGTCTTCGTCCCTTGCGGTCCGACACTTTACGCACGGAGTCAACGGTACTACAGCTGACCTTAGGTCTAGTCGGCGGTCAGATGGGAGACGGCTCCTGATGTCCGGACCCTGCATCTACCTGCGATCCGGTCTCGCTACGGATTGGCCGGAATAAATGCGCTCCGGAACTTGACCCATTACTCTGAAACATGCTCCACATGATGCGCTGCACGGCTGACCCTTTCGTGCTCTTTGATCTATATACTCAGCTAACTGACTTCGACCGTGTTCCCGGGCGTGATTCGCCCACCACCGCATCGTCGCATGCACCAGGCCCAACGTGACAGCCGCTGTCCAACGAGCCGGAACCGGTCATGAAAGATGATCCGGAAGCTGTCGGTGGCGGACTCCGCAGATACCTCCCTATTCGGCGGCAGGGTGTCGTTGAAAAAAGGCAAGGACCGCTTCTTCGGTGAACTGGTGGAAGTCCCCGTGTAGGCAGTTTTGCGTCACGCGGCCGTGCATGACGCCTCACAACCGCTGGGTGGGCTTAAGGTGCGATGCACATGGCAGCAGGAAGCGCAGTCGGATGCCGCACTTCGGCGGCTCCACTTACGAAATTGACCCGATGAAACGCCGTGCCTTTTCGGCAACCTTCGCCGCCTCGACATGATCCAGATCGAAGAGGCGCTTGAAGCTGCGGGCGCAGTTCGCGTGCGCAGCCGACGACGCGATCATGTTTCCGACCTCTTCTGCCATTTGGGGATTCTCTTCTTCGTTAGCTCTCTGAAGCAAACAATGGAGGATGAAGATGACCTGCGCGCGCTCCCGCATCAGGTTCTTGCGAGCGATGACGTCATCAAGCTGAAAGAAGGCGATCGTCGCGAGCCCGCGCAACTGCAAATTCGGATCGTCAGACTTGCAATGTGGCAGCATCCCGTGGAATGAAACTGCGTCTTCCGGATCGACGTCGGCACTCCCTATCGGATAAAGAAGCCAAGGCTGTTCGGCGTGCATGTCATTCGGCTCTGTCCCAACAAAGTTGTACTCGCCCGAGATCGGAAAGTAGTTCTGCTTCAGGCCCGAATTACACGGTTTGCACACCGCGGCATAGTTCAGGAGATGGTAGGAAAGGAGGTAATATCCGCTGTTCCCAGCCGGGGGAGCAGTGGCTGGCGCATGGCCAGTAGCCAGTTCTGAAGGGCAAGGCCATTTCCTGACGGTTCTCTTTGGCCGAAAATGCTCGAGATCCAGTTCGTATTGACTGAAGTCGCCCTCGAACTTCCGTTCGCAAAAGCTGCATTTGGCCCCTTGGATCTGCATGTAAACAGCCTTGATCTCGCCCCAGATCGAACTGTTCTCTTCGTAGGCGCCAATCCTGCGCAGTTCGTCTGTCCGCTCCTTGGCCCTGGCCCGCCACCCCGGCTTGTGCTCGTCGACAAGAGCCTCAAGCTGGTCCAGTTCGAAGTCGTACCGGATCACGACTGAAGTCCGGCCATCTCGTCCATGAGGCGCTGGGCTGCGTCCACATCACCGCGACGCGTCCTCTCCAGCAATTCCCTCATTCGTTTTGTCTGACTCCCGGACCGCGTAGATCCAAGACGGGTGCGTTTCTGATATGGGGTAAGTTATTCCCGTTCTGTTCACCTTTCAAACGCTACATGTTCGCCTGTCCATGTTAATCCGCGCCGTTGAGTCACGATTCCCGCCTTCCAGGCCGCCCCTTCGGCTTCCCAAGGCGT
>JAJEAY010000075.1 GCA_022824145.1 Rhodobacter sp. | reverse complement strand
TCCGAAACCTGAACAGCCCCGCTCCAACGTGCATTGTCGAACATCCAGCGACAAAAGAACAGCACCGAGTCAGCGAAATCGCCCCCGAGAATCAGAAAACACCCAACCCCCCATCTGACCTCCTGCCGCTCACGCCAGACCGGCGCGCACCAGCAAACGCTTCAGCCAGCATACACTTCCGCAAACCATCCGACCGCATGAGAACACCCTATGCGCCGCGGGCCTGAACCGAGCGAGCCGGGACAGCATGTCAGGCAGCGCCCGAAATACCGCCCGCACGGCACCTCCCCCATGCCCGACCCCAACGATGCGGAATTCACATCCCCGCAGCGCCAGACACCACCCGCAAGCCGAATTCCGAAACACGCACGGCGGCGCGCCCGAAACACCCGCCGGAATTTCCGGCTCTCCCGTCCCGTCTCCTGTGACCGCTATCCCGGCGGCGCCAGCCACCAAAGGAGAACCGGCCCACTCGCCAGCGCCGCCAGCGCCTCACGCCTTCGGTAACGCATCCGCGGATCCCGATGTCCCTTCACGGACCGCCCGTCCGCTCCCGGCTTTCCATCCCCTGCGTCCCGCACCCCGCTTCGACAGCCCGAACTCCACTGCCAGGCTTCCACTGTCCGGAGTCCGCTGCCTGGCATCTGCCCGGTTTCCATCGCCCTGCTTCCAACGCTTCCAACGCTTCCAGTTCACGGCAGCGGCCCGAACCCGCCGCCGGAGCCACTCGGATCAGCTCTTCCGCATTCGAACCGCCAGCGCCCGAACGGCGCGCGCCCTTCCCGGTGGCAGGCACCGTTCCCGCACCGTTCCTGATTGCCCGCACAGTTCCCGCCGGCGCGCACCGCCCCACCTCCTGCGTTCCCGGTTTCCTGACGGGCGTACCTTCATCGGCGGCCGATGCGCCCCCACCTCGAACGCCTCCCCCTGAAATCCCCCCCCCCTCGCCTCACCCTTCACCCAGGCAAATTCGGTTTCGGACGCTTGCGAACCGCTGCGAACCGCTGTTGAACCAGCCCGCCGGAATTCCCCGGACCCGACACCGGCGCCGCGCGCCGCCAGACAGCAGGAGAACAGCATGATCACGATTTCACGCTCATACAGGAACGGGTACAACGGAGACCGCTACACGATCGAGGCATCGGCGGACACACTTGAGGAAGCGGTTCAGAAGTGGGCGAAGTCACACAGAAGGCTTGTGGAACTGCAGAAGCTGAACAGTCACAGCAACGAAATGCGCGGCACCGATATCGGAAGCGCTGTGTCCCGCTTCGTCGGGAACATGAAAATCCAGGGCTAGCGGATCATGGCGGACGTCAGGGTCCGGTGGCCGGAGGAACGTCGCCAAAGCAGCGTCGCGAAGGGAACCCCGAACTGAGCCCCCGCCGGTGCGGCCCGCACTGCCGGGCGACACGGAGACCGGTTCCGGCACGACCGATTCGGAAGTTCCGACGCAGGCCCGCTGACCGCCCGCAAGCCGAATTCCGAACTTCCGGTCAGCGCGCGGCCGCCGCGTCCGGCATCAAGCGAACAGGCGACCCGGCTTGAATGTCCCGCACTCCATGTGGATTTCGCGGCCGCGCTCCCCGCTGTCCGCTTCCCGGGCGGGAAGCGGCGGCCTGCCTTGGATACGGTCCCGGCGTCACCGGTCCGGCCGCCCCGGCAGGCGAAGATCCTTCCGCGTCCCTGAAGCGGCCCGCCCGCTTCATGCAGCTTCCGCCCTGACACAGGTTCCCGCCTCATAAGCCCGTGCCGTCAATCCCGGACGGCCGCCCGCAGGATCTCACGGCAACCTCCGGATCGGCGGCGCCCCCGACCGGCACAGCCCTTAATACGACCGTCTCCATTGACCGTCTGCCCAGCAAGGCCGGACAGGGCCTCCTTGCCGCGGTACAGGCAACCGCCCGGCGCCAGCTTCGCAATGAATGCCTCAAGCCCGGATTCCCCAGGCGCGAATGCCGCCGCCGGCACGAATAAGCGCCGGAAACCCGCAGCCCCTAGCCTCTGGCCTTTCGGCTGGACACTGTTCCCTCGATGTCGTCGTCCTGCGCATACGCAGCGACTCGAAATGATTCGAGAAGTGAGCCGAATCTATGGAGTCGCGGCGCATCTGACTCCATGGTTTCGACTCGCCAAATGTCGCCTGATGGCTTTACGGTCCCGCCATAGGTCATGAGCGAAGCCCATTTGTTTTCCGGCGCTGGAAGCTCGGGCGTGATGCGTTCAGGGAGGGCGGATACGATGGGAGCGTCAACGCCGGACAATTCGCACTTGCACAGCCGATATCTCGGACATGGGACGGGAATCCTGCCGAACAGTGTCCGGACCTTGATGGTTCCCATATCCTTCAACTGCCGGGATTCCGCGTTTTCAGATACCCAGACGGACTCTTCGGCAAGCGCACATCATCCATTGTCATGCCGCTATCGGCAATCAGGTCTTCGATGAAGCTAACATACGCACCGAGGGTCACGCTGTCGCGACATCAAAAAACATGAGATCGTAGAGGCTCATCGGCTCCACCCATAAACCCCTGCAAGCATAATGGAAAATTCATCGACTTGGTGCCACACAACAAACCGTCTCTCTTCGCTATTTTGGCTGCTTTCCACAATGAGATCGCATTTAGCGAAGCGAGCTTTCGAACTGCGCTACGTCAATTCCCAACCGTCCTTGTAGACTAGCGATACAATCGGTAGCATCACGATAGCAGGATGGCACCGCGGCGAAGTCAGTTCCGGAGACTGATCGCAGGGGAACTTAAGGGGACGGCGAGTAGGTGACCCAAACAGCTACGCGAAGGGATCGCTCGACGCGCAGGTTGGACGCGCCTTTGAATGATCAGGTTATTCGGAAAGGACTGCTGGAGAAACGGCTTCGGGGTCATGTGCGCAGCGCGAACACTTTGGTGATCCACGAGTTAGGTCTCGCCCATGCCCGCCGACGCATAGATCTGGCTGTGATCAACTGTGTCATCCAAGGTTTTGAGATCAAAAGCGCTGTCGACAGCCTGGCGAGGCTCGGAGATCAGCTTGAAACCTACAGCCAGTCTTTGCAAAAGCTGACAATGGTGGTGACTGACCGCCATGTCGCTCCAGTGATGGAGAGCGTGCCGACTTGGTGCGGCGTGATACGGACCCATCGGGGTCTGCGCGGCGGCCTTGGATTTGAAACTCTGCAGCCTGCGCGGCGTAACCCAATGGTCGATCGGTTTGTGTTAGCCCATCTCCTTTGGCGCAACGAGGCGCAGTCGATCCTGGCGCAGCTGGGAGCCAGCAAAGCAGAACTGCACGCACCTCGAGCCGCACTCTATGAGGCGCTGGTCGAAATGTTGAACGAGACGCAGCTCACTGCGCATATCAAGGTAGCAATGACGCAGCGGCAAGTGTGGCGAGATCGTTTGCGACCATCGTTATGTGGTGGTTGATCGCAACTTCCTTCCAACGGGTTTGGTTACTCGGCCCCTCCAGTCCTGCCGCGCATCCGGCGATATAGCCGTCGCCATATGAGAATGCCGGGCCTTGAAACTGGAAGATGCTGTCTTTCAAGATCTCCTCGCAATGCGAATGCATCTGGACTTCGTTCCCGCGGAAGGCGACGCCCTTTCTTGTCGCCCAAGTGTCTGCGGTGGTATAGATAACCTTCCCCGCCGCCTTAATCATCCGCATGTCTCTCGCAACAAAGTCCGGATTGACAGTCGTGTAGTCACCATACGTTGGCTTTCGCATGCCACTTGGGAGTGCGGCCAAGAAGGTCTTATAGAACAGCCAGTCGTGGCGCGGGATTTGATCTGTACCCTTTGCGATGTCCGCAAAGGTATCGGGAATCGCCGTTGAAAGAAGCACTAAGTTTCGGAACTGATTAAGATCGCCCAACTTACCCATCGCGACCGCAAGTGCATTTGCGAAGGCGACATAGGGCTCGAAGTTCGGGGCGCGGAGATCGATGACTAGGTCTGCATCGCCGGGTTCGGCCGACACAGCGGCCAGTAGTTTAACGACCTTACCCTTAGGATTGCCGGCCATCAAATCTTCTAGCCTAAGGACGACCGCCAGGCCATGCTGGTCTCGCGCAGCGGCGCGCCCCGCGGCTCCGAGAGTATCGGTATCCGCTCTGAGAGGGACGCCGGGAATGGCGTACGTTTGTTGCGGGCGAAGCGTGTCAAAGATGTAGTCGAAGACATGGGCCCCATCATCCATGCGGCCGACGGCGATCTTCTCGTTCAGGTAGATCCATGCCGGTCGGAAACCCCATTTCTCTTGAAGCGCCCGGGGAAGGGCGACACATGCTCGTGGACGGTCTTTTTAGGTTGCCAAAGCTCGAAGTCAAACTCGACTTCCGGCACGGTGATGAAGGGAACCACCTGGTCCTTCACCACTGTATCCAGGCGCAGAAGTGCCTGATATTCGCCCTGCCGCCAATGCAGCGCGGGGACGTACATACTTTCACTCAAGATCATCATGAACCTCCTGCAGCTGCGCGCGGACCATCTGGTGACCGACGAGCCCAGTAAGGATTGTATAGTTATTCCGCTCTTTCCGAATGCGGCCAGCGATGATGCTGGCGGCGATGTTGAGGGTTTCCGCATCTATCTGAACGGCTTCTTCCGATAGCGCGAAGCGCGACAGGCATTGATCCCAGAGCTTATCAGGAATGAGACTGTTCAACGCGAAACGGTCGGCCTCAATCTCAACTTTGTCCTCAGTACCGGAGCCCTCATCGTCGAAGAAATCGTATCGGAGACCATTGAATAGATGTAGGAAGACGTGTCCGAGCTCGTGAAAGAGAACGAACCAAAAGTTGTCGAGCCGATCATGACGAAGCGTGAGGCCGATCACGGGCCGGTCCCCGCTACTCAACATGGCCGCGCCGTCCAGATACGTCCCAGGTAGGTGCTCCTCTGTCACAAGCACGATGCCGTGCTCAGCAAGGAGCTGGCGGGCACGTTTTGGACCATCTCTCCGGCGTGTGAGCCGAGCGAGGTCAATGAGCCATCGATCGTCCAGGCGAAATGGCGGTATCGCCTCCTCATCGACACGTGTAAGGGCGCGCTCCAGCACGCGTGCCTGCCAAGCGAGCAATGAGTACTCGTTGGGCAGTGTTGGCCCACGCATCTTTTTGCGATGCAAGGCGGTCGCAAACTGCGGTCCCGCGGCCTCAAGGAAGTATGCCTTGGTCCGCTCGATCAGATCAGCGCCACGCGGGACATCGAACCATTTACGTCTCGCCATCTCACGGGCAGGCATTTGCCGCCAGACGACGTCGTCGACATCCTCCCAGGCATAGACTGCCCCGCCACGCTTGGTCTCGGTGTCGAAGAGGCCAGCCGTATGCACGTTCAACACTTTTGAGATCTTGATCAACCGGGTGAGGCTGGCTCCTATATAGTTGGAGGTCTCATAGCGCTGGATCTGTTGAGCCTGGACACCAATCGCATCTGCGAGATCGGTTTGGCTCATGCCGGAGGCGATTCTGGCTTCGATCAACACGCTTGGTAAGGCGTCCAGCGAGAACGACTTGGCAAAGGTGATCTCACCTGCCTTCAGCATGTCGTAATGTGCAATATCCGCTTCAATCTCGGCGATCTGACTCTTCAGACCTTCGATCTCGAGCTCTTGCAGCCATTCCTCTTCCTTGGGTTGCGCCTCCGTCGCGGCGAGTGCGCTCTTGAGCTTGGCGAGCTCACCGCTGGAGATGCCATATTGTTTGTCGCTATAGATCATGGCGTCACCTGTGGTTGGAGCATGGGATCGTGGCTGAGGTTGATCAGCAAGATCCCTTTGGATCGGCCGGTAAACTTCTCGACTTGAAAGAACTCGAGGTAGGTCCGACCATATGCATCAGCACGCGTGGTTGATGGGAAGAACTCTCCACCAAACTTGGTTTTCTGTGCCGCACGTTGATTGGCAAGCTGAAAAAAGACCGGATCAAGGTGTTGGGGCGAGACCCCGCTAGGATCCCAACATGCATCAAAGTCACCGGGGATGGGCTTGTCGGTTACAAAACTGCCATCCAGATAAAGGGAACTGCACCCGGCTTGAACCAGGTTGGCCGAAGCGTCCCTTAGTCCCTGAAACAGCTGTCGCCGCTTGGCGTTGTATGCGTAGCGCCGTGCGATCTCGGCAAGCGTCGCCGGATGGACACCGGGAGGGAGAACAGGCCAGGGTGCCCCCGCGATTAATACGTAGCAAGGCAGCATATTTACAATAATATTGTTGTAAGATGGAGTGGTCAATCCCAATGTATCGGGTTTTAGGCGATGCCCATATAGAGGTGAGCTTGCCTACCTTGTGCGATGCATCCGATAGGTCGAGCAGCCAATTTGATGGAACGGTTGGCTAATGGGCAACGTCGAGGCGAAGCTTTCCAGATCGGTGGAGTCACTGAGAGGTTAAATCATAACTCATTGATTTAGTCATGTTATTGTATTTCATGGCGTTATCTCTTGCGCCACCCCTCGCATCAAGAACCGGCAGCGGCCAGCTGGACCCAAGCCGGTGAAATCGCCCAGGCCCGCTCCAAGTGCTTCGCCAGACGCGGGCACCGGTACATCCAGGCAGATGTCCGTTCCACCATCCAGCGGTGGTAGACGACGGCGAAGCCCCTTGCTTCCTTGCTTCCTTGGGCCCGGGCACGATTTCCGGAACCGAGGCCGTGTCCGGCCAACGCGTCCCCCAGCTTGGGCCCGCGTAGCCACCGTCCGCCCACAGTTTCGTCACCTGCGGTGCCTTCTCAGCAATCCCAAAGATGACGTCCGGAGCGCCGTTCCGATCTTGCAACGAGGCCTCGTGAACCGCAATCATGATCGGGAACCCTTCCACATCCACCGTGACGCGGCGCTTGAGGCTGGCGCGTTTCATCTCATGGACCGGGCCTGCCCCGGTTTCGAATGTATCCACCGCATCCATCTCAGCGGCGGCTTCTTCGTCCTGGGAACGAAACCGCACACCAGGCTCCGCCCTCTCCCATCCCGGCTTATGGACCGCAGCGCCGGCCCTTCCGCCGTCAGGCCGTTCGGCCCAAAAGCGCTGGCAGCGCGACTGGTTTCCCGGACAGACTGCGGCGGATCAAATACCGCGACCCGGAGAGCGAAGGAATCCCGGTATTCCTGACCAGCAGCTTCGCCCTGCCGCCGATAGCGGTCGCGGAAATCTCCCGTTCCGGATCGCAGGTGGAATTTTTTCAGGTGGGTCAGGCAGAACTTGCGCATAAAGCCGTTCTTCGGCACTTCAGCCGACGCCGTGAACACCCGGATCTGGATCGCCACTTCCATTTACGTACTCGCGATCGTCATCAGGAAACGGCTCAACCGCGGTCTCGGTCTTTGCACAATCCTGCAAATTCCGGACGTGACCCTGTTCCAGAAACACCTCCGAATCAGTCGCTTAACGGACCTGAAAACGCTTTCTAGCAGGTCAGCTTTCTTAACCATCTGAATTCATTTGATTTTTAACGGAACAGCAGTCAGTAAGCGAAATTTTGGGGTCTGAGACAATTACAGTTCGAGCCCGCCAAATCCCGCCGCCCGAGCCAGCAGCATCGAATCGGGCGGTCACAAGTCGCGGGCCCACACCAACTGACGGCAACAGTGAATTGAATCGCCGTCGAAGGCTCAGGTTGGATCGGCATGAACGCTTCGGCGGGGCTCCGCAATGGCATTCGGTCAAGTGGATTTCCCCTTCGCGAGCACCGGCGTTCACATTTTCCGCAGCACAAATGATGTAACTTCGGCCAGTCAGAAAAAATATATTGACTCGTGTGCTTTGACTCGATAGACTTTGATGACATCAAGTCCCGTTAATCGAATGCCAATGCAGGGCCACCCCTCGCTGAACGCTTGGTCGCTGCCCTATACTCCGAACGGCAGTTGACGCACGAACAGGGACTTCCAGACGAACGTGTTTCCGCACTTCCTCACAACCATGCATCAGGGGCTGCATCGGGTTCAAAGTGTTGATTAGGGGTGCAGTCTGCCGCAGGAGTCCGCGACCTGTTGAAATCTGTCAGGCTGCCAGCGGCACGAGCGGACGGAAGACCGTTCATCTTTCCCCTCTTCCGCCTTCAGGCGTTGCGGTTGACCGCAACGGCCCGGAGCTTGTCACGATAGCGATCCATCCCGTGATAGCGGTCGATCCGGTCCGGCGTTGCCCCGGCGTGGCTTTTGTCCGTGCTGACCGGTTCTACAAAGAACATCCGAACATACCTGAACAGCCTCTCCGAACTCGAGATTCCAGGATGGATCCGAAACGTCTGCGGATATTCGCCCTCTTCTGCTGCGGCGAATGGCAGGTACTTCATGTCACCGTAGTGACGGAAATTCTGCTGGCGAACCAGGAAGCCAACGGCCCGATCAAGCACTCCGCCCCAGGGAATCAACGCGGCGAGAAACCGGAACAGGTGCTTGAGAACGGAGACGAACCGCCCTGACGGAGGCACGAAGGGAACCGGATCGGCCTCGTTGACGATCCGGTAGATCGGTGTCTTGTACCAGCCGAGCAGCCCGTCGTCCCCCACGCGCGGCGCTCCGAACGTATAGCACGCGGCAAGCTGCTTCGAACTGATGTACCAGGTCGCCACGACCGCAAGCGCACCGCCGAGTGAATGGCCTGTGATGTAGAGCGGCAGGTTCTTCACGTCTTCGGCTTCAAGTCGTTCGAAAATTGCCCGCCTAGCGGATGTGAATGCGTCATGAAATCCTTTGTGCATGTTGCCGATATTGCCTTCGCCCGTCTTCGGGTTGGCGATCGGGACCGGCGAAGATCTCAGGTTGGTCAGCCAGTCGCGAACCTGCTGGGTTCCCCGGAAACAAAGGACGACGAACGCTGGCTCGGTTTCCGTTGCATCGCGCCGGATGACCATTGCCTGCGTGTCTGTTTCGGGAATGTGGATCGGGGTTCCGCCGACGAGCGAGAACCCTCCGGCCGCCAGTGCGGCCGTGAGTTTCTCGTTCTTTGCGTCTTCGTTGCGCCTGCCAACACCGGCAAGGGTCACGGCCAATTCCTGAAGACGGTCCTTGATGGCCTCGGCATCAGCATCCTTTCCGGCGGCGAGGCCTACCAGTTCCTCGGCCATCGACATCAAAACGTCGTCCGATTCCTCGTCGAACCGCATATAGACGATTTCTGCGAGCAGCGCCATCATCCAAGCCATTCGGTCGCTGTAGGCGGCCCGCTTCGCAGGCACGCTCATCTCCGCGAGCTTCCTGAAGTGCTTGCCTGTTTCCGAACTCACTGATCTGTCTCCCGCAACCGAATTCCCATGTCCTGTACTGCCTCGACTGCCTCGGAAAGTTCAAACGGATTCGACTGCCGTCCGGAGCGGTCCTGCAATCTCCGTTGAATAGGGGGGCAACGCACTGCATGTGCCAAAAGACGGGATTTCCGGGCCGTGACGGCCATTTCCTCAAGTCGAAGCCTCACTCGCTAGAATGGCTGTGCCTACGCTCGACGTAGCCGTTCACGCAGGCTATGCCTGCTTTGACGCTTCCAGGGACGGGGCTGAGGACCGCACCTCTTCGTTCGCTCTCGGACATCTGCGCCAATGGCCGCCCACTGCCGCATAACAGTTGGCCGTACGCGCGACCGGCCCAGCGGCAGCTGCGCATCACTCGACGCACCCTGCGGGCGGGTCGTCGCACATCCCGTTTGAGCAAGGTTGATACGCGCATCAGTTGATTCCCTGGACGCAGGTCCATTGATGCGCGCGACTCCCACGGCCGGTTGCCGAATTTGTGGCGAATGACGAGGGCCGATGATCTCACGAGGCCGGACTCTAGGAACCTCGACGCTTCCCGCATCGAATGCGGCCCCGTCATCCGATGCACTTTCCGGGTAGCCAAAGTTGCGTTTGCATGCGGAGATCCTCCCACGCTGTCCCGAAGGCCCGCTCTGGAAGGGCCGCCGGATACAGGATCCTCGCCGTCGACGGCTCGAAGGTCACCCTGCCGAGGGGGTTCGCCGGGCGCGGCTGGCCTGTGAACGGCGGTGCACGCTACCCGCAGGGCATGGTCAGCGTCCCGGCCAGCTTCGACCTGTTCGGCCACAAAAACGGGCGGGAGGCCGCGCTCTCCCATCTCGGCCACGCCGCCGAGGGCGACGTCATCGTCTACGACCGGGGATACCTGTCCTTCGCCCTGGCGCTGGCCCACCGGTAGCGCGGGTGGCACTTCGTCCTGCGCGTCAAACGGAAGGCCAGTCCCGCCCCTGCCGCATCGCGTCTGAAACGGACCTGCAAACACTATAGGGGTAGACTGATGGGAAATTGTCGACCTGCCACCTGGACTTGTAGAGCTCAGCCACGGTCATCGCCGGCAGGTCGAAGCTGTTGGTGAGGAACACCGGTTCCCTGCCGTTCCGGGCGTCGCGGAACCTGATCGGCCGCAGCTTGCCGGGATAGTCCCGGGACGCGTCGAAGCCGGTGAGCGCGACGGTCCGGTCGCATCGCAGTCCGGTCGACCTGTCGACCGGGCGGGAGACCTGGCGCCGGAACCGGAGGCTGGACTTGGTCCGGGCGACGAAGAAGGCGCTGGCCTCGCTGGGTCGCTGGAACCTGCTGAAGTCGACGTAGGCGCTGTCCATGACGTAGAACGCCCCGGCCGCCGGCATCAGGTCGTCCAGCATGCTGGCATCGTGCAGTTTTCCCGGCGAAACGTCAATGAACGTTGGAATATTGCCGCGCAGGCCGGGCAGGGTGTGCATCTTGACCGCCGCCTTGGCGCCGCGGAAATGCGCCCAGGGCAGGACCGAGAGGCACAGGTCGATGGTGGTGGAGCCGGGCGCGCAGGCGGTGCTGCCGGGATCGACTCCGAAGCTGTCATCGGAATGCAGGGTGCGGGCGGTCCGGATCAGGGACTGCGCGAAGTCGGCGTGGATGCGCCAGTCGCGCTTCTCGTTGGCCTTGGCCAGCGTGCTGCGGGACACGTGGCTGCGGAAGCCCACGTGGTGGAGTTTCCGGCTCAGGGCGCGCAGGCAGGTCTCGATGTCGCGCAGGCTTTCCCGGGAGGTCAGCTGGGCGAACGCCACGCTGCGGAACCGGTCGTGACAGCTGAAGCTCCTGACGCGCCGGTGTCCGCCGTAGCGCTCGATGCAGCGTCGAAGGGTGTGCATGGGCAGCTGGTCCATGACCTGCGCGAATACCGGTCTGCCGGTGTACATGGCTGGGTCTCTCCAGATGAGGGAAACAGCTGGAGAGCATGATTCCCGAGTTCGGGGAATTCAAGTCCATGACACCCCTGAACGACGGTTTTCCTGTTTGATTGTAAATGGTTACAGATGATTCCCGCGAGCTTAACGGGACAGTAGTGCTCAATTTGAATTTTTTGTCGGTTGACATAGTGACATGCGAAGATAACGTGATTACAGTGCGCCTAGCAACGCGATATCCAGCCCTCCAGCCCTTGCCTGCTTGGCATGTGTGCACGACACCGAGAGAAATGAGATGCAATCTGCCACACCATACATGGAGGCGCTGCCCGTCTACCCGGCGCGCTTCTGATCGTGCCCAAGGGACCGAACGGAGAACGGCCGATGCCGTCGGCTGCGCCGTGCATGTTGCCAGGATCGCAACAGGCGAAATCCAAGACACCGGCTGCAAGCAACCAGCTAGACGTACGGCTGGTCTTTAGGGCGCAGGTGTGCGCTAGATGTCCCTGACGCCGGATGAACGCAGCGCGATCGCGCGTATGGCCGCAGTGGCACGGTGGAAAGATCGGGCCTGAGTCAAGGTCCAAGAACTTGGAAGGGGGGGTGCAATGAATGACTTTGGGACTCACCTACTTGAGCAATTCGGCGGCGCCCCGGATGAGGTGGCGACCGATCTTCGGGCGTTCTCAGAGACGGCGCGTGTGCTTTCAGACGAACAGAAGAACTTGATTGGCAGCCACCCCTTGCAATGGGTTGGTATATACGAAGGGAAGGTTTCCGCTAGTTCGAGAACTCTTACGTCGCTTATGGATTCATTGGAGCGCCAAGGAATCCCTGCAAATAAGGCCATTATTAGGTTCATAGAAAAAAATCAAAGTACGTTGATCTTGTAATGTTGATTGGGCGATTTGGGCACACTTCCGGTCGCCCTTACTTCGAGGCGCGAGTTGTACTTCCGCATCTGAACGTAGCGGGGAATGTGTCATTTCTGCTTGATACCGGGGCGGATAAGTCACTCTTGATGCCCCTATAACGCCCGGCGGTGTGGCATTGACTATAATGTGCTGCAACGGACTGAACCTACTACCGGGGTCGGCGGACAAATGGAAAGTTATGTTGAGTCGGCCCTTATTGCGTTCGCAGATAATGACCAACTATACATCTACTCAATTGAAATAGGTATTTCACCGCCAACGCCAGAAATCATGAGGCTCCCGTCCTTGTTAGGTCGAGATATTATTGATAAATGGCGGGTATCGTATGACAAACCGAACACGACTCTTACTGCAGAAGTCATAACTGCCGACACCAAGGTTCCGTTGATGGAGCAACCGAGTCCACCTTCAGACGCTTGAAATTAAAGTAATGCTTGACAAATAGGTTTTCAGTCCTTACACTAATGGTGTGAACAAGTTACCTGCTGCCAAGCGCGTAATGATTTTGAACATGCTGGTCGAACGCATGTCAATGCGCGCAATCAGCCGTACGGTCGGCGTCTCAATCAACACAGCAACCAGGATACTTGTCGATGCCGGGGAGGCCTGTGCAGCCTATCATGACGAAACCGTGCGCGACGTTCTTGCCCGCAAAGTCCAGTGCGACGAGACATGGTCTTTTTGTTACGCGACGGAGAAGAACGTCGCTTAGGCGAAGTCCGCTCAATCCGGGGCCGAAGACGTCTGGACGTGGACCGCGATCGAGCGCGACCACAAGATGATCCTGTCGTGGGAGGTCGGGGATCGTTCGGGCCAGACTGCCGTTGAGTTCATGGACGGTCTGCGGGTGCGACACGCGAACCGGGTGCAACTGACCACTGACGGCCACAAGGCTTACTTGGAGGCCGTAGAGGGTGCGTTCGGTGGCGACATGGACTATGTGTAATCGCGTTGGAAATTGACCGACTTCGGTGGGTGATTCGCGTCGAAATTTGACCCACCCCTGATCATGTGGAAACGCCTGCCTTGCAAGGAATCGGAATCAGCGAGGCAGAGGAGATGGTGTCAGTGGAGACGATCGGCAGGATTCGGCGTGCGTGACACGTTCACGGGAAGTCCATTCGCTCGATCGCGAAGGCGATGGGCGTTTCGCGCAACACAGTCCGCAAGGTGTTGCGGTCGGACCGTGCCGGCCTCTCGCGCTGCGTCCAGCGCGATCTATCAAACATCCCGCAGCCAAAGAGCAGCACCGCACCAACGGAATCGCCCTTGAGAATCAGAAATCACCCAACCCCCGACCTGAACTCCTGCCGCCCACGCTAGACCGGCGTGCGCCTGCAAACGCTTCAGCCAGCATACACTCCCGCAAACCTTCCGACCGCATGAGAACACCCTATACGCCGCGGGCCTGAATCGAGCGAACCGGGACAGCATGTCAGGCAGCGCCCGAAATACCGCCCCCAAGGCACCTCTCCCATGCCCTACCCCCGCGATGCGGAATTCACATCCCGCTGCGCCAGACACCGCCCGCAAGCCGAATTCCGGACCCGCAGGGCGGCGCGCCCGAAACACCCGCCGGAACTTCCGGCTCTCCTCGTCCCGTCTCCTGAAACCGGCCCGGTTACGACCGGTCGCCCTGAACCGGCGGCTCCGCTGCCCAGCGCCTCCAGTTCAGGCCAATAGGAGGACGGCTCACGACGAGGGGGATTTCGGGCGTTCCTTCCTGTTCACCCCGGCAATCTGCGCGAATTTCCGGGCTACACCAATGACATCCTGCGAATATCGGTACCCCCAGACCTGTCCTCCCGCCGTTCCGAAACACACCACCGCGACGAAGAACATCTGCCACAATCTATCCAGTTCGTTCCTGCGGCGATCACTGCCGTCCAATCCGTCGGTGCGGAAGGAGCGCGAACCCGTGCAGTAAAGCTTCATGATGCTCGCTGCCCTGCCATGCACATGGCCGGAACCGAGCCTGTGGAGGAACTTCATCGTTCCAGCCAAACTGTGGGCGCTGTCGTCCTCTCCCAGGGTTTCCTTTTCCGCGGCATCCAGAAACGACCGGATCTCCGCCCTGCGCGGCGCGTGTACCCCCTTTTCGATCGGCCGGCCTCGTTCATCGATATCCTCGGCGTGGAAGGCTTCCAGATATCTCCCGTGGAGGTCGCCCCGGTCTTTCGCCAGCCCCTTCCCCAGCAGAAACAGGACATCCTCGACCGTCTCCTCGATTGCCCGGAAAACCATGTTCCACTCATACATGAACCCGTGATCGATCAGCAGCTTTCCCGCACGGAAATTGCTTGCGAGCATGGTGAGCTTGAGCAGGACTGCGTTCCGTAAGTCCCGCTCCGGAAACCTATGGACGACAATGTCCCCAAGCTTCGTCTCCTCCGGTGCGCTCCTGAGCGACAGCAGATCGTCGATCATCCTGTCGCACTGCCGGAGGATGTCCAGGAATGCCGTCTCGGGATCTCCGTCCAATTCATGGAACCAGCGCCGTTCGGATGACATCGGACCGTCTCCCCGGCCACGGTGGCCGTACGCCCCGCCGCGCTTCAAGGGAACTCCGGGAAGGGTCGCCGCAGACTCCCCTTCCAGCTGTTCCGTCGGACGCCTCCCGGTCTCCCGATCCCGGAACCGCTCCGTTCCGTCTCCTGCCTGCGCCATGACCGCCTCCGCTCTCGGCCCGTTCCATGCTGTCCTGCGGCCCAGGCTCCGGGCCACGCAACCCCGCCGCTCAGGAACGGAAAACCGCATCGCAATCCGTCCGGCAACCGGAATCAATCGGATTTCCCAACAGTTCCGGCCCGCACCCAATCCGATTCCCGTCTGTACGGAATCCACTCTGCCCGTCAAGAACCAAGGCCCAAGCGTCTCGACCACTGCAAACAGTGACGCCAGAAAGTTATCGCCTTCAGGATTGCTTTGCGCTCTTTCGACTGGCCTTCAGGAAATCGTCAACGAGTGCCATCAACTCGTGAATTGTCGCCGACCCGCCGGCGATCAGCCCAGCCGTCACAATAATGTCGGTGAACTGAAACACTGCTTGCTGGAACGACCACGGGTCCGACACGTCGAACTCGAAGATTGGGCCGAGAAGCCGGACGCCGGACAAAGATACCAGGACGCCCAGTGTCAAACCGACGAGAAGCGCTCTCCTCTGGGTGCCAGTCCTGTATTCCCCCAGGTTCTTCTCGGCCTCCGCCTTGGCATCAGCTTCTGCCGATCGCACCTCCTCCTCGAGACGGGACTTTCCGCCTTGGCGCCATGCCTTGATCAGAACTTCGAGCGAGCGCTCCACAAACAGGGCTACGATGTAGAGAATTCCCAGCTGACTCAGCGCGGTGAGAAACGGCGCATCTCCATCCCTCGTCCCGATCGGTTTCAGGGAAGCGCCTGCGAAAACGACGGCTGCAGCCAACGCCAGGATTAGCAATGCCAGCCAGATCCGTCCGATGTTCCCTTCCATATCTTCGTTCCCTCAATTTGCGGCCTGTCAACGAACGATCCTGTTATAGTTCTCACCGGAGAGCCTCTTGCAAAATTCCGCGTTCGAGCTGTTTCTCTCCTGAAAACGGGTGTTTTTTCAAGGGATCGCCTGGACCGGGGACTGTCCCGCTGGTATGAAGGAGTCGCTTAAACAACAACATACAGGGAGACAGCCCCATGTCCTTGGGCGGATTCATAGCAGAACGATGGCAGCGGTTTCAAGGGGAGCTTTGCCCTTTCCTCGCCGAAGCCGTCGGCCCGCTCGGCGAAAGGCACCGCAGCATCCATCACCACCAGGCACCAAGGCACTCCGGACAGAAACGCCGGAAACCGGCCGCGTGACAGGGTCTTGCGGAAGACCGGCTCGCCTTCAGCGGACGCCCCGTGCAGCTGAAAAACCCTTCTTTGAAATGTCGATGTCGATGATGGTAGCCTGTTCCATGGACGCTCTCCTCCTTGCTTTGACGCGCAGCTCGTCTGGCGTTTTCCCTGGCGCACAGTGACGCCGTTTGGAGGGGCGTCCACTCCATCGCTTACGTGGTGCCGGCGGCTTGGCAGGCTTCCATCCCTCGGAGTGCCAGACGCTGCCCGGAACGCAGAAGCTTTGGGAAGGCGACAGGTTCCTGTCTCATGCCGTCATCTTCATGCAGGCCATGCAGGACTGGGACGCGAACCGATCGGAAGGAGAGAAAGACACGGACTCAAGTGGGTTAGATTGATAGATCCGGGGCCGCCGCCTCAATGGGGTGGAAGACATGCGCAAGTGCCTAGTTTTCTGACATTGTAACTGCTCACCCCCCCCGTCCGGGCGCGTGCGCTTCCTTGGCCTGAATGCCGGGCTTCCGGCCCGCTGGACGTCTCCTTCCCGGTTCGGAATCCGCATTTGACAGCATAGCGTTCAGGCGCTATCCACGGGTCATGG